>PMBT01000083.1 GCA_003153035.1 Opitutia bacterium
GTGCCGGGGAAACCGGCTGCGATGCGCTGAACGATTGGCACCAGCCCGCGCGCTTTCGCCGCGTGTGTCCGTTGTTGGTCGCCACGCCCGCCGGGCTGCGCTGCTCGGTGGACGCGAAGGACGTGCGCCCATTCTGGCAGCGCGCCGCCGCCTACTACCTTGGCGCGTTGGCCGGAATCTACCTCGCGGTCGCGCTTGGTGCCTTCGCCTTCTTCCGCCTCATCGGCTACCCCCTTTCGCCGCTCACGCTGGCCTGGCCGCCGCGCTGGCCTGAATTGCGCCTCGCACGCAGCGAATATTTTGTGACCAAGGCCCAGCGCGCGCTCGAAGCGCATCGCATCAACGAAGCCATCCTTTCGCTCGATCTCGCCTTCCGCAACAACCCGCGCAACTACGAGGCCGGTTTCCAATTCGCGCAACTGACGTCGCCCGGCCAGCCGGAACTGGCCGATCCGGTCTTCGCCCTCCTCATGCGCGAACATCCGGACCGGCGCGCCACGACTGGCGAGGCTTGGTTCCGGTTTCTGCTGGTGCACGGCCGGTTCGCGCGCATCGCGGAACTCGCCGCGGCGCGTCTGCTGGATGACGCCCAGCAGAGGCCCGTGTGGCTGCACGCCCTGTTCTTTGCCACCCGCCAAACCGGCGATGACCAACCCCTCCGCGCGCTCGTCGCCAAGCCTCCGGCCGGCCTCGAGCCGATCTATGTCGCCCTGATCAACTCCGAGCTGCTCATCCGCCAGGGCCAGGGACTCCAATTGCTTCCCGGGCTGACGGCCGAACTGCCCGCTGCCGCCGGCTTCTATGGCCCGTATTACCAGGTGAGCCGCCTCGGCACCCTCGGACGCTATGCCGATGCCCTGGCGCTGCTCAATCGTTACGCCGCGGGCAAACGCCTTCCCGAGGCCGACGAGTTTCAGCTTCGCCTCGACATCATGGCGGGGCTCGGCCGGCAGGATCTGTTGCGCACGCGCTTGGAACAGGCTCCCATCAACGCCCGCGAACTCGAACTGGTGAGTATCCACCTGGTGCGCCATCCGAACTCCGCGGTGCTGGCAGCCCTTGGGCAATGCGTCTTGCGTTCCCGGCTGCCGGCCGACGCGTCGACCTACCCGGCCTTCGCTGCGCTTTTCGTGGCCTGCGGGGTGGCGGGAGACTGGGACCAGATGCACGCCACCGGCATCCGCCTCAAGGAGATTGCTGGGTCCCGCATGTCGCGGCTCGAAGCGATCGAAGTGTTTTTCCAACAGAAGCCAGTCTCCGGAATTGAGAATATCTTGCCGATGGTGCCCGCGCTGCCGCTGGATCTGATCTACTCGCTTTTTGACCGCTATGGCGAATCCCGGCCCGCCGTCACGATTGCGACTGCTCCGGCGCCATGATCGCACCGTCTAGCCCCGGCCAGACATCTGAGTCGGAACAAATCATCTGTAGGAAGCGCGCTCGCGCGCGACCTGTCCTCCGTCCTGTCCGCCATAGGCCTGGCGGCGGCGGAAGGCTAGGCGAAGAAGGATGGCAGAGAGGAAATCGCCCGCCCCTCGACACGCTCGGGGCCCTGAGCCTGTCGAACGGGCAAGCGGGCTTCCTACATCATTCACCGAACAGTTCAATTTCCTCGGATGACGACCACGGTCCGACTGCATGAATCCGGCTGAGAAATCCAGATCCGTTGAGCCACCAGGTGTGCCCCCCGAAGTGCGCGCGCTGGTGGTGCTGAACATCGGATTGCTGGGCGGGCTCGCACTCGCGCTCACCGGATATTTGTGGCCGCAATGGCTGCACGACCCCGACCTTTCGCATGGGCTCTTTATGCCGGTCGTGTGCGCATATCTACTTTGGGAGAGCAAACGCAGCGGGGTGCCGCGGTATCCCCGGCCAGGCGTGCTGACGTTGACCGCCACCTTTCTCCTGGCAGGCATCGCGCTCGCCGGCCTGGCCGCCGCCGGCCTGTTTGCCGTTTCCCTGGGCTGGTCGCTCAGCCTCGTTGGATTCACGCTGTCGGCAGCGTTTGCCACTGCTCTTCTGGCTGGGTTCGTTGCCCTCTCGGCGGAACCGCTGCGGATCATCCCACTCAACTGGACGACGTTTTCCGTCGCTGCGTTGTGGTTGCTGGCTGCGCCGATGCCTCCGGGCACCTACTCGATGCTCACTCTGCGACTCCAGATGTGGGTCACGGGGAGCGTGATGGCCGCCCTGAATATCCTGGGCGTGGCGGCGCGCCAGCACGGAAATCTGATCGAGCTCGCAAATTCCACCGTGGGCGTCGAGGAGGCCTGCAGCGGAATTCGCAGTCTCATCTCATGCGTCTATGCCGGCTTCTTCTTCTCGGCCCTTCTCGTCCGTCGCCCCTGGGCCCGGGTGATCCTGCTGGCCGTCGCGGCGCCGCTGGCCATCGGCATGAATTTCGTCCGCTCGCTCGCGCTGACCCTGCTGGCCAACGCCGGCACCAACATCAGTGGCTTCTGGCACGATGCGACGGGCTATGCGATTCTCGGCGTCACCGCTGCTGCGCTGGCCGGCCTGGCCTTGCTGCTCGGCTCCGGTCGGCCCGGCGCCGCCCAATTGCCGCCGGCACTGGCGGCCCGCCGGGGTTCCCAGCCGGCTTTGCTGGTGGGCCAGGCCGGGCTGGCCGCGACGCTTCTGTTGGGTGCCGCGCTCACGATTTTCTTTGTACTGCACACCCGGCCCGCCGGCCGGACCGCCCGGCCAGCACCCGATCTCGCCGCAATTCTGCCGGCAGCGCCCACCGGTTGGACGGTCGCGACCAGCGCTGACCTGTATCGGTTCACCGACACCCTGCAAACCAACCATCTTTTCCAGCGGACCTATTACCGGGGAACGGCGGACGACTTCACGCAAGTGACGGTCTACCTTGCCTATTGGCCGCCCGGCCAGGCCTCCGTAAGCACGGTCGCCCTACATACTCCCGATGCCTGCTGGCCCGGAGCCGGCTGGCAGCCGGTGGCCGCAGCGGCAGCGCGCTTTGCGCCCGCGGTCGCCGGACGCACCTTGCCAGCCGCGGAATCTCGGCTGTTCACGAGCAGCGACATGACGCAGTACGTCTGGTTCTGGCACCTCTATGATGGGGTGTCCATCACCCCGCGCGATCCGCGATCGCCCCGCGAGCTTCTGGCCATCGCATGGCGCTATGGCTTTCGCCCGACCGGCGAGCAACTCTTTGTGCGGGTTTCGAGCAACCGGCCCTGGAACGCGATCGCTGGCGAACCTTTGCTGGCCGAAATCTTCAATCACTTGCACGCCTTCGGGCTTTGACCAATCTTATGCCTTTGCGCGTCACCCGGCAGGAAAGAAGGGTCCTCACCGTGCTTGCGGTCTTGCTGGTGCTGGGCCTGCTCGGACTGGTGCTTTTATGAACTCAATATTCCGGCCGGCGACCGACATTTTTGGAGCAAGCTCCGGGGCGATTGCGCACGATCCTCTATGTCCTGCTTCCTCCATTGTCAGTTTCGTGGCACGGATTTCCCGACCCGTGTTCGACCGATGTTCCCATTCCTCACGGGTCGGGAGACCCGTGCCACTCAGACGACACCGAAGCCCGATCAATGATGAGTGACGACGACACCAGCAGGCTCAGCCAGGCCGCCAGCGAACCGCCTTCGGTCCGGCGGGAAGGTGGCCCTTCCGGCCTGCTGGCTTGGTTGCCTTGGATCGCGACAGCCGTATTTGCAGCACTCACCGGTCTCCTCGTTCAGATTCACTACGCCACGCAGGCGGAGCTCGTCACGCTGCGCGAGCAGACGGCCCTGGCCGGGATTGAGCTCAGGAGCCTCCAGCAGCGAGTCGAGGCCGAACATATCTTGTCAGTCCGGCGCGTCGCCGACTTGGTCTCGGAGCAGCACGCGCAGGCCCGGCCCGGCGTCGAGATTGTTCCCCTCGGGCCCCGGGTGGACGGAACACCGTTGTCCATGGCGGTCGCCGTCTGGAGTCCCGGCCTGCAGGATGGAGAATTGGTAGTCTTCAGGCTTCCGGATCCGGGGCCGGACAGGACCTACCAGCTCTGGATCACCGACCCGAAGAATCCTGTTCCGGCCAGCGCGGGGGCGTTTACCGTCGACCCGGCCGCGACCAACATCCGCGTTCATTTCAAAACCGACCGGCCCGTTTCGGTCGACGCTGCTTTTGCCATCAGCGTCGAACGCACGGGAGGAGTAAAGGGTATCGAAGGTCCCATCGTTCTCTCAAGCCAGTAGACGCAGCCGCTCCAGGCCAAGAAGCTCATGGTACTCTCACGATCGGCATTTTGTCCCCTGATTCGATCCGGTTTGCTTGGGCTTCTCGGATTGGCGCTTCCCGCGGCCAGCCGCGCGCAGAATGTCAACCTCGCGGTGGACGCGACCCAGGTGGTCCGCATCGTGGATGAACGCATCTTCGGCTTGAATGCCGTAATGTGGGACCCGCAGACGGCGTCGGCCCAAACCATCAGCCTGATGCAGGCAGCCGGCTTGCGCGTATTCCGGATTCCCGGCGGCTCGGCGTCCGACGCTTATGATTGGAGCACGAACAAGGGATACGCGAGTGCCGGGGTGCTCAATTCCTGGACCTGGTCCGCCGGATTCGACAAGTTCTCCCAGCTCATCCTCGGCGTTAGCAGCCAGGCTTTTGCCACCGTCAACTATGGCTCGGGCACGCCCGAACAGGCGGCCGCCTGGGTGGCGTGCGCCAACGCGAGTTCCTCCCTGCTCGGCAGCGGTTCCGATGTGAACCTCGGCGTCGATTCTGCGGGCGTGAATTGGAGGACGGCCGGCTATTGGTCCAGCCTCCGAGCCGCCGCCACGCTTCCGACCGACGACGGCCGCAATTTCCTCCGCGCCAGCCGTTCCAGCGCCATCGGGATCAAATACTGGGAGATTGGCAACGAGTGCTACGGTTCATGGGAGACTGACTATCACGCCGCCAAATGGGATCCGGTGACATATGCCACGTTGGCCAGGGACTACATCGCGAGAATGAAGGCGGTCGATCCCACCATCAAGATCGGTGTCGTGGCCCAGGTCGGCGAGGACACTCTCGATTCCCAGTCGCCACGTCACACTGTCACTAATCCGCGCACCGGCGCGACCCACCAGGGCTGGACTCCGGTGATGCTCATTACACTCAAAAGCCTCGGCGTGACACCGGACTTCCTCATCTATCATCGCTACGAGCAAACGCCGCTGCACGACACGACCCTGGCGAATGCCGAGTCCGACGCGACCCTGCTGCAGAAGGCGAAGACCTGGCCGAACGATGCCGCCGACCTGCGGCAGCAGCTGTCTGACTACTTCGGAGCCGTGGGGGCGGGCGTGGAGATCGACGTGACGGAAAACAACTCGGTCTATGCCTATCCGGGCAAGCAGACCACGAGTGTGGTCAACGGACTCTATTTGGCCGACAGCATTGGTAGTGTGCTGCAAACTGAATTTAACTCCCTCGTCTGGTGGGATCTGCGCAACGGCCAGGACAATACGCAGAACAACAGTTCCGCCTTGTATGGCTGGCGCCTTTATGGGGACTACGGCGTGCTCTCCACTCCATCCGGCTCTTCCACCTGGGGCTCGTCCACTTACTACGACCCCTACCCGACCTACTACATAATGAAGCTGTTGTCCCACTTTGCGCGGGGCGGTGACACCGTGGTGAAAGCGACGAGCAATAACACTCTCCTTTCAGGATTCGCGGCCCGGCGCATTGACGGTTCGCTCACCATACTCGTGCTCAACAAGAGTCCGGGAAGCACTTTCACCGTCAACCTCAGCCTGACCGGCTTCACCCCTCAGGCGACTGCGACGGTGTATGCCTACGGCATTCCGCAAGACGAGGCCGCGCGTACAGGGAGTGGGTCCGCAGACATTGCCACCTCCAGCCTGGGCACCGCCAGCACTGCCTTCACCGTCTCCGTTGCGCCGTACTCCGCCACCGTCCTTTCCCTTCAGCCTGCCGTCCCGATCGCTCCATCGATCTCGACGCAGCCCGGCGGCCAGACCGCGACGCCGGGCCAGAACGCCGGTTTTACCGTGGTCGCAAGCGGCAGCCCGCTGCCGAGTTTCCGGTGGCAGCGCCAGGCATCCGGGAGCTCCTCCTGGTCCAATCTGAGCGACACTGCCACCTACAGCGGCACCGGAACGGCCACCTTGACCGTGAACTCGGTCACGGCGGCGATGAACGGCGATGCGTTCCAATGCGTGATTACCAACGCCAGCGGCAGCATCACCACATCCCCGGCGACACTGGTCGTGGACACACCGCTGATAGTCTCCACGCTGGCCGGACAAGCCGGAACCAGCGGCAGCACCGACGGGACGGGCACCGGCGCGAGATTCTTCAGCCCTTCCGATGTCGCTGTTGACAGCGCCGGCAATTTCTTTGTCGCCGACACGGATAACCATTTGATCCGAAAGGCCACTCCCGCCGGGGTTGTCACCACGCTGGCCGGTCGCGCCGGTACCACTGGCAGCGCTGACGGCACCGGCACTGCCGCCATGTTTAAACGTCCATCAGGCGTAGCGGTCGACACCCTCGGCAATGTCTATGTCGCCGACACTGACAATCACACGGTACGGAAGGTTACTCCGGCCGGGGTAGTCACCACGCTCGCCGGTCGCGCGGGAACCTACGGCAGCGCCGATGGCATCGGCACCGCCGCCACATTTTTCAGCCCGTCGGGCATCGCCGTCGATAACTCCGGGACTCTTTTTGTCGCCGATTCATTGAACCACACGATACGGAAGGTCGCTCCGGCGGGAGCGGTCACCACCATCGCTGGCACCGCCGGCGCGTTCGGCACGCTGGATGGCACCGGCGCGGCTGCGCGATTCCACGGGCCCCAGGGACTGGTCGTCGATTCATCCGGAAACCTTTACGTTGCCGACACCAACAATTCCACCATTCGCAAAGTCGTCGCCGCCACCAGTGTCGTGACCACGGTGGCCGGGCAGCCCGGGACTCCCGGCAGCACCGACGGGACCAGCAGCCAGGCACGGTTTTACTACCCGTCGGCTCTGGCCTTGGACGGAATGGGCAATCTATATGTCGCCGACACCGATAATGACACTCTCCGCCAGATCAGTTCGACTGGCGCCGTCAGCACGATGGCGGGCATGGCCGGAATCATCGGCAGCACGGACGGCACGGGATCGGCGGTCCGCTTCAATTACCCAACCGGCATAGCGGTGGATGGTTCAGGCAATGTATATGTCGCCGATACCAACAACCACACCATCCGCGTCGGCGGATTCCCGACTGCTCCGATCATCACGGCACAGCCCTCAAGCCAGACCGTGACAGCCGGAGCCAATGTCCAGTTTTCGGTGACTGCCACGGGCCGCCCCGCGCCGACCTACCAATGGAACTTCAATGGCACGGCGATCAGCGGGGCCACCAGCGCCACCCTGAGTCTAGCCAGCGTCCAATCCTCCAGCGCCGGCACGTATACCGTTAACGTCACCAACAGCGCGGGTACCGTCACCAGCGGTCAGGCGACGCTGACGGTCAACGTCGTTAGCGCTGGTCCGTCCGGCGGAGGTGGTGGTGGCGGCGCGATCGAGACATGGCTTGTGGCTGTGCTTGCCCTAATGTGGGCGGCGCGCTCTGGCGTCCGCCGAAGTTGATCGGCAAACCAGATCTGATCCTGGGCCGGTTCTCGACGGCATCCAGCACCATCAACGGCTGGAGTGTGCCTTCGAGTGATACTCCGCTNNTCGCTCCGCTCCTCGCAATGACGGTTTTTGTCACTTCTCCGGGCAATTAACCCTGCCGATCGGCTGATTCTCCGATTTGCAGAGCTAATCCGGCAGGGGCGGTTGCATCTTGCTTGATTCTTGTCACTTGTAAGGCTGTTAGAAGACTAATTCATCGATGATTCTAAGACCTAAGGTTCGCGGTTTCGTTTGCGTGACCGCCCATCCGGTTGGCTGTGCTGCCTACATCCAGGAGCAAATCGACTACGTTAAGCGCCAGGGGACCATCAAGGACGGTCCGAAAAAGGTCCTGGTGATCGGCGCTTCCACCGGTTACGGACTCGCCTCACGCATCACGGCGGCCTTCGGTGCCAATGCCGCCACCTTCGGAGTGTTCTATGATCGCCCCTCCGAGGAAGGCCGCCCCGCCACGCCGGGCTGGTACAACACCATCGCGTTCGAGCGCGCCGCCAAAACCGCCGGTCTCTACGCCAAGAGTGTCAATGGCGATGCGTTCTCCGATGATATCAAGCGGCAGGTCATCGCGCTCATCAAGGCCGGGCTCGGACCGGTCGACCTCGTGGTTTACAGCGTGGCCTCGCCACGCAGAGTCCATCCCAAGACCGGTGTCGTTCACAGGTCTGTCCTCAAGCCGGTTAGTCAGACTTACACGAACAAGACGGTCGACACCGATCTCGGGGTGGTCAGCGACATCACGATCGAGCCGGCCACCGAAGAAGAAATCGCCGACACGGTTGCCGTGATGGGTGGCGAAGACTGGGAGATGTGGATGCAGGCGCTTGACGCGGCCGGGCTCCTGGCTCCAGGCGCGACCGCGGTTTCCTATTCTTATCTTGGGCCCGAGGTTACCTGGCCCATCTATCGCAATGGCACGATTGGGCTGGCCAAGAACGACCTGGAACGCGCCGCGCGCCGCATCGATGCAATGCTCAAAGCCAAAGGGTATGGTCGCGCTTTCATTTCGATCAACAAGGCTCTCGTCACCCAGGCCAGCTCGGCGATCCCGGTCGTGCCGCTCTACATTTCGGTCCTCTACAAGATCATGAAAGCCCAGGGCACTCATGAGGGCTGCATCGAGCAGATGCAGCGGCTCTTCGCCACCCAGATGTACAACGGTTCCGCCCTGAACTTTGACGAAGGGGGCCGGGTGCGCCTTGACGATCTTGAAATGCGGCCCGAAGTGCAGAGGCAGATTACGGAGATCTGGCCGCAGGTCACCACGGAAAGCCTCCGGTCATTGACTGACATCGACGGCTATCGCGTCGAGTTCCTGAAGCTCTTCGGTTTTGGTCTGGCCGGCGTGGATTACGAGGCTGACGTGGAACCTCATATACTGTTCTGAGCCGCCTCGGATCTCGGTTCGAACAACGCGTTTCCCATCCGCACCCGCGTCATGCGCGCCGTCATCCAGCGAGTTTCTTCCGCCAACGTGAGAGCCGGCGGGGAAGTCTCCGGCGAGATTGGCGCCGGTCTGCTCGTCCTGCTCGGTGTGGCAAAAGATGATACCCCTGCCGACTGCTCCTGGCTCGCCGGGAAGATCGCGAAACTGCGCGTTTTCCCCGATGAAAATGGTCAGATGAACCGGGCCGTTACTGACATCGACGGCGGGATTCTCGTGGTAAGCCAATTCACCTTGCACGCCAGCGTTCGCAAGGGCTCCCGCCCCTCGTTCAACGATGCGGCCAAGACCGAGCTCGCCGGATCGCTTTACGAGGAGTTCATCCTTCAGTTGCAGACGGCCCTTGGACGGCGCGTCCAAACCGGCAAGTTCGGCGCGCTCATGAAGATCGCCCTCGTCAATGACGGCCCGGTCACCATCCTGATCGATACCAAGGTCCGGGATTGATCCGCAGTGGCTTGCGCGAGTTTCGAGAAGAATTGGATTGCCCGACGCTGGCCGGTGTGACGCCAAGAACAGCCTGCACTCCTGGTTTGCCTTCCCTTCCCGCCCTCCTTCACTCGACATCTCTCACAAAGAGTCCACTTTTCGGCCCCCATCAAGGATTCCTCATGGAAACTACCGCTGAATCAACTCCACGCGATACCCTCCGAACCCTTCCGGGCGATGATGTGCGTCAGATCATGTGGCGGTTCAAAGACCGTTACGATCTCCAGATGCTGGTCCAGTCTTCGCGTTCCGTGGCCCGCGGAATCGTCGCCCACCTGGTGGCGGACGGAGCGCGCAACAGCCACGAGTGGACCCCGCAAAAGGCCCAGTTGTTGAAAGCATTTGATGAGGCCGGCATCACGACCTGTTTCATGGATCCCCAGCAGGGCGGATTTATCGAGGGACCCAAGAACCTCGCCCTGTCCCTCGTCGCTCTGGAGTTATCGTGGGTGGATGCCGGCGCTGCGACGTGCAGCCTGGCAGGCAATCTCGCCCTGTCACCCATCCACGAGCGCGGCACGCCCGAACAGCGCAACTACTACATGAGCCGGTGTGTGCCTCCGCAGCCCGGCGAGCAGCGAACGATCTGGCGCGGCGCGTTCAGCCTGACGGAACCGTTGCCTTACGTCGGGGTTGAGACCGGACTCCTGAGCGGCAAGGTCCGCTTGGTGGAATCCCAGCCTGGCGAGGAGCCCATGCTCCAGGTGGAAAAGCGCGGTCGCTTTATCACGAACATGGGCTTCGCCAATTTCACAACGGCCGCGGTCGACAGCGACGATCCGCGGATCAAGGGCAGCTGCATCGTGATCCTCGAGGAGACCGATGCCGGGGTTTACGATCGCGGTGTGCCGACCCGCAAACTGGTGCACCAGCTTTCCTCCACCCGCGA
>PMBT01000144.1 GCA_003153035.1 Opitutia bacterium
CCGACAGGCTGCGTGAGAGTTTGGACCCGAATAACCGCTTCCGGCGCGTGGCAACCTGCGTTCGCTGGCCGGGAGGCTGTTGGCTATGCGCGCACGCCGGCAGCGAGGAGGCTTGGGTTGGGGGCCATTCCCTTTTTGCATGGGTATATGGCCGTCCAGAGCCGGCTGACTACTTGGTGATCTCGTTATAGGAGCCGTTCTGGAGGGACGTGCGCACCTTGGCAGCGCCGACATACCAATCTGCCAAAAGGTTCTTGTCAGTGAGGCTGTCCCACAGTTCGCCCACTCGAGTCTGGGACGGAAAGGCGATGACGACCAGGTGGGTCGATTCGGTCATGCCCGAGGCGATGCGCCAGAGGTTGACCTTGGCATCCTTGAAGCCGTTCGCGACCAGGATCGCCTTCAAACCGTCGAGCGCCTTGAGGTAGGCCGCCTCATCGGTGCATTTGATGCTGGTATTGAACACGGCTCCTCCCTCGTAGTTCCCTTCGTAACGGACGGCCTTATAGAGGTAACTCGGTCCGAGGCGGCGCAGACCCTTGAGCTGGGCCAGCAATGCGTCCATTTCGGGATAATCCTTCAGCTTGTCCTGGGTGGTGTAGACCGCGGCGGCGGAAGGGAATTCGCTAACGACGAAGATCCCATGGGAGTTTTCGCCGGCAAAGTCCCCCATCCACACGTGGCGCAGCTTTTCGATGCCCGTGCGGGCTTTGACCAGGGCGTTCACCTTGGTGATGGCCTGAACGTAGGCGTCGGAGTCGTCGGTCTGCACGACCTGCACGACGAATGCGGGTGCCGTGTCGGCCAGGAGGGTTCCAACCGCCATCATAAAGACAGCGGGTATGAGGGATCGGGCTTTCATGTTATGGGAGCCTAGGTGGTAGTGAATTTGTGCGGCGGATCCCGACCTAGGTTGGGGATCTGCGCGCCTGATTTTGCCAGATTCGGCAATCCCAGCCGAAAGCGCGGCGCGAGTTGCCCCCCGCAACCAACTGGTCGCCGCTATTCTGGAGCGATCAGAACGGATTCGCGAACGGGATAAGCTTTTCTTTCTGTTATTAGTAATAAGTCTAATACAGAGCGACAGGCCCGTTGTGGCCCGGAATGAGCGGCTCGACCAACCCCTGCGTGCGAAAAAAAGGGATGGTGTCGTTGGGGCGGGTGCATAGGATGGCGTTTCGTGGGCAAATGGGCCAAAATCTGGGGCGTGGCGTGGCTGACCGCCGCGAGTTTGCTGGCGGCGCCACTGTTGGATGAACCGGTGGCGACGCTTGCCTTGAAGGATGGCACGGTGCTCCAGGAAGCGCAGGCCAAGGGGTTTTTGAGTAAGGTTGTGCTGGTGAAACATCAGGGAGGCGTCCGGACGGTGCCCTACGAATTGTTCCCCGACGACTTTCAGGCCGCACTGGCGGCAAAGCGCCAAGCCGTTCTCGCCGCCGCGCAGGCCGAGCGGACCCGGCGTGAGGCGGGGACGCTGAACCTCACTCAGCCTAAGGCCGCGCCACCGGCCCGGGTCGCGGCTCCGCCAGTCGCGTCCGATCCGGCGTTGCGTGAAGGATGCCGGCTGACTTTGACCGACAGCAAAGGCAATGTGGCGATCTTGAAGATCGAAAATGTTTCCGACCATGTCATCTCCCTCTTGCCGTCGCAGTTCGGGGCGCGGAGCACTGCCGGGGAGGAGTTCTCGGGGGCGGAATGGGTGGGGATCTATTATAAGGAAGATCGGATGGCGGCGGCCTGGAAAAGCCAGCGGTCGGTCGATCCGGGCGCCACCGTGACACTGGCGCTGATGCTCACGGCCCCGCCAAGCATCAAGGATGGCAGTATCGAGACCGTGTTCTGGAAATAGTCGCCGAAGCACTACAAGAGCGCGGCGTACCCATCGGCAGGTCCAGCGAATCTGGCTTCAGACACATCGGCACGCTCTTTCCCAGAAATCCCTGTCGCCGTCGCGCCCGGGAATCTGGGCAATCCACTGGATCGTCATGGCGACCCCAGGTCCCCGGCTTGTTTGGCCGTATAGTGGGGCCTGGTAGATAAGATCAGTGAAACCCGGTCAATGAACGGAGTCAGGACTCTCGGTTCATTTCGATTGTGGACCCAGGAAAAGAGAAGGCTGCTGCAGCTGCCGAACACCACGATGGCTAGAACGATTTTCTTGGTTCGGACCACGGCGCGGCAGAGGTTGACGATCAGGACCAAAACGCCACCGGCCAGGCAGAGCGTGCAGAGCCGGCCCCAGAATCCTGGCGGCAGGGTTGTGACCTCAACGATGGCGGAAATTGGCAACTGGAAAGGTAGGTGCATGATCGGGAACCTCCGTCGCGCCGGGTTGCGGGGACCAGGGCCGCCAGGGTCGATACCCTTACTTGCCCGGGCCGTCGTGCTTCGCGGCGTAGATTCGCTTGCTGAGCGCATCCAGCTCCCGCTGAGCCTGGGCGCGCTCCGCCGGCGTGAGCTTGCCGCCATTCAGCGTCTTATCGGCCTTGAGCTGCGCTTGCAGGGCGGCTTCGCGTGTCTCGAGCCGGGCAGTCTCGGCCGGTGACAGTGTGCCGTTCTTCACACCGTTGCCGATGCGCCGTTGCTGGTTGTGCTCGCGTTCGCGGATCGTCTGGGCTCCAAGGAGGGAGGGAGAGAGGGCAGTCAGCGCAATTGCGCCCGCCGTGAGGATGATTTGAGTGATTTTCATGAGGATGTTGGTTTGTTGCAACACGCGCACTGTGCCCCGGCAGGATTGCCGCGATCTTGCGGCCATATTACCCTTTGGAAAGGTTGACCCAGGAACCTGGCGCGGACGCGCAGCAGGAGTCGGAGTTGGAGACCGCAACGGTGCCGCGGACGATCCTTGCGCGGTTGGTGAGGGAGGGGCGGGCGCGGGGCTGTCCGGCTTAAGGGCGCCCGATCCTAGCCACCATGCGGGCCGATCTCGGCGGTGGCGCCCGGCTATTGGTCTACGCAATGACGACAGCAAGTTTTATCGATTAACGGCTTGACCATTCTTTCGGCTATGCTCCGCGCCAACGAACGAGAACCATCCCATGAACACCCCGAAAACAATCGTCGTTGGTCTATTGTTTGCCGGCGCATTCCTCGCCCCAGGCTTTGCCGCCAGTCACCGTCGCGCAGTCTTGGAGAAACCGATTCGCTGCGACCAGACTGCCCCCATCGATCCCGCCGTCATGTCCCAGGTTGCCCGGGCTGAAGCATTCGTGGCCCTGTCGCAAAGTTCCGGTGCCGGGGACCGGCTGCCCTTTGGCTTTTAGGGCGCGCAGACTTTGCATGTGACGGCCTAGGCGGGGCGATTCGGGGCGGCGTAAACAGCCGCAATCGTTAGGGGACCCCATTACCCTATGAACGCAAGATCAAGACTGCCAGGCATATCAGTTTTTCTTATTCTGGCGTTGTTGCTCATCGGCTTTTGTGGGTGCTCTTCAGTCATCAGCGGTGTGCCCATTGAGCCAAGCACGGTTGGGTTTATTCGTCCTGGTGCCACGATGAGAGCTGAAGTCGTCGAGAATCTGGGAAGCCCAACCTGGAATTGGAAGGCCGAACAAGGCGTTGCTTACGTGTGGCAGACGGGAGTCAGGCATTTGTATTACTTTGGGCCGAAATTACAGGGCCAAGGTTACAGCCACTACAGGAACAGGGCATTCTGCATTGCGTACGACGAAGCCGATCGAGTTGCTCGTTATGGTTACATTGAGGAAGCAGACTCGGATGCGCTAGAGGATGCAGTTTTGAAGTGGTTGAGATCCCCGTCGACGTAGGGGCGTAGTGTGAAACTCAGGGCGCCGAACAATATCGGTCGAACGAACCGCCGCCACGCCTCTTGCGTCGGTTGCCCCAGGCTTGGCGATTTCCGAGCGGCGGCGATAGAAGGGGGCGGGCAGTTTCAGCCCCCGGGGGGAAAACAGGCTACAGTGCGAACGGCCCTCCTTCGTCAGATCGAACTTCCCGTGCCGCAACTGCACCGCGGTCGCGGTGACAAGCCGGTGTGCCCGGCCAGGAGAACAACCACGGGCGCCGCCCTTTGACGTCACCAGGAGTTCGTTGGCCCGTGCACAACTATGTTCAACCTTGAACATGGTTGTGCACGAGCTTGCGCGGGATTCGCGCTCGCGACGGCGCAAAGAAAAAGCCCGCCGTTTCGGGCGGGCTTGTTGACTAAACTAGAGTTGGACTTATTTCGCGCACCGTCGACTAAGGGCAGTCAGTGCTGAGGTCGACAGGCCGGGCATCAAGATCTTCACCCTCCCATCATTTCTTATGCCCGCAATCGTCATCGTCGCGCCCTTTGGGGAGCTGGCGGATTTCGAAATGCGTCACTAGTTCTCCCGCACCGCCGGTGGCCACCAGGTTCTTCGCGTCAAGTTCCCAGATGGAGACTCCGTCAGAGAAGACATTATATTCAAGGCCGCCCGCATTGAATGAGAGTCCGAATAAATCAAACCCTGTCTCCCCTGCGTTAATAACAACAACATTATCAAACATGGCAAACTGCGTGGCGGTCGTACTTCCCACCGGCTGTTCCCAGTTACAGTAATCTGCCACAACATATCTTGGCACGCCTCCCCAAGGATTTGTGACGCTGTTATAGGGCGCATAAAAGGCCGGATTAAGAGGGTAGGCATGTTGCATGCCGGCAATTGGCACGCCGTCTCTCTCACCCGTAATGCTGATAATTGGATAGCCGCCACCACGACTGGGCGGTATCCAGCTTGTGCCAACAGGGAACGGATAGCCCCCGAGGTTGGGATCGAAATCGCCCGTCGTGATGATGGCCGTTACGTGGTGATGACCGTTGGTATACTTGAGCGACCAACGAATGGCCGCCTGGGACTGGCAGGCCAACGCCAAGCCAGCGAGAACTAACAATATGAATCTCTTTTTCATGGGTCCTTTCATGGGGGGTTAGAGAACTGAGTTTCTACAGGGAAAGCGATTGGTGGTAGGGCGACGCCGCGAAGACATCGGTTTCCCCACCATGCTATAAAAGATTCTGGGCTGCATGTTACGGAGGAACCTCTGGCCGGCGGATCGGTGCTTGTTGGTTCCTCCCTCAACCTCGTTGCACTGCCGGACTTGCATTGCGTCCAGGGAACAGGCAAAAGACACATTTCCGTGACGTCGAAATGCCCACCGGCAGGCGATGTCGAGGACGCAACGCGCCCCCGTGGGGCTTTTGCGACGACGCACTGGAGCATGATCCTGCTGGCGGGGGAAGCCGGGACACCCGAGGGCCGGGCCGCGCTGGAGGAACTCTGCCGGATCTACTGGTCCCCGCTCTATTGGTTCGCCCGGCGTCGCGGTCTCACCGCGGCTGACGCCGAGGATCTCACCCAGGGATTCTTCGCCGACCTGCTTGCCCGGGGGGCGGTGGCGCAGGCCGATGCGGCGCGCGGGCGCTTTCGGACGTTTCTTCTCAGTTCGTTCGAGCATTACCGCTTGAACGAACGGGCGCGAGCGCACACCGCCAAGCGCGGCGGCGGACAGCCGGTCATCTCGTTCGAGGCCATGCAGGCGGCCGAGGAGCGGTTTCACGACGAACCCACGACGACGGAATCGCCTGAGAAGGTCTACGATCGGAAATGGGCGATGAGCCTGCTTGAAGGTACCGTCGCGACGGTACGTCATGAATACGCCGCAATCGGCAAAGCGGCGTGGTTCGACGAGCTCAAGATCGCGCTCTGGGGCGGCCGGGGCGAAATCGACTACGCCGATGTTGCCCGCCGGCTCGATCTGACCGAGGGGGCGGTCAGGGTAGCCGTACACCGACTGCGGCAGCGCTTCGCTGAGCGTTTCAGCGCGGAGGTGGCGAAGACTGTCTTGGACCCTGCAGAGACTGACGACGAGATCCGCTATCTGCTCGCGGTCGTCAGCGTGTAACTTTGGCCGGAGATTTCGTTACAGAACCAAGGGAGGCCTTCCCCGCCCGATGAGCGTTATGACGTGCCAGAGTTGCGGCGCCCCGCTGGATACGAGTACGGCCGATCCGCTGTGTCCGGCCTGCATGTTGCGCGCGGTCCTGGAAGCGAACCGCGATAGGTCCGCGGCGGCGACCGGGCATCTCGCGCTGCCCCGTCGCTTTGGCTCGTATAAGCTGACCGAAGAACTCGGGCGGGGAGGCATGGGGGTACCTTCGGCTCGGGCTTGTAGGAGAGCCCGGCGTTGTCGACCCATCGCCAGCCAACCGGATTCAATTCCCCGCCTTCCGCCCACCAAGCCCCGCCGGTCCAGACCCCCGAAGTCGTTTCGCCGCTGGGCAGGAGTAGCTCAGTCGTGAACGCCCAGGGAAGGGGCGGCTCGGCGGGCGATAGCCAGGCTCCGCGGAGGGGATCGCGCTCAACGTAGTTCGCCGGCGGGATTGTGTTCATGGGGTCAGTGAACTTCGGGCCGTGCGGACGTCGAGCAAATGCGGCATAGGCGGAGGCTTCGGCGACCGGGCGGCGGACACTTATCGAGCGGCGGACGCAAGGGCGGTGGGGTGGCGACTGGAGCGTCTGTGGCTCATTCCGAATTGCCTTTTCAGACTGCGATTATAGACCACTAAAAAACGGAGTATTTACCATGCCGGAACTCGTCGCCGATTGTCCTCGTTGTGGCGCAAGCAAGATCACGTTCGACCTGATCTCGGAGCTTTTGATCGCGCAGCGTTACGATTGGCAAAATGTTTATGAGGCTTTTTGCGTTTGCCGCGCCTGTCAGCCAAGACGGACCGTAGTTTTCCTGCTTTCGGCTACACAGTTGAACCAGCCGACGCCGCTAAACTGCCCGGCCTCGGTCAATCACTGTTATAAGGTTGAGGGCTACATTGGCCTAAAAGATCTGAATGTTAGGGCCCCGCCGGCGCATTTGCCCACGGAGATCGAGAACGTGTTTAGGGAGGGGGCGGCGTGTCTCGGCGTCGGCTGTTTCAATGCTTCCGCTACGATGTTTCGTCTTTGTGTCGATCTCGCTAGCAAGTCAAGAATGCCCCCAGATGGCGAGGATGGGATGACGCCGGCGATCAGGAAGAGCCTTCTCGGGAATCGGCTTAATTGGTTGTTTGAACACCGTTATATTCCTGAAGAACTGAAACCGCTTTCGATCTGCATTAAGGATGACGGTAATGATGGGGCGCATGCTGGGACCCTGACGGAAGTTGACGCTGCGGATTTGTGCGATTTCACGATAGAGCTCCTCGAGAAGCTCTACACCAACCCCGCTCGAGTCCAATTGGCGGGAAAAAGGCGGGAAGAGAGGCACGCCCCACAAGCGAAATCAGTCAAGTGATGGCGACGGGGCGCAGACTCAGGCTATGCGTCGCGGCCTTTGCGCCAGGTGGGGCAATCTCGGGCCGGCGCGATAGAGGACACACACCAAACGAACGTCGGGCAAATGCGCCCTCCTGTGTGAGAACTGTATGACATAAACAGCTCTCCTCTGAAAGTGGTACGGGCACTGGGAATCGAACCCAGATCACCGGCTTCGGAGACCGGTGCACTATCCATTGTGCTATGCCCGCATCGAACGGCGGAGTCTCAAAATCCGGGCGCGGGCTGTCGAGTGCAAACGTGCCTGCCGGTATCGTTCTCCACGGGTCGGCCTCCTTCGCCCGGCCTTCCGCCGCCGCCAAGCCTATGGCGGACAGGACGGAGCCCAGGGGAGACCCGTGCCACCTCCTGGGCGGTCAGGACTTCGGCTCCGCCTTCATCTGCCGGTGGACAAAAAGGTAGTACATGGTGCCGAGCACCACGAATGCACCGGCCACCCAGATCGTGATGCGGTGCAGCTCGCCACGCATCAGCGCCTCGTCCTGTCCAGCCTTGATCCCAAGATAGGCGAGGACGGCGCACCAGAGGGTCGAGCCGGCCAGCGTGTACAATGAGTAGAGCCGGAAATCCATCCGCACGATGCCGGCTGGGATGCCAATGAGGTGTCGCACGACCGGCAGGAGGCGGGAGAAGAAGATCCCGAACGAGCCGTAGCGCGCCGCCCAGCGCTCGGCGGCCGCCACTTTTTCCGCTGAAATGAATGCGTACCGCCCATAGCGCATGACGAGGGGGCGGCCGGCCAGACGCGAGGCCCAGTACATCAGCGTCGCGCCGAACCAGGAACCCAGCGCCCCGGCGACAACTACACCAACCACGCTCATCTTCCCCTGGGTGTAGGCCAGGTGCGCGGCGAACGGGATGACCAGTTCGCTGGGCAGCGGAACGACCGAACTCTCAATGGCCATCAGCAGGGCCACCAGCCAGTATCCGCCTTTGTCGAGCGAGTGCTGGTACCAGGCGATCAACTGCATGAACATCTCGTGCATGGGGTGGGGCGGGTAAACAAAAAGGGCAGGTCGAAACGCTTCGAGCCTGCCCGGAAATCGGTGTCAGCCGGCGGATCAGACCTCGGGCTTGGTTTTCCGCAGGCCCACAATGCGCTCGCCCTCTTTCCACTGGCCCCGCTTCTTGAGCAACTCCACGCGCTCGAAGCGCTTGAGCACGTTACGCTTCACGGTAAGACCCTTGGCGGATTGCAGACTGTTATGTTGGGACATGACGGAAATCAGGCGGGTGGTTGCGATTTGTGTAAGGGGGCGGGTGTAGAGGTCCCCCGGGCCCATGACAAGTACTTTTCCGAGACATGTTCGGCGCGCACCACGACCCATTCCGGCGTGTCGTAGGGATGACGGGCGAGGACCCAGGACTCCAGCTCGGCGGCCAGCTCCGGCAAGAACTTGAACATCAGCCGGTATTCCTGGGCCGACTCGACCTTGCCACCCCACCGGTAATGGGAGGCAACCGGCCCGTCTACCTGGACGCAGGCAGCGAGATGCGCCTCAACAGCGCCTCGCGCAAGGCGGGAGGCGTCCTCAGACGTGGCGACGGTAGTCCAGGCGAGGAGCATGGCGGAAAAGCGGGAAAGCGGGAAATCGAGAAAGCGGTAAGCGGTAAGCGAAAGCCGGAAACAGGGTCATGCAGCAATTCAGTGGTGTTTTCAATCCCGCGCTAGGACGTTCGCGATGCCGCTACTCCCATCTGGTCTCGGTCTCCCCGAGAATACCCTTGACCCCGGGGCGGGGGCACGTAGCCATTGCCGTTCCTGCTGACCGACAGCGCCCTGCTATGCGTGACGATTACATCAAAGAAGCCCAGAAGGTCATTTCCGACCCGAACATCCTGATCAACGTGGTTTCGCGCCGCGTGAAGCAGCTCAAACGGGGCAGCCGTCCGCTGGTCGAGTCGCTCGAGAAGCTCTCGCCCGAGGACATTGCGCTGCGCGAAATCATCGAGGGGAAAATCAGCCACGAGCTGGCCGAGGGTTGACGCGCCGCCGGGGATGGGTGTAGCGAGTCTGGTCGGCCGGCGCGGCGAGCCGCGTGGCCGGTGAACGTTCATGTGCGCCCAGTCTTCCGATTCCGACCGTTACACGGAGATCCGCAACGCCAAGGCGCGGCGGGACTTCTTCATTGAGGACAAGTTCGAGGCGGGCATCGCGCTGCGGGGCACGGAGGTGAAGTCGATCCGCAACGGCCGCGCGCAGATCAGCGACGCGTTCGCCCGGGTGGAGCGGGGGGAGGTCTGGCTCCACAACGCCCACATCGACCTCTACGAATTCGGCACGGACAACAACCACGATGTACTCCGCCAGCGCAAACTGCTGCTGCATCAGAACGAGATTCGCAAGATCGCGCAGGCGCTCGCGGCGGGCGGCCGGACGCTGGTCCCTCTGCGCATGTATTTCAAGGGGTCGCTGGTCAAGGTTGAGGTGGCGCTGGCCACGGGAAAGAAACAGTTCGACAAGCGGGAGGATCTCAAGAAACGGGCCGAGATCCGGGACCACGAGCGCGTCGTGCGATTCCGTCGCTAGCCCATGCGCGGAACCGACTCTGTCACTGTCCGCGTCCCCGGCAGCACCTCCAACTGCGGATCGGGTTTCGACACGCTCGGGCTCGCGCTGACCCTCCACGCACGCCTGACCTTGACGAGACTGGCGGGCGCCGCGGCGGCCCTTCCTGCCGACGGTGGTAACGACGCGGCCCGCGCGATGGTCGAGACCACCGCCGCGGCATTCTTCCGCTGCGCCGGCCGGGCTCCGTTCGGCTTCAGCTACCGAATTGCGGGAGACGTGCCGCCGGCCCGCGGCCTGGGCTCGAGCGCGACCGTGCGCACCGGTGTGCTCGCCGGTCTGAACGCGCTGGCGGGCGCAGGGTTCCCGAACCGGCAGATCATCGAACTCGGGACCGCGCTGGAGGGGCATCCCGATAACGCCGCCGCGTCAGTGCTCGGCGGGTTCTGCGTGTCGCGCACCTCCCCGGTCAATGGCGCCTATCTCGACTGCGTCCGCATCGCCGTGCCGGCGGAGCTGGCGTTTGTTGTCGTGGCGCCGCGGGTCGCGATCCTCACCAGGGAATCCCGCGGGGCCCTGCCGCGAGCGCTTCCCTTTTTCGACGCCGTGAAGAGCATCAACGCAGCGGCGTTCCTGGTGGCGGCGTTCGCCACGCGCAATTTTGCGAAGCTGCGGCATGCGGTGACGGACTTCATGCACGAACCCTACCGATTGCCGGGCATCCCCGGCGGGCGCCGGGCGATCGACGCCGGCATTGAAGCCGGCGCACTGACCGGCTGGCTGAGCGGCAGCGGCTCGAGCGTGCTGTGCGTGTGCGAGCAGCCGGCCGCTCAGGTCGTGCGCATCGCCATGGAATCGGCGCTGGGAGCCGAGGGCGCCGCCTGCGAAGGAGCGTGGGTGCTCACGGCGGAAAACGATGGACTGGCGGTCACGTAGCGCCCGCGGGCGTCCGGGGTCAGCAGGTGCCGGCGGGTCGGCCTGGTTCGTTCCAGCGCAGGTCAGAGGCTCTCTTTCAAAACCGGAGGATTCCCGTCGGGCCAGTGCTGAATGATCGCCTCGGCCAGCAGCCGCCAGCGAACGGGTTTGAAGAGAACCGTCCGCAGTCCGGGCACATGACTCAGGTCCTGCCCGCCGAGCTCGATCTGGTGACCGGTGATCATGATCGCGACGACCGTCGGACAGGCCGCGTGCGCGCGATAAAGGAATTCGATGCCGTTCATCAGCGGCATATAATAGTCGGTCACGATCATGCCGACATTGGCGCGGGGCAGGGCCGCCAGGGCGTCATCGGACCGGGTGAACGGGAGGATCGGACAGTCGAGATTGTCCGAGAGCAGCTCGGTCATCAGCCCGACGTAGGAATGCTCGTCGTCGAGGAACAACACTGGTCGTGGATTGATGATAGCCATCGGAGCGGGGAGAAAGGAGGCGGCTTTCGCCGCCGGTAGAATTATCGGCGGAGGGCAGGACGGTAAAGACCGGAATTTCGAAATCAGGAGTGCTTGCAGCCGAACGGCGGGCGGATTACGGCGGAGGCATGCTGCACATCGTGCTGTTCGAGCCGCAGATTCCGCAGAACACGGGCAACGTGGGCCGCCTGTGCGCGGTCACGCGGTCGCGGCTGCATCTGATCCATCCCCTCGGGTTCCGGATCACCGACCGCCAGCTCAAGCGGGCCGGCATGGACTACTGGCACGCGCTGGACGTGCACCATCATGAGAACTGGGACGCATTTCAGCGCAGCCCGGCGCGGCCCCGCCGGCTGTGGCTGTTCACGACGAAGACCAAGCGCTCGTTCTGGGACGTGCGTTACAAGGATGGCGACGGACTGCTGTTCGGCAACGAGGGCGCGGGCTGCCCGGATTGGCTGCATGCGGCGGTGGGGGAGGCGTGGCGGGTCAACATCCCGCACGCCGACCCGGCGATGCGCTCGCTCAATCTCTCGACGGCCGCGGGCATCGCCTGCTACGAGGCCCTGCGGCAGACCGGGGGCACACGGCTGCCGGCCTGAACCTGGAATGACGCCATCGAGCGGCCAGGTCCGCGGTCGATCTTGCTTCCAAGAGATTCCGGCGTGTTTAGGATAACGCGTCCCATCTCGCGGCGCGTTCCGTTCCTGCCGGTCGGCACCGGCCGCAAATGCGGGGATGGACAGCCAACGCCCAATGCGTCTTGCTCAAGCCGTCGCAGCCACGAAAGAAGAACCACCCCATGAAAGGAATCCCGGTCTTACACGTCGAAGCGGACTGCATTGCACGCGCGTGGGAGCTGTCCCTTATCGAGCTGCACCAGAAAGGCTGCAGCCTCAAAACCGAATACGACAGGCCCGACGATCCGCCGAGCAAGGACGCGACGATGATCATCACCATCGCCGATCCGCTGGGCGAGCCGATGATCCACAAGGATTTTCCGGGCGGACCGGTGGAACTGCAGGAATACGTGATGGAGGTCTGCGATGGCATCAAAGACCACCTCGTGCGCAAGCCGGACGATCCCAAAGACACCCGCTGGGAATACACCTACCATCAGCGGCTGTTCGGCTACCAGGTGCCGGGGCTGAAGCCCTTTGACCAAATCGACATGCTTGCGCGGAAGCTCGCCCGGACGCCGCACAGCCGGCGGGCGCAGGCGGTCACCTGGAAGGTGTGGGAGGACAACGAATGCTACGATCCCGCCTGCCTGCAGAGCATCTGGTGCCGGTTGTTGGAGGAGGCGGGCGAGCCGGTGCTCAGCATGAACGTGCGGTTCCGGTCGAACGACGCCTACAAGGCGGCGTTCATGAATATCTTCGCGCTGGTGCAACTGCAGCAGCGCATCGGTGCGCGCATCGGGGAGCTCAGCGGCCGCCCCGTGCAGATCGGCCGCTACGTGCACATGGTGGACAGCTATCACATCTACGGTTCGTACTTCCACGAGTTCGAGCGCCGGTTTCTCGGAGCGCTGCAAAAGCGCACCTTCGAGCAGCGCACGATGCGCTACGCCGATGTGCGTGAGATGATGGAAGAGGCCCGGCCGGCCATCCTTGAAAAAGCCCGCACGATGGGCCAGGCGTAAGGACGCCGGACTGCTCCCCGATCAAACGCGCTGCCGCGATCCACGCGGTCGGCGACGGGACCGCTGAGCAATGGGGAAAACTGGAGAGGTAAATCAGCGCACAGTCTTAACTTGCGCCCACCCTAAGGTGGGATTACACTAAGAATTCAGTCTTCAAGAACTGCAGCCAAATTGCCCACCCATGAGTGAAACAACATTACCCACCCCCGAGAAGAAAAGCTCCACGGCAGTGGTCGTTATCGGACTCCTCGCCGTAGCCATTGTCGTTGTCGCCTTAACCTTCCGCACCAAGGTTCGCGACCTGAATGATCAAGCCGCAAAAACCGGAATCGCGCTAAGCCAGGCCAACGACCAGACGGCCAAGCTCCAGACGCAGTTGGATGAATCCAAGGCCGGCGCGGCCAAGCTCCAAGCCCAACTGGATGAGGCCAAAGCCGGCGCAGCCAAGTTCCAGACGCAGTTGGATAAGGGCACGGCCGGAGCGACCAAGCTCCAGGCCCAACTGGATGAGTCCAAGGCCGGCGCGGCCAAGCTGCAGGCGCAGCTGGATGAAGGGAAGGCCGGATCGGTCGCACTCGAGGCGCAGGTGGATGAAGCCAAGGGCGCTTGCACCAAACTCCAGGAGCAGGTGGATGCCGGCAAGGTTGCGTCGACCCAGCTCCAGGCGCAATTGAAGGACGCCAAGGCTCACGCCGCCGACCTGCAGGCGAAACTGGACCAAGCTCTGCTTGACCTCGCCAAACTGCAGCCGAAGCCGAAGAAGTAACCGGTTTCAAAAGTCGTCCGGCTAGCGCCCTGCTTGCGACCCGGACTTTGATATAGGCAACGAGGGCCTGGCTCATGGGGGCCGGGCCCAATGCATTGGTTGAAAGCGCAGGCGATCATCGGTCGCAAGCGATCTTCCTACCGGATTCGTCGCTGCGCTTGGAATTAGATTGAGGCAGCCGGCCTTGGCTTGAAGCCAAGGCTCAGATTTCCTGCACCCGGACGCAGGCGACTTCGCGGCCGTCGGCGAGGCGTTCAAGTGGCGGCACAGCGGCGCGGCACTTCTCCGTTGCGAAAGCGCAGCGCGGATGGAAGGCGCAACCGGCGGGCGGATTGAGCGGCGACGGCGGATCCCCGGCCAGCACGATGCGCTGCCGGGCGCGCTCGGCATCCGGATCGGGTGTCGGAATGGCGCTCACGAGGGCCCGGGTGTACGGGTGCCGCGGGCGCTCGATCACCTCGGCGGCGCGGCCGAGCTCGACGATCTTCCCAAGGTACATGACGGCGATGCGGTCGGAGATGTGCTTCACCACCGAAAGGTCGTGCGCGATAAAAATGAGGCTGAGATTCATCCGGCGGACGAGCTCCGCGAACAGATTCAGGATTTGGGCCTGGACGGAGACGTCGAGGGCGGAGACGGGCTCATCAGCGATGATAATTCTGGGCTGCAGGGCGAGGGCGCGGGCTACGGCGATGCGCTGGCGCTGGCCCCCGGAGAACTCATGCGGGTATTTTTGCATGAAGCGCGGAGCGAGGCCGACCATCTTCATGAGCTCGGCGACGCGTCCAGTCACCTCGTCGCGGGGGCAGATCTTGTGAACGAGCATGGGCTCGGCGAGCGTCGCAAAGACTGTCAGGCGCGGATTGAGCGAGCCGTAGGGATCCTGGAAGACCATCTGCAGAGCCCGGCGCGATGTCCGCACTTCCGCCGCACTGGCGGCGGTGAGATTCCGACCCTCGAGCACAACGCTGCCGGTGGTGGCGGGCACGAGTTGCAGGATGGTCCGCGCCAACGTCGACTTGCCGCAGCCCGATTCACCGACCAGCCCCAGCACCTCGCCGCGCTGCACGGCAAGGCTGACGCCATCGACCGCCTTCACGGTGCCCGTGTGCCGTTTGAAGACGAGGCCGCGGTGCAGCGGGAAGTGCGTCTGGAGGTTCTTCAGCTCGAGGATTGGTTCAGACATGGCAACTTCACAGGTGCCCGCAGAGTTCGCGGAGGAAGGTACTGATCGGCCCTGTGTTCATACTCTGCGCTCTCGGCGACCTCAGGTGAAAGTCTAAATCTCGCCGGCCTGCACTCGCAGGCAGGCCGAGGCATGGCCCGGCGCGACTTCCACCAGCGGCGGATCCTGCCCGAGGCACAGTCCGGTGGCTGACTCGCAGCGCGGAGCGAAGGCGCATCCGGCAGCGAGCGTGGAAAGGTCGGGCGGGAGGCCCGGAATCGTGAACAGGGCCGCGCCCTTCGGCTGGGTGGAAGGAATCGACCGCTGCAGGGCCCGGGTGTAAGGGTGGCGCGGCTGGTAGAAGATCGCGCGCACTCCGGCGGTTTCCACGGCCCGGCCGGCGTACATCACGAGCACGCGGTCGCAGAGGCCGGCGACCACGCCAAGATCGTGCGTGATGAAGATGACCGCCATGCCGAGTTCGCGCTGCAGACGGCGGATGAGTTCAAGGATTTGCGCCTGCACGGTCACGTCGAGCGCCGTGGTGGGTTCGTCGGCGATCAGCAGTTCCGGCCGCGTGATGAGGGCCATCGCGATCATGACGCGCTGGCACATGCCGCCGGAGAATTCGTGCGGATAGCGGTCGATGCGCCGCGCGGCGTCGTTCATGCCGACGGCCTCCAGCATCTCCACTCCGCGCCGCACGGCGGACGATCGGGAGATTTTTTCGTGGATGATGAGCGGCTCAATCAACTGCTCCGAGATGCGCAGGTAGGGATTGAGCGACGTCATCGGGTCCTGAAAAATCATGGCGATGCGCTTGCCGCGGACGGAGCGTGCCACCTTGGGCGGACAACGCAACAGATCGATCCCGTCGAAGATGGCCGAGCCAGCTTCAATCCGGCCGGGTGGTTGCGGCAAGAGACCCATGATCGAATAGCACGTGACGGACTTGCCCGAGCCTGATTCACCGACGATGCCCAGCGTCTCCCCCTTTTCCACGGTGAAACTGACGCCGTCGACCGCCCGGTGGATCGCGTTGCGGGTATGAAAATAGGTGCGGAGACCGGATACTTCGAGGAGTGGCACGGGCGAAGGCGGAAGTGGGATACCGGATGCCGGAAGGCAGGCAGAGGCGGCGGCGAGCGTTACGGGCGACAGAGCATTAGTTGGACGTCCCGAGCATCTCGTCAACGGCGGCGAACACGGTCTCCGGCCGAAGGCTGGCGAGATTGCCACCTCTCGTGGGCGGGCCGCCGGGTGGCTGGAGAATGCGGACGGGCGCCTGGAAAACCGGCCCGGTCCGCTGGGGGTTGGTCGGGCCGAACAGCGCCAGGACCGGCACGCCGAGCGCGTTGGCGAGGTGCATGCCGCCGGTGTCGTTGGTGACAAGCAGGCCGCATTCAGTCAGGCGCGCCGCAAACGCGGTCAGGTCGGTGCGGCCGGCGAGGTCTTCAACCGGGGCGCGTAGATTGTGGGCGACGGCGCTCGTAACGGGCCGGTCGTTGGCGGTGCCGAACAGACGGAAGCGGGCGGCGGGACGGCTGGCCGCCAGTTGCGTGACCAGGGTCCGCCAGCAGTCGACGGGCCAGCGCTTCTCCGGATTATTCTCCGATCCGCAGATGAGGCCGATGATGGAACGGTTGGATTGCGGAGACTGGAGACCGAAGAGTGCGGGAGCCAGCGGCGAAAGATCCGGCGGCGCATCCAGGCCGAAATGGCGGAGGTATTCCTCCCAGAGTTTGATTTGATGGCGGGACTCTTCATCAAAATGCCCGGGTACCGGCCAAGTGTGCGTGAGCAGCGGCCGCCGGCTCCCCGGTCGCGCAAGACCGAACCGCTGGCGGCAACGGGTCAACCATGCCTCCAGATCGCCGCGGAAGGAAGTTGGGAAAAGCAGGAAGCAATCGGGATATTCATGGCGCAGACGCCAGAAATGGAGAAAGCGGCGCGGCCCGGGCGGCGGCAACGGCCGCACCCGGTCGGCGAGTCCGGACAGTTCCAGCAGCGGACAGAACGGCGCCTGTGCGAGCAGCGTGATCTGCGCATCGGGCCGGGAGGTGCGGAGCGCGCGCAGCAACGGCAGCACCATGACAACGTCGCCGAGCCAGTTGGGCAGGCGGATCCACAAACGCGTCTTGCGCGGGAGGGCGGCGAGCCCGCGGCTCTGGAGATCGGAGCCAAGGAGATTGCGTTTGGCTTCAAGGCGCAGCCGCCGGGCGGGAATGTCTTGGTTGCGCCAGCGGTCGTGCGCCCACAGCCAGGAGGCGCAGGCGTCGTCACTGCTGGAAAGGTGGGACTCCAGCCAGCGGTTGAGCGCAATGGTCATGCCCGCAGCGGTCCCATCGTGGACAATGCGCGCCACGTCCAACTCCACCCGCCAGAAGGCGAGTCGGCGCGGAAAGATCACGTAGAGCCGGGCATGGAATTTCTCCGCCAGCAGCCCGGCGAGCTCGGTGGTGGAACAGACGCGGCCGAACAGCGTGGAAAGAGCGCCTTGGAAGCCGGCGTTCTGGTCGAACAGAAGACTGACGCCGCCGTTGTGCCGCAGGAGCTTCATGGCCTCCTGGAATCCCTCCTTGCGCGAGAGCAGGCGCATGCCGAACCGTTCCCGTGAGCGCTTCACCCACGCATCGACCGCCGGGTTGTCAAGCGGTCGGTAAATGGTGCCGAACTCGGGGAACGGCGCGGAGACGGCGAGGCGGATGGCGGTCTGGCTCTCCCAACCGCATAAGTGCGCTGTGGCGAAGACGAGTGGATACGGCGCACCCGCTTCCGTTGAACTCAGCGCCTCCCGATACGCGGCCAGTCCGGCCTCCAGCCCAGCCGAGGCACGCAGCATGCCGCGCAAACGGCGTTCAGAAATGAACGGCATGGCCAGGGAGAACAGCCCAGTCTCGACCAACCGCCGGCAGCTTTCGCGCCCGATCGCGCGGTGCCAGGCGGCGGGCTTGTCCTCGAAGGCGTGCTGGAGGTTCGACAGCACGAGCTCCCGGCGGCGCCGGGAACCGAAGAAGACCAGATCACCCAAGCCCGCCGCCAAGCAGCGCAGCAACGGCTCCGGCAGGTGGGCGACGATCCAGGCCAGGGTATTAAGGATCAATTCAAGCACCGGAGGAGGGCGTCACAGGCGGCGGCGGGGGGTTCATGCAGAAAATGCTGATAAACATTTGCCTTCGCGGCGAAACCCCATGAAACGTATGCGTCGCGCGGTTAAAAGCCTTTTCGGCGCCCATGACCAATCTTCTGATCATCAAACCCTCGTCGCTTGGCGACATCGTGCACGGCCTGCAGGTGGCGGCCTCACTCAAGGCCCAGCGCCCCGAGCTCCGCATCTCCTGGATTGTGCGCGATAGCTTCGAGCCGCTGGTGCGCATCTGCGAGGTGGTGGACCGGGTGTACGTTTTCCACCGGAGTGAAGGCGTGCGCGGGTTCCTCAAGCTCATGCGCGAAGTGCGGCAGACGCGGTTTGATTACGTGTTCGACATGCAGGGTTTGCTGCGCACCGGATTGATGACGTGGCAGTCGCGGGCCGCAAGAAAAGTGGGGCGCAGCGACGCCCGGGAAGGCGCCACCTTCTTCTACCAGCAGAAGGTCCCGCTGCCGCCTGACGGAGCGCAGAGCCATGCCCTCGATATCCTGCTGCGGTTCTGTCCGGTGCTGGAAGCGAAGCCTGAGCTGCGCGGGGAGTTGCGGTTTCGGGAGGCCGCCGACCTGAACCTGGGCTTCATTGAAG
The DNA here is from genome assembly GCA_003153035.1 of Opitutia bacterium. Lineage (GTDB taxonomy): Bacteria > Verrucomicrobiota > Verrucomicrobiia > Opitutales > Opitutaceae > Fen-1467. The sequence goes on from PMBT01000144.1 coordinate 18,544, forward strand.
GCCGGCGCGGACAGAAGCCCATCCTGATTTTTCCCGACAGCCGCCGGGCCGAGAAGCGCTGGAACGGGTTTCGACAGCTGACCGACCTGCTGCTCCGGGACGGCTCCGGCCGCAAGATCATCTGGGCGGGCAATAATCTCGTATCTTACCGGGATAACGCCCCGGAGGGACAATTTCTGAACCTCACCGGCAACACCAGTCTCGTGTCGCTGGCTGCGCTCATCCGGCGCGCCGAGTGGGTCATCTGCAACGATAGCGGTCCCCTGCATCTGGCGGCGGCCAGCGGAGTAAAGACGCTCGGGGTGTTCGGGCCGACCGATCCGAGGCGGTATGGACCTTATCCACTCAGCAGCCCCTCCAATCACGTCGTACAAGCGCCGGTGGGCGACCTGCGCTTGCTCACCGCCAAGGACGTGTATGCGCGGTTCGCGCGTCTTGACGCGATCAGCCATGGCCAAAGCCCGCCAGGGTCCGCCTCGCCCTGGCCCCGGCGCATGGCACCGTGACCCGGCGCACGAGGCGGCTGGTGGGTAATTCCCGATGCAGCACCTGAGCCGCGGGCCCGCGGCACCCGCCCCGCCGCCGCCCGTGCCCCTCTGACCAACCTCGAACTGCACCGACCAATGAGACTGGGCGTCAGAGCGCACGATTTTGGCAAACTGCCGGTGGATGAACTGGCCGGGAGGATTGCGGCGAAGGGGTTTTGCTGCGTGCAACTCGCCCCGCCGAAGGCGATCGCCGGATTCGATACGGACGCCGGCCGGCTCAGTCCGGGTTTCGCCTGCCACGTCAAGGAGGCACTGCAACGCCAGGGCCTCGAGATTGCCGTGCTGGGCTGCTATATCAACCTGGCTGACCCGGACGCGGAAGCGCGGAAATGTCAGCTGATGCGTTTCAAGGAGTACCTCCGGTACGCCCGGGATTTCGGCTGCAGCATCGTGGGCACCGAAACAGGGTCGCTCAACGCGGACTATTCGTTCCACCCTGGAAATCGGGGCGAGGCGGCGTTTCAAACCGTGCTGGCCAGCGTGCGCGAGCTGGTGGAGGAGGCCAGGCGTTGCGGAGTCTTGGTTGGGATCGAAGGCGTGGAGCGATACGTGATCTCCGATCCCCCGCGCATCAGGCGGCTGCTCGACGACGTCGGCTCCACCGATCTCCAGATCATCTTTGACCCGGTGAACCTGCTTTCAGCTGAGAACTACCTGCGTCAAGATGCGATTGTCCGGGAATCATTCGAGCTGTTCGGCGACCGGATCGCCATCGTGCATGCCAAGGATTTTGTCGTGGAATCCGGAGCCATCAAGTCCGTGCCATCCGGCCGAGGCCTGCTCAACCACGGCCTGTTGATGGACCTCATCCGGACGCGAAAACCGTTCATCAACGTCATCATGGAGGACACAAATCCCGCGACCGCAGAGGAAGGAGTCCGGTTTCTAAAAGGGTTTTTCCCGCCCGAGGCCGGCGCCGGCGAGGCTGGCTCCAGCTCCCGGCACTGAATCCGCGCAAGGGCCTTCCCCGGGCGGCAGGGGCGCCCGCACAGAATTTCCCGCCCGCGGCGGCGCGTTGTCATCGCGACCGTGTGGCGACGGTCGACTCTGCGAGATGTTTGCCCAGCTTCAGGACTTCCACGCCAGCCAGCAGGACGATTCCGATGCCGTGGGTATCATTGAGGTTCCAGAGCAACTCCTTCTTGTAATATTCGGGGGTGAAAGAGAATTCGGAGCCCCGGCACACGCCATGGACATTTCCGTCCTTGTCGATCGAGATCCGGTTGAGCCCCTCCCAGCCCTTGAAGACCGCCCGGATGTAGGCGGCGGGGGCTTCCAGCCAGCCATATTGAATGCCGCGGGCGAACGCGTAGATGAACATCGAGGTACAGGATGACTCGGGGTAGGAGTCCGTGGCATTCAGCACCTGGTGCCACATGCCCGCCTCGTCCTGGAGGGCAAGGTAGCCTTCGCATAATTCCCGGAACATCGTCAGCAGGGCCGGCCGCAGCTCATGCTTTTCCGGCAGCACGGCGAGAAGTTCGGACAGGGAAAAGACCGCCCAGCCATTGCCGCGTCCCCAGGGCACACCGGTGGCCATCTGGCGCTTGAAGTCATAAACATGGGACATGACTTTCAGTCCGGGGATAAACAGATGCTTCTTGAAGCCGATGAACTGCCGGGCGGCGTCATCGACATATTTGTTGTCGCCCGTCAGCTGGTAATACCGGCAGAGAAAGGGCACGCTCATGTACAGATCGTCCACCCACATGGTATCCTCATGGAAAATATGCATGAGGTTCTTGCGGAAGAACGTCCCATCCGGCCGCCGGATCTGCTTGTTGGTGATGTAGTCGGCGACGAAGTCGGCGATCTCTTTGAAGCCCCGGACTTCGAAATGCTGCGCCACTTCCAGCAGGACCGAGCCGAAGGAGCCACAATCGTCCAGGCTGTCGATGCTGGAGAGTAAGTGATGCACGGCCGTGGCGCCGCCGTATTGTTTCTTGTCCCAAAGGGCGTAATGAAACGTGTCGCAGCAGTACTGGATGTGGTCGACGATGTACTGCTGAATCTCCGTCGAACCAATCGCTTTGGCGCTATGCAACAGGCCGTAAAGCGTCACTCCGAGCGGATAGTTCCAGCGACCGAAGAGGGGATTCTCATTGTACGGCCTGACCCAGGTGTCCGGCAAGTCGACACGCCAATAAGTGTCGCCCAGCAGGCAAGGAGTCACTTTGTGGAGATCCTTCAGGCTCGCCAGCTCCAGCTTGTCGGATGAGGCGAAGGGGCCGAGGTAGATCCACGGCTCGGAGGTTCCCACGATGCTGCATGGGCTGGTGAACGGCAGGAGGTCGCTTCCGTTCTTGATCGTGAAATCGAATCCCCATGGGGAGCCTTTGCAGCCGGACCTCACCATCACATCCTGCTGGCCGAACGGAACCTTGACGGTTGTCGCCAGCCTTCCCGACGCGGCGGAACGGTAGACCTCCCGGCCGGCAATATGGATGGCGATCGGACCGTTGTGATGGCCGGTCAGCGTATACCGGCCGTTGCCGGGCTGCAGGAAGAACGCTTTGGCCCAGCCAATGGCGACGGTGTTGGGAGCCAGACCGAAGATGCGCTCCAACTGCCCCATCTTCAGGCGGGCCTTGTCCCAAGTCAATTCCGGGAACCATTTGATCCCGGTGTCCTTCTCGCTCAGGCCGGCCCCCGGCAGCGTGGCCAGCTCTGCCGACATCGGCTCGGTGAAAATCCAGCCTTCCTGGCCGTCCCGCTCGGGCGTCGGCATGAGGAAATAGTACGGCAGCTTCCCCAGCCAGGTGCCAAACTTCCCACCGAAGCCGGCCGGCGTCTTCTTGAAGCGAATGACAAAATGATTCCACCCGGCTTTTAGCGCGATGATAACCGAATGCCGGTCGTTGCGGTCGCGTTCGTGGAAGATGTTCGACTTGAAAATGACCTGGCCGTTGCAGTCGATGACGATGGGTCCGTAACAGGACACATCGAACTTAAGCTCGGTTTCGCAGTTGCCCCAGTATTTGGCCCACGCATAGACAAATTGCTCGGTCTCCGCCCCGGGGAAGAACCGGTTGAAATCCACCTCGTAGCGATAATCCCGGCCGCGAAGAATCCCCCGCTTGCTGTAGGCCCGGTAGGTTGGAGGATTGGAAGGATTGACGCCCACATAACGCCGGCTGACCCCTTCAAGGGTTTTCTCCACCTGCATTCCAACCCGCTCGAACATGCAGTTATGATCTTCAAAAAAGAAGCCCATGAATGTAGAAATGATTCTCGATTGATTAAATGCTCAGGAGATGAACGCCCGGCCTGGCAGGGGCGGTTTCAAAAAGCCAGGAGGGGCAACGCTGGCATTGCAGGAAAATGGGGTAAGATCTGGTGGCTACTGAAGTAGCTTCTGCGGTCCCAAGTTCTGACTCAACATGAGGGGCGTCTGACTGTAAGATGTCGTCGGTTTTTCTGAAAAATTAGTGGTTTTGTCATGTCCGAGATGCGCTGGTGATGGTGAGCGCCGGCACCCCGCCCGGCAGGGACTGATAATCTCCTCGGAGTTACGATTATTTGAACTTATGGTCCGCCAGGTTCGACGTATTCGAATGTGGACGCGCCTGTTTTGACGTGGAAAACAGCCTGATGAACGAGGGAATGGAACAATTGGAGCAACTCTACCGCGAAACGGGGCCAGCCCTGCTGGCCTTTTTCCGGCACCAACCGGCGCTCGCTGGAGCCGCCGAAGATCTGCTCCAGGATACGTTTGTTCGCGCCCTCCAGCACCGCGAACGGCTTGACGGGGCAGTGTCGCGCCGCGCTTACCTGTTTGGGATCGCGCGTCATGTCGGTCTCGATGCGCTTCGGAGGCGGAAGCCGCTCGACGAACTGGTCGAACCACCCGCGGCGCCAGCGACCCGCGAAGACGCCCGCCTTGAGTCGATGCGCGCCGCGATCACGGAGCTCCCGGGGCCGCAGCGCGAGACTTTGATGCTCAAACTCCAGCACGAGCTCTCCTATGAGGAGATCGCCGAGGTGCTCGCCATTCCCGTTGGCACCGTTCGATCCCGCCTGCACCACGCCGTGCTCCAACTGCGCCAAATCATGACCGGTTCAAATCACGATGAAAACTGAAACCTTGGAAATGCTCCTGCTCGACCAGGCGATGGGGGAACTCCGGCCCGAAGTGGCGGAATTGCTCGAGGCACACTTGACGCGCACTCCGAAAGCCGCGCGGCAGGCGGCCGGACTGGCGGCGACCATCCAGCTTGCGCGGCAGGCGACCGCCCTGACTCCCGAGGCGCCCCGCCGACCTCTGGCGGTGGCGCGCCTGCGGAAGGTCCAGACGGCGATGCGTTGGCGAACAGCCGCCTGGGAGCTGACCAGAATGGCTGCATGCGCGGTGCTCGGATTGATTCTCGGCTGGCAAGGGCACATCAACCGGGGCCGACCGGTCGCCGCAATGGCGCGGCCGGGGGGGAATCCGGATCTCCCGGCCATGGTTGCCGAAGGCGAGCAGGTGCCGGAAAGCCGGACGGACTTCTGGTCCCTGGCCAATCTGGGGGAGGCCCAGCGGGAGCGGCAGTCAGGGTCGAGCCGACCGGGCAGCCGCTACCGGTTGCATTGGGATTCACCGGTGAAGATGCCGCAAGTGGAGGAGAATCTATGACAACTGTTAGCGCCGAGAAATCCTGGCGGGCGCGGGCCGCCAGGCCCGCACTGCTGCTGGTCCTGCTGTTGGCCGGATGCCTGGAAAAACACGTCGTGTGGTCGCCGGACGGCAGCCGCGCGGCCGTGATCGCAAGGGACGGCCTCTATCTTTGCGACACCGACGGGAAACTGACACCGCTCCTGTTGCCCGGCGTCTATCAGGCGGCCTGGCTTGGGGACTCCCAGCGGTTGGTGGTCGCCCGAAAGCGGAAAGCCGACAGCTGGACACCCATTGCTGCGGCGCTCGGCTCCGAGCGTGCCGCGGCGGTTGTCGCGCGGGCGGAGGCATTGTGGAAGAAACTGGAAGCCGGCGGTGCCTGGGGGGTCCTGACGAAGGGCGACGGCGAGAAAAAAGAACCGGTCATCTTGAAGGTGTTTCTCCGCGAACGCTACGGGGAGGCCTTGCGCGCCAAAATGGGCGCGGGGGATTGGGATGAACTCAAATCCAAGCAGGTCGAAATCAATGAACTGGTGGTGGCGCGACTCGAGGATGGGAAGATCCAGCCCGGCACGTTGCTCCACGAGGGTTTGGATGAGATCAGGGATATCCGCGTCGGTCGGGGCGATCGGTTTGTCGCGGTGACGACGAACCAGGCTCCCGATAATGACAAGGAGAGCCGCCTGCTGCTTGTCCGGATTGACGTCACCGGGGCCACTGCGGTCGCCGAACACACGGCTGCCTATCCCGACTGGACGGCGGACGGGCGCTCGCTGGTCTATGTTCAGGCCTCGGGTGAACGAACCGGGAACGACGACCTCCGGCTGGCGACGCTGGTTCAACGCGAGGTATTGAATGCAGACGGTCAGATCAAGATCGCCGAAAAAGCGGAGGATCTGGCCGGGTTGTATTTTCAGGACCAGACTCGTGTGCGCTGTCTTCGCGACGGGCGGATTCTGTTCAACGCCGCTGAATTCAATCTGCCGGTGTCCGTCAAGGACTTCGGCGGGGATCGGGAGAAGCTGTTTGTGCTCGATCTGGCGCGCCAGGCGACTTTGGTGCGGATGATTCCCCGCAGCGAGGCGGAGAAGATGCCCAAGAATCTGACATTCTTCGAGGTCGGTCCTGACGAGAAGCAAGTACTGGTGGGCGGATTCGACGGCGAGGTCAGCGTCCTCACGCTTGCGAGCGGCGACGTCGACGAGGTGCAGCAGGCCGGAGAGTACAGCCTGATGGGCGCGCCGGTCTGGCGGAACGCCGAGGAAATCACCTATGCCCGGCGCAATCCACCCGTGGATGGGAAAGAGCCCTCGCGCAAGGCGGAGATCGTCCTGCGCAGCGTTGTTCCGGGAAAAGGGGACCAGGAGAAGGTGCTGAGCCGGGATTGGTCCAACGACATGCTCGAAAGCGTCTTCAGCGGTTCGGATAAGAAATAATCACAGGGCGGCCGCCGCCCGCCCGGATGCGCCCCGACG
>PMBT01000006.1:0-2692 GCA_003153035.1 Opitutia bacterium
GGGCCGGGGATGGTGCCGCCGCCGAGCAGGCCGACGTCGGAAATCGTGTGATGAGGTGAACGGAAAGGGCGGGAGAGAAAAGGTAGGCCGTCGCTGAGCGTGCGGCCAGCGGCGGAATGAATGTTCAGCACCTCAAGGAACTCTTCAAGGGACGGGCGGGGCATGATCGTGGGGATGCGCTTGGCGATCATCGATTTTCCCGCACCCGGCGGGCCCAGCATCAGCAGATTATGTTCTCCCGCCACGGCCACTTCAACGGCGCGGCGCAGAGCGTGCTGGCCCTTGACTTCGGAGAAGTCAGCGCCCGTCTCCTGATCCGGGGCCGAACCGGCGCGATAGGCGGCCAGGCCGCCGGGCTGCGGCGCGACGGTGGCCTCGCCGGTGAAGAACCGAAAGGCTTCGTCAAGCGACCGAACGGGGTAGACCGCCAGGCCTTCGACCAGCGCCGCCTCCGCGGCGGATTGGGGCGGAATCAGCAGGCCCCTCTTCCCGAGATCGCGCGCAAGCAGCGCCATGGCCAGAGCTCCGCGCAATGGTCGGGTGGCGCCGGAAAGGCTGAGTTCGCCGGCCACCAGATAGTCGCCCAGGTTGGCGACTGTGAGCTGGCCGGTGGCTTGCAGCACCCCGAGGGCGATGGGCAGATCGTAGATCGATCCTTCCTTGCGCAGATCACCCGGCGCAAGATTGATGGTCGTGCGGGTGCGCGGCATATGAAAGCCGCTGTTACTGAGGGCCGAGGAAACGCGATCCTCCGATTCCTTCACGGCGGCATCCGGAAGGCCGACCAGAATGAGGTCGGGCGCGCCGGCTTCACCCGTGTTGACTTCGACGAGCACGAGCTCCGCGGTGATGCCCTGGAGCGCGGCGGAATGAATGGTCGCCAGCATGTTCCGGAAAAATTCCGGAAACAGGAAAACACCCTTTTAGCAGACTGGCAAGCCCGGCGAACGGGAATTGCGCCGCCCGGGGAATCTGGAGGATGATGCGGGGGGATCCTTCGGCGCGTCGGCGAGCATGAGCGCCCGGGCGATGTTTTGCTCGACCGCCAGGATGTAAGGATTGGAGCCGTCCGGATAGGGATCGGCGAGGAAGCGATGGACGCCGCCAAAATCGAGCGTGATCTTGGGCAGGACGACCTTCTCCCAGAACCCGGGAGTCTTGGCGACGAGGTCGTGAGTGCTCCGAAAAAGGCGGCGGTCTCGCGGCGTGTGACAGAAGTCGTCGGCCTCCTCAAACTCAGCGAACAGGAACGGGAGTTCGTCGACGTAGTCGGGCGCCGCCATCTGGCCGAGATAATCAGCGGTTGCGAGGGTGCAGCCAAGGAGATGCCCCAGCTCGTCGGCGAGGCCGAGTTCGAGAACGTTGCTGCGGGGGCCGGTGCAGCGAATCGCAATAACCACGGCATCGATCTCCGGCGCGGTGAAACCGATGGTCGGCAGGTAACTGGCGGCAAAAGCGCAGCTGCGGATGACGTGGACGAGAGTGTATTTTGCGCCGGTGCCCTCGCCGTCGGACCGGAGCTTAAGGTAGCCGGTGTCGTGCAGGAGCACTGAGGCGATCGCGAGTTCGAATTCCCGCGCGCTCAGAACCGGCGTGGCCTTGGCGCGGTACCGGCCATCCAGCAATCGAACGAGGCAAAGGGCGGCCTGAAGGGTGTGCTCGAAATCATGGTAGCGCATGTCGAGCTGGAGATAATCGAGGTACCGGCCTTGAAAGATGTCCTCGATGTCCGCGAACAACCGGTCAATAACCTGCGTATCCGCCGCCGGATGGTATCGCAGGAATGTGGCCCGGGCCGCTGCGGCCACGGCGAGGACATTCTTTGTATCGACTTGGGGAAACATGGGACAGAGAGGAAGGCGGTTGATAAGTAGCGTTAACGCCAATAATCTGCGTTTGATTAATGAAGGTTATACCCTAGTCAAAGGCAAGCTGAATTTCGAGGCTTTCAATGGAGCCACCAAAGCGGTAATGCTTTACGGATGATTCTCGGACTGACAGGCGGGATGGGATGCGGGAAGACCACCGCAGCGGGAATGCTTGCTGCGCATGGCTTTGCTCCATTGGATTCCGATGCAATCATACGAACTGTGGTGCTGACGGACAAAGCAGTGATCACCGCGATTCGGGACCATTTTGGCGCAGACGTGCTTACAGAGGCCGGGGAGGTGGATCGCGGTCGCCTGGCCCGCCGCATCTTTCCCGATGATGCGGCACTTCGCTGGCTGGAGGATCTCTTGCACCCCCGACTATTTGCGTATTGGCGGACGGCATTTGCGCGCGACCAAGCGAGGTCGTGGGTTGTGGAAGTCCCTCTCCTGTTTGAAAAAAGCCTCCAGAATTGGTTTGATTTCACCGTCTGTATTGCCTCTGATCCTACAGTACAGCTTGCCCGGCTGGAGCAGCGCGGAATTCCTCCCCCGCTCGCCCGACAGCGAATTTCCAAGCAACTGCCTTTGACGCAGAAGATTAAGTTGGTTGATTTTGTCTTACTTAACGATGGTTCGCCTGACTTTCTGCGCGATCAGGTAGGTGCGCTGGTTCGTTCGCTTTCGGCCCTTTGACCGGTCCCCATTTCGTTGGGGAGTCTTTCGTTCATCCCAGGCGGGTCTGCTCTCTACGTCTACATGGATCATACTCTACATTCTGGTGACGACCAGCCGCCCGTTGAATCGGGCGGAAGCGGCGCTTC
>PMBT01000006.1:2763-2920 GCA_003153035.1 Opitutia bacterium
GCGACTCCGAGAGGCCGGAGTCGGTCGAGGGAAATGACCAAGGCGGCGGTTCGCAGTATCAGGGCGGTGGCTACGATTCGTATTACTTCAAGAAGGGAAAACGTCACAAGAGGAAGCGGGGCAAACACTGGTTGGGCGGCCCCGGCGGTGGTCCGGG
>PMBT01000024.1:0-164 GCA_003153035.1 Opitutia bacterium
CATGGACTTCAAGGTGGCCGGCACCACCGAGGGTATCACGGGTTTCCAGCTCGACCTCAAGATCAACGGCCTGCCGCTCGAGATCGCGAAGAAGGCCATCTTCCAGGCCCGCGATGCCCGCATCGAAATCCTGCGCAAGATGCTCGCCGCCATTCCCGAGCCGC
>PMBT01000024.1:200-31511 GCA_003153035.1 Opitutia bacterium
GACGATTCCGGCAAGGTCTACATCTATTCCAACAACGCTGACGCGATGGCCCGTGCGGTGCAGGAGATCGACGGCCTTTGTGGCGGCGGCTCGCAGATTGAGATGGGCAAGACCTACCAGGGCCGGGTCACCGGCACCAAGGAGTTCGGCGCATTCGTCGAGTGCATGCCCGGCAAGGAAGGCCTGGTGCATATTTCCGAGCTGGCCGACTTCCGCGTGCGCCGCACCGANNGTCAAGATGGGCGAGATGATCTGGGTGAAGTGCATCGGGATCGACGAACGGACCGGCAAGGTCCGCCTCTCGCGCCGTGCCGCCATGAAGGAACGGGAAGCCGCGCCGCAGGCCGCCCCGGCCGACGCTCCCGCGGCCCCGGCCGAATCCGCGACACCGGCCCAGCAATCGTAAGCCGCAAGCTTTAAGCAACGAGCGGCTCTTCGGAGCCGCTCTTTTTATTTCGGCACCTCAGCGCCCGCGAGCAGCGCGCCGCTGGGGATTCACCGCTACCGGTTTCTTTGCGCTTCTTGTGCAGCGTTGCGGCCATTCATGATCCACTTCCTGCTTTCCCCTTCGTGCCCTTCGTGTCTTCGTGGTGAAAAATGCGCCTCCTGATCACCAACGACGACGGCATCGACTGCGTGTTTCTGCACGAGCTGGTCTTCGGCCTGCGCGCCGCCGGCCATGAACTCGCGGTGGTCGCACCCAAGACGGAGCAGAGCTGGATCGGCGCAGCCAAGTCACGCCACCGCCCCGTGCGTTCCTCCAAGGTTGATCGCGGTTTCGACTGCCCCACCTGGATCGTCGACGGCACGCCGTCGGACTGCGTCAACATCGCCCTGGCCCACCTCGTCACCGTCCGGCCCGATGCGGTGGTCAGCGGCATGAACATGGGCCTCAACGCCTCGCTCGGATTCCTGCTGGCCAGCGGCACGGTCGCCGGCGCGTTCGAGGGCGTGTTGCACGGCCTGCCCGCGGTCGCGTTCTCCCAGGATCTGAGCTTCGAGACCTATGACCGCCTCAAGGATCACGGCGGCGCGCCCGATGCGGAATTGGGCGCCACGCTGAGGACTTCCGCGGTCCATGCCGCGCGCCTGGTGGCCGAGTTCGTCGCCGCCACGCCCGCGCGATGCTTCACCGTCCACAACGTCAATTTCCCGTTCCCCTGCCGGCCGGATTCGCCCCTCCGCCGCACCGTGCCGGCGCGCATGGTCATCCCGGGCCTGTTCAGCCCCGCCCAGGATGACGGCACCCACCGCTTCGTCTTCCACCTCGGCCAGGATCTTTCGCCCACCGAACCGCTGACCGACCGCGCTGCACTGGCGCAAGGCTTCATCAGCCACACGGTGCTGGACTACACCCGGCTGGGACAGCCATGAAGCCTATGATGTTCGACAGCGGCGGCACACCCTCTGTCTTCGACGTCTCCGGTGAATCGTGGTGATGCGCCGGGCTCTTGTTCGACCTTCAACAACTCTGCATTTGCCTTCGTGGCCTGCGTGCTCTTCGTGGTGAATCTCCTTTGGAGTTGGCAACCAAGCTGAACACCGGCGCCTCGGGCCAGGTTGAATATTCTGGCTCCTGGCTCCTCCCTCCTGAATTCTTTCCGCGATGATCGAAGTTGAGAACCTCACCCGCGTGTTCCGCACCTACAAGAAGCAGCCGGGCTTCTGGGGCGGCGTGAAGGGGCTGTTCCGGCGCGAATTCGAGGAGGTGCGCGCCGCTGACAATATCAGTTTCTCGATCCGCGAGGGGGAGTTCGTCGGCTTTCTTGGTCCGAATGGCGCTGGCAAAACCACGACCCTGAAGATGCTGTCCGGCCTCATCTACCCCACCTCGGGCCGGGCGCGCGTCGCGGGTTTCGACCCGACCAAGCGCGAAAACGCCTACCGCCGCATCTTCGCACTGGTGCTGGGCCAGAAGAACCAGCTGTGGTGGGACCTGCCCGCCATCGAGTCTTTCCTGCTTTTGCGGCATATCTACGGGCTCGGCGCCGCGCAGTACCAGCAGACGCTTGATGAGCTCATCAAGCTGCTCGACGTCGGCCACAAGCTGAACGTCATGGTGCGCGAACTTTCGCTCGGCGAGCGGATGAAGATGGAGCTCATCGCCGCGCTGCTCCACCGCCCGCGCGTGCTCTTTCTCGACGAGCCGACCATCGGCCTCGATGTCGTCTCCCAAAAAGCCGTGCGCTCATTTCTCCGCGACTACAACCGCCGCTACCGCACCACCATCCTGCTCACCAGTCATTACATGGCCGACATCAAGGCGCTGTGCGAGCGGGTCATCGTGATCCACAAGGGCCGCAAGATCCACGACGGCGACATTGGCCGGCTCGACGCCACCGGCAGCCGCCAGAAGATCATCAAGTTCCGTCCCGTCGATGGCGTCCTCTCCCCGGGCGCATTCGATCCGCAGTTTGGCAAGGCCGAGCCCGCCGCCAACGGCGAATACGTGCTCCATGTGCCGGGAGACCAGGCTGTGGCCGTCTCGCAGCAGATCCTCGCGGCCGGTCCCGTGGCGGACATCACGATCGAGGACGTGCCGCTGGAGGACATCATCGCGGAACTGTTCGGCAAGCAGGGTTGAAGAACACACCCCGGCCTGCGGCCACCCCTCCCAGGAGGGGACTTGCGCCGGACGGGCCGCGGCCAGAACCCTCTTGTCTTCGGAACGTTTCCCGCCAGAAACGCCACTATGAACCTTTGGGCGTCAACGGCTCGCCACGCTGTCTTCCGGCTGGAGAATCTGGCTTTCGCCCTGGCGACCATTTCGGCAAAACCTGCCCTCGCGGAAAGCCGTCCCCTCCACCGCGGCTTCCCGGTCGCTCCGATGCGGGCCTTTCCCCTCCTGGCCTTTGGTCTGTTCCTCGCCGCGCGCCTCGCAGGCGCGCCGGCCGCAATCTCGAGTCCGCCGCCGGACGAGCGTTTCAAAGCCGATCTTCTTGTCATCATTGCCCACCCGGATGATGAGACGCTGATCGCCGGCTACCTGGCCCGGGCGGTGCTGGACGACCACCGGCGCGTTGCGGTGGTTTGCACGACCCGCGGCAATGCCGGCCAAAACCTGGTGGGCTTCGAGCAGGCAGCCTCCTTGGCGGAGATTCGCGAAGCGGAGGCGCGCGCGGCCTTGACGGCCATCGGCATCCGGAATGTGTGGTTCCTGCGTGCGCCCGACACGCCGGCCCCCGAAGTGCACGACGTGTTGCGTTCGCTCGGAGCGTGGAACCATGGCCAGATCCTCGGCGAATTGGTCCGATTTATCAGGCTGACCCGTCCAACGGTGGTCATCACGATGCTGCCGGACGTCGTCGCCGGGGAGAATCACGAAGACCATCAGGCCGCGGGCGTGATCGCCACCGAGGCATTCGACCTCGCGGGCGATCCGACGAAACTTCCCGAACAGGTGGCGACGCCGGAAGACCGCCTGTTCTATGGCAACCTGATGGAGGGCCTGCGTCCGTGGCAGCCGCAGAAGCTGTATTTCTTCACCGATGCCTCGCATCTTGATTTCGTGAAGGGCCAGGGACCGGAATATTCGACCACCGTGGTCTCGCCGTCGCAGCATGTGTCCTACGCGCGCCTCGCGGCCACGGAAGCCAGCTTCCATCGAACGCAGGGTGACACCGGTCCCCCCGGAGAAAAGGCGCTCGCGACCGGAGACCTGAGCTTCTATGAGCCTCCCGTGCCCTTTGTGCTGGGCAAGTCGCCGGTCGGCGGCACTCCGACCGGCGACGTCTTTGAGGGCACCGTTGCCCGTCCCTTCGCGTTTGCGGCCGTACGCGGCTTCCAACCGCAGTCGTCGCCAAAACCCGCCATCGAACTCGGCGGTCCATGGGCGTTCTATGCGGACTTCTGGCCGGCCCACAACCTCGACCGGATGCCGCAACTGCTCGCGCCGGAACTGGGAGTCGGCGGCGGACAGAACTTTCCCGTGCCGCTTCTGCTCCACAACGGCACCGATCAGGTCCGGGTCGTGACCGTCCGGGTGCAGCTGCCTCCGGGGTGGACGGAGGTCAAAGGCTCGGGCGTTTTCGCGGTGGCGGCGCACGACTCCTCACCCGTGCAGGCCCGGCTGATTGCGCCCCGCACCACCAAATCCGAATGGCAACAGATTACGTGGATCGCCGAAACCGAGGGCCAGCCGGCCGGTTCGGCGACCTTGAGGGTGCTGGTGGGTGGGCAGTAACAAGCCACGGCGGACGTCTTGCAGACGTTCTCCGCTGGCGGATGCCGCGGAGGACGATGTCAACTATTGGTTGACAATGTTCCTGGCTCCCGGGAAGCGCTGCGATGGCCGGGGTCACGACCCCGCGGCTACCATTCGGATTTGCTGGTGGCTTGGGCGAGCCGCCCCGGTCGGGACCGCTCAGATGCCGAGCTTTTCGCGCACGGTCCGCCCTAGCATCCGCGCGTCGAAGGGCTTCTGGAAGACCACGGGATCCCCCGTTTCCTGGGCCCGGACCGCCTCCGCCGCCAGCTCCGAGAAGGCCGTGAAGAAAGTGCGGATGCCAGGCTGCAGATCGCCGGCCAGATGGGCCAGTTCCACTCCGCTCGCGCCGCGCAGTTCGACCTCGGTGATGAGCGCATCGAAGCTCCGCGTTCGCAGCAACTGCCGCGTCTGCTCCACATTTGTGCTCTTCACCAGCTCGAACTCCCCGCCCAGCACGTAGGCCAGGGTGTCGTTCACCGCCGAGCTGTCGTCATGAAGCAGCAACGCCGGCCGCAGCAGCTCGTCGAACGGTCGCAGGCCGACCAGCGCGGTCTGCAGCAATCTCTCGGGCTCGCTGCCCTCCCGGCCCAGCTCGGCCAGGCTCCCGCGCACGGGGGCGTCCGCCAGCAGCGGCTTGAGCCGCCGCAAGTGGGCCATGATCGTGGTCCGTCCGCATCCGGGAAAGACGAGGCCGACGCGGTTCGCGTCATAGGGTCCGGCCGCGACCGCTGCGGGCAGGCCGGCGCGCAGTTCGGGGAGAACCTGCAGCAGGCCGCCGGCAATGCGGGGTGATTCCAGCAGGGCGAAGCCCAGCCGCAGCCGCCGCAACTGGCAGCGGTAGGTCTCCCGGTGCAGGGCATCGAGCAGGCGGGCCTGGTCCGCCGTGAGATCGGTCATGACCACGACACACACCCCCGCCTCGGCGCCGCCCGGGGGATTGCGCAGTTCGCCAAACACCAGACGGCCTTCAATGCGCAGGTGAAAACAGGCGCGCGGCACCTGACCATTATCCCGCACCTCAGCGGGTAACGCCGCCTGCAAGGCGGCCCAGAGGTCGCCGCCCCCGCTCAGCCATCGCCGCGCCAGGTCATTGCCGGCGGCCACCCGGTGCTGCCCGTCGAACGCGAGAATACCGACCGGCGCCTGGTTGAGCAGGAAGCCCAACAATTGGCGGAAGCGCTCCACCTCGCGCCACTCCTGTGCGCGGTCGAGCACGACCGCAAGAAAGTCGGCCAGGCCCGACAGGAGATGCAGATCCTCGGGCCCGAACGAGCGGGGTCCATTGCGGCCGGTCGCGCGCAGGACGCCATGCGAACCCGCCGCGCCCTGCACGGGAAGGACCATCTCGCCGAGGCGGAATCGCCGCTCGTCCGCCCCGGACTTGTCCTCCACTTCAAGCGCGATGCGGCCAAACCACTCGGCCTTGTCAAGCGCGGCCTGCAGGCCGCCCACAAACCCGGTGAAGTCCTGCAGATGGGCGAACGCCATGGCCAGTGCGCGCAGCGCGGCCGGTCCGGGCAGGGTCCGGGTTCCGGACGTTCGTTGGGTCGGCAGGGTGCTGGCTTCCCCAGTGGGCATGGTCATCTATTCGTGGACCGGAAGATAAATGTAGAACGTGGTGCCTTTCCCGAGCTCGCTCGTCACCTCGATCGCTCCCTGATGGTACTGGATTATGCGGCGGACGATGGCGAGTCCCAAACCCATTCCGCGGGTGCCGCGGCGGTCGCCGGTCGACTTCGTTGTCATGAAAGGCTCGAACACGCGGGACAGCAGCGCCGGGTCGATCCCGGAGCCGTTGTCGGCGACCTGGATGCAGAGCATGGGCTTGGGCAGATCGCCCGCCCGCGCTTCCACCGTCACCGTGATGCGGCCGTCCGGACGACCCTCGAGCGCATGCAGGGCGTTCTGCAGGAGGTTGAGGAACACCTGCAGCAACTGGCTGTAGTTCCCGTGCACGGGCAGCTGGCTGCGCGGCTCTTCCATCGTGAATCGCACGCCGGAGCGCGTCAGCTCGGGCCGCATGATCTCGGTGACTCCATTGATGACCTCCTCGATCTTCACGGAGCGAAACGGCACGGTGCTGTTTTCGGCGAACGCGGAGACATTCTCCACGATGCTGGCGATGCGGCCCACGTCGCGCTGGATGATCGCGGCAAACTCCTGGTGGAATTCCGGCTCATGGCCGTGGTCCTTGAGCAGCGCGGAAAACGTCTGGATCGAGACCAGGGGATTGCGCAACTCGTGCGCCAGGCCGGCCGCCAGCGTGCCCAGCGAGATGAGTTTTTCCGTCTGGCTGGCACGCCGTTCCAGCTGGCGCGCGCGGAGCGTGACGCCCAGCTGCAGGCAGACGGCCTCGAGCAGCGAAAAATCAATCTCCGTGTAGCGCTCGCGATTCTCGCGCGGGCTGAGGATCAGCACTCCCAGCAGAAAGCCCTCCGTCAGGATCGGAAATGCCGCCTCGAAGGGCATCTGCTTCCGCGTCACCTCGATCTCAGTCAAGGTTTCGGCCGGCAGCTCGACCTCGGATCCGTCGAAAATGATCGGCACCTGGCCCTGCGCGAGCACGCGCACCAACTGGGTGTCGGAAACCAACGTCGTCAGCGCGTAGCCGTCGTTTCCCCAGCCCAACTGCGCGCGCAACGTGTACGCCTCGCTGAATTCGCCGCGGACAAAGAGACCGAGGTGGGTGAAACCCATGGCACCGGCGATCTCCCGCGCGGTCGTGTCGAAAATCTCCTGTTCGGCGCCAATCGTGCAGATTTGCTCGGCCAGCCCTTTCAACCGGCTGCGCCGGCCAATGCGCTTGCGGAGGTAGGTTTGCTCCAGAAGGCGCTCGGTGCCTTCCTTCAACCGCGGCACGATCCAGAAGAAAAACAGGCTTACCACCATGCCCAGCAGGAAGCCGTTAAGCAGGTTCGTCGAAGTCAGTGCCACGCCCTGCAGCGACGACATGACCACAAAGGCCAGCAGGAAGAAAATGGACGCCGTGGCGCTCATTCCCATGTACACCGCCGCCAGCACAAAATCGTAGGTCACCAGCGGCAGCTGGTAACGGGCCACCGCGTTCGCCACTGTCACCAGGTAAATGAAGACAAGCGCATTGCCAACGGGGGGGACGGAGATGTCGTACCACAGCGGGAAATTCGTCGCCCCACCCGTGAATCCGATCAAGGTGGCGAAGAAGATGTGCCAGAGCTGGGTGGCCCGGGCGCCCGAGGAGGCCCGTGCCTGCCGGTGCAACAGCCGCACCGCCTCCCCGGTGTAGACAGCGAAGAACACCAGATAGAACACGAAACCAGGGCCTGCCCGGGGCCAGAAGGGAAGGTCGAACGCCGGTTTGACGCCCGTAACCATGAGCGGCGTCGAGTTGACGGCCACGAATACCAGGGTGATGCCATACCCAATCCGGATCCACCAGGGCTTCCGCTCGCCGCAAAGGTGCCCCACAAAATGCAGAAAGGTGACGGGCACAAAATAGGCCGCGACCATCAAGAGGCGCGACAGGAACAACGCCCGGTCGGCGTCCTGGGAAATCTGCCAAAGGAAATAAAGCCCGGACCACGCGCCGACACTCAGCGCAAAGAAGCCGAACCGCCGGGTCAGCTCATTCTTTCGCCCCCGCAGCACCACTGCGAAGGCCAGCAGCAGGCCCGTGACGAAATTCAGAAAAGACGAGAAGATGAGGTAGGTCGTCACTTGGCCGCCTTGATCACCACCGCCTGTTCACCCAGCGACAGGTGCGATTCCAGCACATTGAAGCCCATGTCCATCACGAGCTCCGCCAGCTCGGCCTGCGTGTAGAACGTGTAGTAGCCGATCTCCTCCTTTAATTTGATCTTGCCCGCCGCGCGCAGCAGATTTCGTCCCGCCTCGACGTCCTCGGGCGTCACGTTCGCCGCGATCGAGTCACGATAGATGATGGAAAGATCGCAATTCGGCTTCATGCTTGACACGACCAACGCTCCGCCGGGCCGGAGCACCCGGTAGAGCTCGCGGAGCAGCCCCTGCGGACGCTTGAGATAGGAAAGGACGAGGCTGCAGCAGATCACGTCGAAGGTTCCCTCCTGAAAGGGCAGCCGGGCCGCCAGGCGCGGCTTTTCTTCCAGCTGGTCAAAATCGATCAGAAAATACTGCAGCCCAGGAGGCGGAACCGCCCGTGCCCTGGCGATCTCTTGCAGTTTTTGTCTCCAACCCAGATGATTGCCCAACGCGTCGGCCAGGCCGCGTTGCGTAAGATCCAGGCCGACGTAGATCAGCGGCTCGTCCGCCGGAACCAAGGCGTGCCGCTGCCAGACCTCGCGCAACACCCACAACCCGAACAGACCGTTTCCACAACCAGCGTCCAAGACAAGTGCCCCGGAGCGCAATCCTCCGCACAGCCGGCCCACCAGATCAAGGTAGGCCCGATAGTCGACCGACTTCTCCAGGATGCTGTATTTCTTGAGGTAATTTGACCAGAACTGCGTCTCGCTCTCCGAGGGTACCTCGGAACTCCGCATCCGATCCCGTTCGCGTCGGTTTTGCGCCATGATCAGCTTCTTGTCGGGGATGCCTAGATTCGCCGCGCGCTCTCCCGGATACGGATCGTCACGCAGGCAGGTCCACACCACCTGTTCAAAAACCTGCCGGGCCGCCTGCGGGTTTTCCCGCACCTCGTGCATCGCCGCTATCACCGGCACCAACTGGCCACGCGGATTCGTCGCCACCACCTGCTCCACTTCGTGCTTGTTGACCCAGACATCCCGCGCCGCGTAAAAGAAGACAAACGGCACCTTCAGCTTCCCCGCGTCCTCCATCGTTCCCAGCAGGTCATGCAGTCCGGACCGGATTACTGTGTCGAGAAAGATGTCCGTATTGATGTCGAAGCCCAGGAAGTCCGTGATCCCCCACCGGTAGCCAGTCTGGAATTTGCCAAAGATGTCCTCCTTGTAGATCTCGTGCATCGTAGCCGCCAGGTTGACCACGCCCGCAACGCAGATGAGCTTCTTGATGCGGGGATCGCCCACGGCGACGCGCAGCATGCACCGGGCCGAGAGACTATTGGCCACACCCGTGACCTGCGAGACCCCAAAGTGATTCTCAAGGTAGTCGAGTCCGGCGATTATGTCGTCAACCACACCTGGCAACACGAAATCCAACATCCGCCCTTCGCTTTCGCCCACGTGGTTGGTCGGGTCGAAACGCAATACGTTCACTCCGTTTGCAACTAGATGATAGGCAAGGTGGAGCGTCGTTTTCTTCGTCTCACCGAATTTCGGCGCCATGAGCACCCAAGGCCTGGCTCGCATCTCCCCCCCCACGTGATCGAGGCAGGCGGCAATGCGCAACCCCGTCCGATTCTGATAGGTCACAAAATCCGTGCGGATTTGACCCGTTTCAACCTGGGATTGATCGGCAAGCATGGCTGAGATAAGCTCTCACGGGGAGCAGAGATGGACAACCATTGGGGCAGGGGCCAGGCACCGGTTCGCCGTGACTCCAGCCAGCTCGGTGAGATGTCCGTGCAATTGTAAAGGCGTGTCGCATCCTCTCCCGGATTCTTTAGAAGAGACCTTAATCCATTGGCAAATGCAACGCTCAACTCATTTTGAGGCACTTCAACCTGCTCCTTCCCAACCACCCGAAAAACAGGCTTGGATTGCGTCTATTAGCTCCACTTTTCCGTTGCCTTGTTATTCACATTTGCCACTTACTTACACAAGTTGGCCATGCGTCCTAACTGCCCTGCTTGGGTCTGAACTACTGAAGTGATCCACCTCCTCATAATTGCCGAGGATCACGTTCTGATTCCGCCGATCGCGGTCCCTTCAGCCTCTGTCGAATTCAAGTCCCTGCGGAAGCCAAACTTGGCAACCGCACGGCCACTGATCGAGGCGGGAATGTTCGACGTATGCCTGCTGGCGTTGGAGGCGTTTTCCGGGGATGTCCAATGGGCTATTGCCGAGTTTCGGGCCGTGACAGCTGACTGTCCTCTGGTAATTGCCGGCCGGCAATTCTCGCCCGAAGAGGAACGCGCCGCTTATCTGGCCGGCGCGGACCTCGTGCTCGCTCCGACGTGCGACCAGACCACTTTTCTGGCAGTGATTCAACGGCTGGCGTCGCGGAGCGCCAAGCCGGCGCCGGCCGCCGGTCGATCATCCTCTGCGTCGCCGTTTTCGCCTGCCGGAACAAGCCTTGCCCCAGCGCTCACCACCTCGGCGCTAACGGTGATGCGGGACTTCTCGCAGGTCTTTAGCTATTCGCTCGATTACCGGCAATTCACCGGGCATTTTGTAATCAAGCTGCGGGAGATCATCGGCGCAGCCCGGATCGCGATCTTTCTCGAACCGCCGCCTCCGACCGCCTCCGTGGGTATTCCCGCGACGCATGATCCCCAGCGGCTTATCTGCGCCGGCGCCGTGGGTCTGCCGACCGAGTTGATTGAGTGCTTTGAACTCTCCCGAAAGAGCGGGCTGGGCCAGCGGGTTTCGCAGACGGGCCGGATCATCCGCCTCGGGGCCGACAGCACCGCTCCGTTCCTCGCTGACGACCCCCGCCTGCAACGCGAATTCGAGATTCTTGGCTGCGAGATCGCCCTGCCGGTCAACGACCGTGAACGGACCATCGGTCTCGCCCTGCTGGGTGGGCGCATCACCGGCACGCCTTTCAGCGACTCTGAGCTGTTGCTCGTCTATCACCTGATGGAGGAACTGGGCCTGGCCGTGAAGAATTCCTGGCTGCACCATCAACTGGCCGGCAGCCACCGCCTGTTCTCCAACGTGCTCGGCGCAATGACCAGCGGCGCGCTGGTGGTCGGCTCCGATCTCACCGTCCTGTTTGCCAACCAGGCCTTCTGCCGGTTTCTTGCCGAACCCGCGCCGGCCCCCGCGGATCTCGACTTCGCTGAACTGCCGCCGGTTCTGGCTAAGAGCCTTCACGAAGTGGTGGAACGAGGCCAGACCGTGGCGCCTTTCTCCTACGAACACCCCGGCGCGCCTGACCGGGTTTTCCGCGTTTCGCTGATCCCCTTTCCGACCGACCGGACCCAACTGCCGCAGCCGGCGATCATGCTCCTGGAAGATTTCACGCAGGTCCGGGCGGCGCAGCGCGCCGAGATCGAGGCGTCAAACCTCAAGCTCATCGGGCTGATCGCGAGACGTTTCGCCCACGAGATCCGCAACTCGCTCGTGCCGCTGACCACTCATCAGCAGCTGTTCGACACGGATATTGATAACCCCGAGTTTCGCGACTCCTTGAAGCACGCACTGACCCGCGAGACCGGCCGGATCCAGCGGTTTACGGAGCAAATGCTCTTCCTCGCGCAAACGGAAAGCGGCCCCACTGATTCGCTGTCACTCGACGATCTGCTCCGGAAGAGTTTCGCGCGGTCACGCGAGTTCCTGGGCCAGGAGACGGCCGAACTCGAGATTCGGAGCAACGTGTCCCACCCGTTCGTGCGCTGTCACCGTCCGAGCCTGCTGCACGCCCTGCAGGAGATCTTTCTCAATGGCCTCCAGTCGGCCGGCGAGCCACCTAAGGTCACGGTCACGGTCGCTTCCGAATTGGGCCCGGATGGTCGGCCGGAACTCGCCCTCCGGGTGCGTGACAACGGTCCCGGTTTCCCCTCCGAGGTGGCCGCCCGCGCCACGGATCCGTTCTTTACCACCCGCAACACCGGCGTCGGCCTCGGTCTCACCGTCGCCAAACGCGTGATCGAAGCGCACGCCGGCCGCCTCGAGGTGAACGCCCGCATCCTGCCGGACGACCCCGACCTCGTGATCCATCTTCCCTTCCAATCATGATTCCCATGACGACCCCCTCCGCCATCTCGGAGCGTTCTGCGCGACGCATCCACGGACTCACGGATCTGGCTGTTCGCCTCGGCGCCTGCCTTGCCCTGATCCCGGCCGCCTTGAGCGCTTCCGGTACCCGCGTGGGTTTCAAGGACGCGTTTGCAACGGCCCGCGGCAATGCCTTCGTGGCGACGGCCGACAATCCCTCCGCCATCTATTACAACCCAGCCGGCCTCACCCAGCTAAAGGGAGAGGAGTTTTCGGCGACGGCCTATGAGGTCAGCTTCGGGGCTGATTATCGCGCCCCCAATGGCGCCGCCACGTCCATGAACCACCAGGACCAGTTCATCCCGCAGGTCTATTACGCATGGGCGCCGGAGAACGCATCCTGGGCCCTGGGGCTGGGCTTCTATTGCCCCTTCGGTCTGTCGACCGACTGGCCGACCACCTCCGGCTTTCGGACGTTCGCCACCAAGAACGAGGAGACCTATTATACCCTCAATCCCGTCGTCGCCTGGCGCGTCAGCGACATGCTCTCACTCGGCGGCGGGCTGACGTTCAACCGCCTGAAGGTCGATCTGCGCCGCGGCATAGGCCTGATGCCGGGCGACGAGTTCCGCTTCAATGCCGATGGAAATGATATCGGTTTCAACCTCGGCCTTCGCTGGCAGCCGGCAGAACAGCACGCCTTTGGTCTCAGTTACCAGCACCACACTTCATTCGATTTGAGCGGCACGGCCACCGCCTCACCGTACGCTCCCGGCGAGGCCGCCACCTCCACCTTCGACTTTCCCGAGGTGCTTATCGCCGGCTATTCCTACCGCCCGACGCCCCAATGGAATGTTGAAGCGAACATCGACTGGACCAACTGGTCGCGCCTGAAAACCGCCGTGATTTCCAAGCCCAGCGGCGCGGTGTACCTGCCGTTCAACTGGCAGGCGAGCTGCTTTTACGAACTCGGCTTGACCCGCTATTTTCCCAGCGGCTGGCAGGTTAGCGCCGGGTACACCCTGAGCGAGAACTCCGTGCCTGACGCCTCGTGGAATCCCGCCGTCCCCGACGCCACGCGCCATTTCTGGTGCGCCGGTGTCGGTTATTCCCAGGGTCTCGTGCGGTTCATGCTCACGCTGCAGCGCGCCACGGCCCCCACCCGGACCATCACCGGCGTGATCAATCCGGCCACGGGCGAGACTGCCAACGGCTCCTACAGCACCTCGATCAACACCTTTGCACTCTCGCTCGACTATCGCTTCTAGTCCGGGTACCCTCCCGACCGAATCGGTCTGCCTGCCTATGATCACAGCTCCTCCCCCTGTCGCGCCTCCTGTCGTTCCGGCCGCCGCCATCGAGCTTCCGACCATGCTTGTGGTCGACGACGAGGAGGGCCCGCGCCTGTCGCTGCGCATGGTCTTCAAGAACGATTTCCGCGTGCATGCCGTCGAGAACGGCGAAAAGGCGGTTGAGTTTGCCCGGCACAACCCCGTGCACATTGCGATTCTCGACATCCGCATGGCGGGTCGCTCGGGCATCGAGGTGTTGCGCAGCCTCAAGGAGATCGATCCCCACGTTGAGATCATCATGCTCACGGCCTACGAGACGATCGAGACCGCGCGGCAGGCGCTCCGTTTCGGCGCGTGCGACTACCTGAGCAAGCCCTTCGACCTTCCCACCATCCGTGAAGCCGCCGCACGGGCCCTGCGGCTGCGCCGCATCTCGGACACGGTTGTCGAGGCCCAGGAGCGGCTCCACCGGCTGACCGACCAGCTGCACGATGTCTCGCTTCGCGAGGAGATGGCCCGCACCACGAGCCAGATTTACGCGGGCGTGCTCCACGACATCAACAATCCGCTCACCATTATCGTGGGCTATGTTGAGATGATCGAGCTCCGCCTGGCGAAGGTCTCGTTCCTTCATGGCGCCGATCTCGCTGCGGTGCGCGAGGACCTCGCGACCATCTCGAAGCAGGTGAACACTTGTTTTGCCATCGCCTCGCGCTATTTGCGCTCCCTGGGCAAACGCCACTTCTCCAACCGCGAGGTGCGCGTCAACCAGGTGCTCACGGACCTGCAGACCCTGCTCAAGCACCACCCCGCAATCCGCGGCGGCCATCTGGCGGTCAAACTGCTCGAGCATGACACGGCCGCGCTGATCAATGGCACGGAACTCATCCAGATCCTGCTCAATCTCACCATCAACGCCTTTCAGAGCACGACCGACGACCAGACCGTCTGGGTCACCGCTGAAACCGTGTCCCAACCGCTGCCGGTGGAATCGCTGCAGGACGGCCCGGAGGATGTCGTGATTGGCCGCGAGCCCCTCGCCAACGAGCCGCCGCTCGTCGCGCTGTCGGTGCTCGACCAGGGTCCGGGCATCCCGCCCGACGTGCTGCCGCAGATCTTTGAGCCGTACTTCACCACCAAGGCCGAAAAGGGCACCGGCCTGGGACTCGCCATCGTGTCCCGTCTCGTACAGGATCACCGGGGGCTGCTGCACGTGAAGACAAAGGTGGGGGAAGGCACGCGCATCTCCGTGTATTTTCCCGCCAAGGAGCCCTCCCCGTCGAACGAACCGTTCAGGGTTTAGCGTCAGCTGGAACGCTCCCGCCGCCTTCCGGTTGCACCGCGCTTCGGCCGCTTTTCCTCTTGAGCAGGGTCGCCGCCGGGAGCATGAGCAATTGACTCCACCGTGCCCACCACCCTGCTTGCCACCCTCGCCACTGCCGCCGTCACTGCCGCCCTCGTCTGGCTCTGGGCGCGGTCGCGCTCGGCGGCGCTCGCCGCCACGCTGGCCGAACGCGATGATCAGCTCGCCAGGGCCGGGACCGAGCTGGCCGCGCTGCGGGCCCGCCTTCCCGAACTCGAGGCGGAACGGTCCCGCCTGACGACGCTCCTGACGGCTGAACAGGACGCCCACACGCGGCTGACTCATGAGTTTGATTCGCTCTCCGGCAAAGCCCTCAGCAAGAACTCAGACGATTTTCTTAAGCTCGCCCGCGAAACGTTCGGGAAGCTCCACCAGCAGTCGACCGATGAGCTGGGCAAGCGGCAGCAGGCCATCGATGCGCTGGTCAAGCCGCTCAAGGAGTCGCTGGAAAAGGTCGACCTCAAGATGGCCGAAATTGAAAAGACCCGCGCCAGCGCCTACGGCCAGCTTTCCGAGCAACTGAAGACGCTCGGCACGGCGCAGTCGCAGTTGCAGACCGAAGCTGCAAAGCTGTCCACAGCGCTCAGCGCCACGCGCACCGCCGGCACGTGGGGCGAACTCCAGCTCCGCCGCGTCGTCGANNCTCGCCGGCATGACCGCCTACTGCGATTTCGCCGAACAGGTCACGCCTGACGTCGGAGGGCGCGATCGCGCCGACCTCGTCGTCCGCCTGCCGGGCGGGCAGCAGATCGTCGTGGACGCCAAGGCGCCGAATGACTCCTATCGCGAAGCCGCCGGCGCCACCGACGAGGCCACGCGCACGGCCAAGCTGGCCGATCACGCCGCGAAGGTGCGCAGTCACATCGACGCGCTCGGCGCCAAGAGCTACTGGGAGCAGTTTCAGCCCTCGCCCGAGTTTGTCGTGCTGTTTCTCCCCGGCGACCAGTTTCTCGCCGGCGCGCTGCAGGCCGACCCGACGCTCATCGAGCGCGCCATCGGCAAGAAGGTTCTGCTCGCGACGCCCGCCTCTCTGATTGCGCTGCTTAAGGCGGCCGCCTACGGCTGGCGGCAGGAGTCGGTGTCAAAGAATGCCGAGGCCATTGCCGAACTTGGCCGGCAGCTCTATGACCGCGTCACGGTTCTCGCCGAACACCTTCAGGGGGTCGGCCGCGGTCTCGAATCGGCCAATAAGGCCTATAACGCGGCGGTCGGCTCATTCGAGGGTTCGCTGCTGCCCGGCGCGCGCAAGCTCGCGGAACTCGGCGCCAAGGGCGCCAAGGAGCTGTCGGAAATCAAGCCCGTCGAAATCGCCCCGCGCGAGGTTACCAAGCGTGCGTAGCCGGCGGGCGCGCCTTCGCCTCAGATCTACCCGTATCCACCATGTACCCCACAACCGCAGACCGAGGGGCCGAGCCCGATCACATTCCAAGAAGCATCGGGCTGCCCGCTTTCCTTCGGGGCTTCCCTGCCCGGCATCGCGAGTGGTGGAGGAACCGTCCGCCCGGTCTGGCCGAACGCTTGGTCAATCTGGCGGGGATTGTCGTCGCGGTCGGCTGGTTGTGCGTGTTGTTTCTTCCTCATGCCAAGATGATCTGCCAGCCGGGTCCGCAGGAGTACAATGAGCCGGCGACTTGGTACGCAACGTTCCTGTTGGATCACGGTCGCAACCCCTACACGGAGGCGGAATTGCCGGGATCGGCGTTGGGGCAGGGTCCGTTCTATAATCTCGTCGTGCTGGCGTTCAAGCCGATGTTCGGCACCGACTACGCGGCGCACCGCATGGTCAACCTGGTTTTCCTGGCAGCGTCGCTCTGGCTGCTTGTCGGCCTGATGCAACGCGCGGGAGCCGGCCTAGGCATCGCGCTGTTATCGATGACATTCTACTACTGGATGTGTCTCAATAACATCATGATCTCCGCCCGGGCGGACGCACCCGGCCTCTTCTTCTTTCTGCTCGGGCTCTTTGTGCCCTGGGAGAACAACTACTCCCGCCGGTCCTCGGTCTTTGGCCTGGTGTGCGCTTTGCTGTCCTTCCAATTCAAGGGTTATTTTGCCGTGGCCGGCTGCGCCACGCTGCTGGGGACCTTCTTTGTGCGGTCGAAGCGGGAGGCGTGCTGGCTGGGCGTCGCGTATTTTGCGCTGCTCATTCTTTCTCTCGCGGTCACCAGCCTCTTTTTCCCGTATTTCTTCATCGAGACGATCATCGGCCAGTATGAAGGCGCCAAGGTGAATGCGCATGACGACATCTCGGCCATGCACACCGTGATGTTGTTTGGGCGGGCCTGGCCTTATATGCTGGTCATGCTGTTGGGCTTCGGAGCCTGGCTCTGGCGGAGGCAGGCGGACCGGCGGGCGGGGCGAACGGCGAGCGAGTCAGGCCAGGAGGCATGGTATGCCGACATGCGTTACCGGGTCCTCGGGGTGGTATTCCTCATCTTTCTCGCGCTGGTCTACTTTTACATGGGACACAATGCGGGGGCGTATTTCACTTATCACCTCCACCTCCTGTTCCCGCTCATGTTCGTGCTCACCGCGCTCACGATGACCCGCGCGTGGCAGAGGATTCTTTTCGGGCTTCTGTTGATGGCTTTCGTCATGTTCTGGCTGAACAACCCTGGCGGGCCGGATTCCACGGTTCCGTATCACCGCATGGAACAGCTCGTCAACGCGAGCCAGGGCGAGGTCCTGGGCATCCCGTGCACCACCGATATCTTCGCACGCACCGGTCGCCGGGTCCTTCACGACGGCAGCTCGATGTTCCTGGGATTCTGTCTGGCCGACAATCGCGCGGCGCGCGATCCCCAGGCGGCCGCCATCGTCAAGATGTTTGACGACGTCGGCCGGGAAGTGGAGCGCAAGGTCGCCGCCCGGGAGTACGTCCTCGTGCTGACCGAATTTGACAATCCGATGTACTGCAGCGAGGAGCTCTTGAAGAAGAACTACGACCAAGTGGAGCAGATTGATTACTACACCTATTTTGGGCATAGCCCCGTCCGCGTCTGGCGGCCCAAGCCCCGCCAGCCCGATGCCGGGCCGGCGCCGGGGTCTGCCAGATAGCGCCCGGCGGAGCGCGTGTCTGCGCCGGGGGGCTACCGGTCGATTACGTCGAGCTCCGGCCACTGGGCCAGCTTGCGATGCAGCGTCCGGCGGCTGATGCCCATGAGTTTGGCGGCCCGGGTGCGGTTGCCGCGCGCCTTGAGCAAGGCCTCGTGCAAGAGCCGCTTTTCGTTCTCCTCGACCGAGAGCGGATTGTTCATCGCCACCTCGGCGGTGCCCGCCTGGGCACCCCCGGCTGCCGGCACCGCCGCGCCGCGGATCTTCGGATCGAGATCGAACTCGGTCAGCCGGCCCCCGCGGCGCAGGACCACCGCGTTCTCCACAAAATTGCGCAGCTCGCGGATGTTGCCCGGCCACGCGTAGGCCTGCAGATGACGCATCGCGCCCGGCTCGATGGTGAGCGGCGGCACGTTGTTCTCCTCGCTGAACAGCTTCATGTAGTGGTCGAGCAGCAGCGGAATGTCCTCGGTGCGCACCCGCAGCGGCGGCATCGTGATCCGCACCACATTGAGCCGGAAGAACAGGTCCTCGCGGAACGCACCCTCCTTCACCAGTTGCTCGAGAGTCTTGTTGGTGGCCGCGACGAGCCGGACATCGAGTGAAATCAGCCGCATGCTGCCAATGCGCTCAATCGCCTTGGTTTCGAGAAACCGGAGCAGCTTCACCTGCGTGGCCAGGGAGATCTCGCCAATCTCGTCAAGGAACAGGGTGCCGCCGTCGGCCGCTTCGAAGCGGCCGATGCGCCGCTCGGTGGCGCCGGTGAACGCCCCGCGCTCATGACCGAAAAGTTCGCTCTCCAGCAGTGTCGGCGGCAGCGCCGCGCAGTGCACCGCAACAAACGGCGCCCGCGCCCGCGGACTTGCCTGGTGGATGGCCTGCGCAATCAACTCCTTGCCCGAACCGGTCTCACCTTCGATCAGGATCGTGGCCTTCGACGGCGCTACGAGCTTCACGCGTTCGATTACCTCGCGCAGCCGCTCCGAGTTGCCCACAATGCCCTCGAAGCTGAACTTATCGTCGAGGCGCTCGTGGAGCTGCTTCACTTCGACCTCCAGGGTCTTGGTCTTGAGCGCGCGCCGAATCAGAATCTCCAGTTTCTCGAGGTTAACAGGCTTGGTGAGGAAATCGAAAGCGCCGCGCTTCATCGTCTCGACGGCCGTTTCAATATTGCCGTACGCCGTCATCATGATGACGACCGGCCGGCCCGGCAGCGCCAGCGCCTTGTCAATGACCTTTAGGCCGGACTTTCCCGGCATCCGCAGATCGGTCACAATCACATCGTGCTCCTGTGCGTCCATCAGATTGAACGCCTCATCCGCGCTGCCAGCGACGGAAACGTCGTAATGCTCCTCCAGGGCTTGCTGCAGGCCCTCGCGGGTATGCTTCTCGTCGTCGACGATGAGGATGCTTGGCACCATGAAACCATGACACCAGAGCCGTTCCCGCGGTCAACGGGAAATGAGACGGAACGGCACAGTCGGCCTTCGAATGATCGCCCGTTATCCCCTGGCAATCGTATGACCCGAAGTGTTCGCACAGCATCAACGTGCCCGCATGGGGGTATTCCCCCAATCAGCGCCTCCTCATTTGTCCTCTTTGGTTGGATAGCCCAAAAAGAGAACTCGCATGCAGCCAAGGTCAGCCAGGTTAACCACCTATCATTTTTATTATCAATCACTTAAATCTAATACCATGATCTTGGCACGAGCCACGCATCAAGTATGGTCATCTGATCAAACACCCAAAAACCATCATGAGGTCGTCATGAAAACTTCTCGCCCCTTTGCCAATGTCCTGTTCGCTCTCGGTCTTGCGATTCTTGGCTCCGGATGCGCAACGGCTTCCTATAGCGCGGTCCCCATCAGGCAGCTGCAGACGTACGCAATCGTCGCGGTCGACGATCATGGGATCCTGTCCCAGTCTGAATTGGACAAGATTCGCGACACTCTCGTCCAGTTCCTGATCGACCAAGGATATGTCCACTACGATCAGGTGCTCATCGCTGATCCCATCAGTGCTGACACCGTATTCCATATCAGAATTGCCTGGCCGGCAACCGGCGGCAGCATCGCCATCATGGGCGTAGCGCCGAGTTATAGCGGCGGCGGCGTTTACGCCGATGCTCCTGTTTCTTATGCCCCGCCCGCCCCGTGGGTCTACGACGGGTGGTCGTACGATCCTTGGTTGTACGGCGATTACTACGGAGGTTATTCATATGGTCCCTATTGTCCTTTCCTGACGGTGTTTCCGTTCATTTCCTTCTACGGGTTCGATCACCATCGCCGGCCGTCGCCCCCCTACATCCACTACTTTCCGCCCCGGCATCCGGCTCCCGTGTATTGGTCGTCGTCCCGGGATCGCTACAGCCACTACGTGCCGCCCTGGCACCCGGATCGTGAGGCGCGGACTCCGCTGCTTCCACCACGCCGGTCACACTCGGTATCGTGGGCTGATCGCTCCTCGGGGCCACTCCGGTCCCCGGCCGCCACCAGGGTTCATCCGGTTCCCGATTTTCGGAGGGCGCCTTCAGCCTCGCTGGTCCCGCACCCGCGAAACTCCTATTCCGACCAACGCCGCGCCCCGGATTTTGCCATGGCGCGCCCGCAGCCTCCGTCTTCCCACGACCGCATCGTACCGCAGGCTGAGTCCCCGCAGATCCCTCGGTATTGGGATTCAAACCGCCGTCGGGCGCCGGATTCCTCCTCAGCTCGTCCGTCTTCGCCAGCCTCCGTTGACCGGCCTTCCCAGGCACGGGATGCCTCTGCGCGAAGTCAGCGAGCCCCGGAATCGGATCATCGTCCCTCGCCTGACTATTCATCCCGGCGCGCAGATTCGGCTGGCCGTTCACCGCCGTCCGGAAACCCGCAGCGGCAATATGCAGCTCCTCAGTATTCTTCTCCGCCGGCCCCACGGGAGAATCCCGCGCCGCGGCGCGAATATTCGCCGCCCGCCCGGGATAGTTCCGCGTCAGCGCGGTCCTATTCACCGCCAGCCAGGGAAAGCTCGGCGCCCGCGCGGAGTTACTCGCCACCGCCGGCACGGGAATCGTCACCGTCACCCGCGCACGCATCGTCATCATCCTCTTCCAATTCAAGCGGCGATTCCAGATCGCGATCGACTGACAGGGAGCGTTAAGCGGGAACGATGCCGTTGGATGCAGGGCGGGATCGCGACGAGTGCACCAGCCTCGGCGGCCGGATCCCGCCGTCTTCCCTGCGACCTGCCTAATTCACACCGAAGACCCGTCGCAGCTCGTCGAGGGCCGCCAATGGCATTGGCACCAGCGGGCCAAGCGGACGGCTAAGAATCAACGCCTCGGCCGTCGCCTCCAACACTTCGAGCCGGTCGAATGCGTCGAGCACATCCTTCCCCACAACGAGCGCGCCCTCGTTCTCAATGAGGAGGACCGGTCGCCGGGCGAGCGACACCTCCGCTGCAATGCGTTCGGCCTCCGCCACCACGCACGCATGCGGCAGCTTGGGCACTTCGTTGAGCACGATGTAGCTTTCGGGAATGGTATGCGTGCTTAACACCGCCTTCGTCATGCAGAAGGCACTGGCATGCGCCGGCTGGGCGTTGATGATTGCGCCCACCTCAGGATGCCGCCGGTAGATCGCGGCGTGCAAACCGGCTGTCCGGCTCGGGCGCTTGCCCGCCTCGCAAGCCTCCGCGGTTGCCCGGACGACGCCACGCGGTTCCAGTTCCAGCCGGTCGCGCCGGCGCGGGGAGATCAGGAACTGCCCGGCGTCGAGTCGCGCGGAAAAAGACCCCGCGGTACTGATGAGCAGCCGCTGCTGGTAGGCGCGGCGCACAAACCGGCAGATCTGGGTGCGCAGTTCCTTTTCGCGGTTCGTCGGCGCGGCGGGCGGCAGTTCTCCCGGCTCCGGCGGCATGCGCTCGACCAGCCGGTCGGCGGCCAACGGCTGGATCTCGCCGAGGGTCGCCGCCTTTACCAGTGTCTGCGCCACAAACTCGAGCGTCTCGAACCGCTGGAACGCGTCCTGCAGATCGCGCCCGCCGATCACGACGCCGTGGTTCTCCAGCATCACGCAGTCCGCGCCTCTGGCAAAAGTCTCCGCGATGTTCCGGCCCAGTTGATCGCTCCCCGGACAGGCGTACGGCGCGTAGGCCACCCGGCCGCACACCGCATGGGCCAGCAATTGCACGCGGGTGTCCGGCAGCACGCGGCAGATGCTGAACGCCACCAGCGCGCCCGGGTGGGCGTGCACGATGGCCCCGAGGTCCGGACGCCGCCGGTAGATCTCGCGATGAAAGGGAAATTCCGACGACGGCGCGTGCCGCCCGATTCGCGTGCCATCCGCCTGCACCCACACGATGTCCGCCGGCTGCAACTCACCCTTGTCCACCCGCGATGGCGTGATCCAGATGCTCCCGTCGGGGTCCAGGATCGACAGGTTGCCGCCCGAGGTGGTCGTCATCTTGTAGCGGTAGATGCGCCGCATCGTTTCGACGAGTTCATCACGAGGGTGCAGCCAGCTGGTCTCCATGGCCGGCATGACATCAGGCCGCGCAGCGCGAGTCAAAGCCGCAAGCCGCGGGTGCCTCCGCCCGCCCGCCGTCGCCTCCGCGCGGTGCACTGTCACCCCAGCCCGGTACACCGTCATCTCCACCTGGTCCGGCTCCGATCCGGCCGTTTGCCCGCGCTGGGCGCTCCGCGCGTTTGTCATCTAACAAATGACAAACCAAGGTTGGCCGGTCGCGACCGCCTGCTCCGATTTCTCTCGCTCGTCGGGCTCCCGGGCCGACGGGTCTCTTGTCAACTAATAGTTGACAATGGCGCGATCACCAAGGCGATCCGCCAGCGAGTCGGGCCGCTAGGTCGCCCCGCTTTTTAGCAGCCGGACCCGGCGGTTCTTCTGCGGGAAGGTCAGCGTGACGACGGTGCCGACGCCCGCCTTGCTCTCGATGCCCACCTGGCC
The DNA here is from genome assembly GCA_003153035.1 of Opitutia bacterium. Lineage (GTDB taxonomy): Bacteria > Verrucomicrobiota > Verrucomicrobiia > Opitutales > Opitutaceae > Fen-1467. The sequence goes on from PMBT01000024.1 coordinate 22,820, forward strand.
GCCGTGGCCGCGCATGATGCGCTGGACGAGCATGAGCCCCAGACCGTGTCCGCCCGGCTTGGTCGTATGGTATGGCTGGAACAGCCGCGAAATGTCCTCCTGCCTGATGCCCACGCCCGAGTCGCCAAACATCAGGTGAACCGAGTCGTCGTCGGCCCGTGATTTGATCTTCAGCGTGCCGCCGGGCTCCATCGCCTCCATCGCATTGGTAATCAGGTTGAAAAACACTTGTTTCAGCTGGTTGCGGTCGGCGAGGATCGCGGGCAGGTCCGCCTGGGTCTCGGCCTCGACTGTGATGCCGCGGTTCTTCAGTTCGCTGGCCTGGAACCGCAGCACCTCATCGAGCACGTCGACGGCGTTGGTCTCGGCGAGGTCGGGCGGCCGCGGGCGGATGGCCCCGAGAAAATGAGTGATGATGCCGTCCAGGCGCTTCACCTCCTCCTGGCAGACCGCGATGGACTCGGCGAGTGACTCGGCGTCGCGGTCGGCCTTCAATTTCTTCAGTTTCCGGGCGATCAGCTGCAGGTGAATGGTGAGCGAATTGAGCGGATTGCCGAGCTCATGCGCCACGCCGGCGGCCAGCAGCAGAATGGACGACGTCTTCTCGTCCTCGATCAACCGCTCCGTTGTCTGCTTTTCCCGAGTGACATCGGCAAGGATGACGGCGAACCGGCGCGACTTCTCCCGCGTGCCCTCGGCCTGAAACGGCACCATGTAAAGCCGGACGATCCGCGGCTGCGGATAATTCAGCTCGATTTCGCGCGCCACGACCGGCATGGCCGCCCCGCCGGCCAGCAGCGTCCCGAGCGACGGATGCAATCCCGGCACCAGCCGCCAGAGAGTGGCGCCGGCCAGTTCCTCCTCGCGAAGCCCGATAAGGTTGGCGGCGGCGGCGTTGGCATACTCGATTGTTCCGTCGACGCTAATGACCAGGATTCCCTCGTGAATGGTGTTGAAAATCGCCTCGAACAACCCGCGCTCCCGCGCCAGGCGCTGCACCAGGTTCGCGAGGTTGACCGAGTCCAGCGTGTCGAGCCGCCCGAGCACGCGATCGAGGGAGCTGTGTTTTCTTCCGGCCATGAGGTTATCCGTCAGCTCGAATATTCCATGGCCATCACAACATTTTCGAGCGAAATATCCGCCCAGCCTAATCGAACAACTTCATCTGCGCGGGGTCCACGCGGCCGCGCATAAGCTTGCGCAAAAACATCCCGCGGTGCGCCGGGCACCGGCCGAGCCGCAGCACGGCGTCGCGGTGCTCATCAGTGCCGTAACCCTTGTGCTGGGCAAAGCCGTAGCCGGGATGTTTCGCCTCCAGGGGCTCCATGATCCGGTCGCGGGTGACCTTGGCGACGATCGACGCCATCGCGATGCAGAGCGAGCGCGCATCTCCGCGCACGATGCCGGTGTGCGGATAGATGAAACCGCGCAGCGCCAGCCCGTCGATCAGGATCCGGCACGACACCTGGGGCTGAAAAGCGCGCACCTCGGCGTCGCTCGCAAACAGATCGGGTTCGGTGCGCTGCTCAAACGCCGAGGCCGGGTAAATGCCCTCGAGAGCGCGGCGCATCGCGAGCTTGGTGGCGCCGAGGATGTTCAGCTCCTCGATCTCCGCGACCGACGCCTCGCCACAGGTGGCCTGTAGCTGCCCCTCCCGCACCAACTGCTCGATCTCGGCAAAAACCTCTTCGCGCTGCTGTGGCGTCAGCTGCTTCGAGTCGTTCACCCGGCCGCCGCGCGTCACGGCCCACCGCTCCTCGAGAAACTCCTTCGTCACCAGCACCGCGCCGGCCACCACCGGCCCGGCCAGCGCGCCTCGCCCGGCCTCGTCGACGCCAATGAGCTGGGCCAAGCCCTCGATCTGCTTGAGGTCGAATCCGCGGAGCTGACGGCGTTTGGGCATGGCTGGGTGGAAAGTTCAACCAGGGACAAGCTCCCGCGGTATGGTCGGCTGCCCAAGATGGACGGCGAGGCTCCGACCGAGCCGCAACCTCCCGGTTCGCACGGCTCGCCGGAGGCTCGCCCTCCAACGCCGGGTGCGGCTCCGCCGCGCCGTGAGATCCTTGGTCGGAGTCATTCCCGGCGCCATTTGACCCGTTCCTTTGGCACGGGCAGTGGCAGCTCGCCGAGCTTGCCCGCGGCCGCTACGACCTCGTATGCCGTGCGGAAGTGCAGCTTGGCAAATTCGCCGAGCGCCGGCGCTCCGAATTTCTGCATGAGCTGCGCCGCCTGCTCCTTGACCTTGCCGCTTGCGCCTTTTTGCAGCGGCGCTCCAAACCGTTGCGACAGTTTCTTCATCACCCGCACGTACTCGGCGCGGGCCACGACTGACGCCGCCGCCACCACTGGGTCCTCCTCGGCCCTGGTCCGCATCTTCAACTCGAAATTCTTCACCGCTTTTTTCGCCAGCTCACGCTGCGTGAGCGGCTGCTTCGAGAACTGGTCGAGCAGGCCCCACGGCACCCATTTCTCATTCAACGCCTGATCGAGGGCCGTCGCATGCTGCCAAGCCAGCAGGCGGTTGAGATTGGCCCCGGGTCGCAGCATCAGCTCGTTGTACTTCGGCATGCCGCAAAAGCAGGTTTTCGCCACCGCCCCGCGCGTTTTCCGGATGAGGTCGTCGAGTCTGAGAATCTGCGAGTCGGCCAGCTGCTTGCTATCCTTCACCCCGGCCTTGAGCCAGGCGTCGATCGCCGGCTTGTCGGCGATGACCGTCGCGGCGATGACCGGGCCGAAGAAGTCGCCCTTGCCACTCTCATCGAGTCCGGCGTGCGGCTCGAACCGCTCCGGATGCAGCACCTCGTCGTAGCCCAGGCGCGGCGCCTGGGTGACCTCCGTCTCCAGAGTGTTGAGCACGAATTCCTCGGTGCCCTTGCCGGCGATGACGACAACCTTTCGCTTGTCGTAGGCTGTCACATTGACGTCCGGTCCGCGAAATGCGAAGCGCGCATACGGCACCTCGCACGGCTCCCAGCCGCGGGCGTCGCAGACGGCGCGCAGCTTCTCGAGTTGCGCGTCGTCGAGCTTGATCGTGTACGTGCTGAGCTTCTTGGGGGCTTCGGAATCAGCAGCAAACGGCTTCGGCATGGGGATAAATGGCCACAAAACGACACAAAAACACACAAAAAAATCGACCCCAGGCTTCAGTTGGGGCGATTTTTGTGTCTTTTGGTCGTTCCCGTGGCGATCTCCTCTCATCAAGCCCTTCTGGCGCACCAGGCCGGTTTTCAGCCCGCTCTGCGTGCGTGGTATCGGCAACAGCGCCGGCGACTGCCGTGGCGTGAGCATCCGTCGCTTTACCGTACAGTCGTCTCGGAATTCATGCTGCAGCAGACTCAGATCAAGACCGCCCTGCCCTATTTCGAGCGATGGATGATTTCGCTGCCCGATTTCGCCGTGCTCGCCGCCGCCTCCGAGGCCCAGGTGCTCAGGTTGTGGGAAGGCCTTGGCTACTATTCCCGCGCCCGCAACCTCCACCGGCTGGCCCGGGCGATTGTCGACCTGCCCGCGCCCCCCCGTTCCCCAGAGGTCTGGCGGGAACTGCCGGGTGTCGGACCCTATACCGCGGCGGCGATCACCAGCCTCGCCTTCGGCGCGCCCGTGGCCTGCGTCGACGGGAACGTCGTCCGCGTCCTCGCCCGGCTCACCGCCGACGGCACCCGTTTCCGCGACAATGCTGCCGCGGCCCGGCACTTCGCGGGCCTCGCTGATGCCCTCCTCCTGCCGGCCGACCCCGGCACTCACAACCAGGCCATGATGGAGTTGGGCGCCCTCGTGTGCGTCCGGCACCGTCCACAATGCCCGGTCTGCCCGGTCCGGCGGTTCTGCGCCGCCGCGCGTCGCGGCGACCCAGAGAACTATCCACGCCTTGAGTCGAAGAAGACGGAACTTCGCGCCGTGACCCGCCTCTGGTGCGAGCACGACGAAAGGCTGTTGCTGCATCGTGCGGCCCCCGGCGCCCGGCGTCTCGCCGGCCTTCACGAACTGCCGACGCCGGCCGATCTGCACCTTGATCACGCGGCCGTCCTGGCCGCTCCGCTCCTGACACGGAAAAAGCGCGGCATCACGCATCATCAGATCACCGAATCAATCCATGCTTTGCAGCTGACCGCCCGGCAGCGGCGCGCGTTGGCCGCGAATCCGGCGCTGCACTGGGTATCGCGGTCCGGACTCGACCAGATCGCTCTCTCCGGTCCCCATCGCCGCTGGGTGGAGGAGTTGCTGGCGGAAAGGCGCGGCCGGGCCGCGCCCGCCTGAGCCAACTAAACCTGAGGGCTGGCGATAGGTTCCGCCTGCGCCACGGCACGGTTGCCTGGCATCGCCGGACTCGCTTATCCTGCACCGCACTGATGAAAGTGCAGCGCGTTTCCGGCCGGATCGTCGACCTTTCCAACCGAACTGAATACCCCGGAACGGTGGAGTTTACCGGCGGCGTCATCCGCCGCCTGATCCGCGATGCCCGTCCGCGCGGCCCCGGTTTGATTCTCCCCGGTCTGGTTGACGCCCATATCCACATCGAGAGCTCGATGCTTCCGCCCTCGGAGTTTGCCCGCCTGGCGGTGGTGCACGGCACGGTGGCGACCGTCTCCGACCCGCATGAGATCGCCAACGTGCTCGGCGCCGCCGGCGTGGCCTACATGATCGCCGACGGGCGCCGCACGCCCTTCAAGTTCCATTTCGGCGCGCCCGCCTGCGTGCCGGCCACCCCGTGGGAGACTGCGGGAGCGGAACTCGGCCCCCGAGCTGTGGCGCGGCTGCTCGCCCAGCCGGCGATCGGCTATCTCGCCGAAGTGATGAACTTTCCCGGCGTCCTCGCGCGGGAGCCCGGACAGCTCGCCAAGATCGAGGCCGCCCGGCGCCGGGGCAAGCCGGTGGACGGCCACGCACCCGGGCTGCGCGGCGCCTCGGCTGCCGCCTATGCCGCCGCCGGCATTTCGACCGACCACGAATGCTTCACGCTCGCCGAGGCGAAGGACAAGATCGCCGCCGGCATGCAGATCCTCATCCGGGAAGGCTCGGCGGCAAAGAATTTCGCCGCGCTCGCGCCGCTGCTCAAGACGCACCCCGCGCGGTGCATGTTCTGCTGCGATGATCTGCATCCCGACCGGCTGGTGGTGCATCATATCGACGCACTCGTCCGGCGCGCACTGGCGACCGGAGCGGACCGCTTCGACGTGGTCGCCTGCGCCTCGGTCAACACCGTGCGGCACTACGGCCTGCCCGTCGGCCAACTGCGGGTGGGCGATCCGGCGGATTTCATCGTTGTCGACGGCTGGAGGCGATTCCGGGTCCGCCGTACCTACCTGGCGGGCCGGCTGGTCGCGGCCGGAGGCCGCAGCTTTCTGCCACGCCAGACGGTTGGGCTGGTGAACTGCTTCCGCGCGCAGCCGCGCCGCCCCGAGGATTTTGCCGTCGCGGCCCGGCCGGGCCGGCTCAACGTCATCGAGGCGCTCAACGGCCAGCTGGTGACCCGGCACCGCCGCCTGCCCGCCCGGGTGGTTGCGGGCCGCGCCGAGGCGGATCCCGCGCGCGACGTCCTCAAGCTGGCCGTGGTCAACCGCTATGCGCCGTGCGCCCCGGTGGCGGTCGGATTTATCCGGGGTTTCGGCCTGCGGGCGGGCGCCTTCGCGTCCTCGGTGGCCCACGACTCGCACAATATCGTCGCCGTCGGTGCCGACGACGTCTCGCTCGCTGCGGCGGTCAACCTCGTCATCACGCACCAAGGCGGACTCAGCGCGGTCGGGCCGGGCCGGCGCGCCGTCCTGCCGTTGCCGATCGCCGGTCTCATGGCCGCTGGCGACGGCCGGGTAGTGGCGCGGCGCTACCTCGCCCTGGACGCGTTTGTCAAACAGCTCGGCTCCCGGCTGGATGCGCCGTTCATGACGCTCTCATTCATGGCGCTGCTGGTCATTCCCGACTTGAAACTGAGCGACCGCGGCCTCTTCTCCGGAACGCGCTGGGCGCCCCAGCCGCTGTTTGACTGATCTCAGGAAATGCTCCTGTCGGGGAATTCCAGACGCAGCTTGCGCTCCATTCCCGCAGGCTAAACCAGCGCCTCCGCGCGGCCAGTCTTACCAGTTTAGCTCTTGCGGCTGTCCTGTACGATCTGATCCAGCCTGATTCCGTCGATGTCGGTCTTGATCTGGATCCAGAGTGGCAAGTGATCGGAGAGCTGGAAGCTGAACTGCTGGCGGGTGTATTTCTTGTCCGGGAAGAGCTCCGCGATGTGCGCGTCGTCGATGAAGAAATCGAGCGTGCCGCCCGACTGCATGAAGTTCGCCGGCACGGTGGGCAGATGGAGAATCTGATCGTAGCGGGCGGTCTTCTCCAGGTTGGTGCCGCCGATCACCTGGTCGCCCGCCTTCAGGTTCTGCAGGGGCAGCGGGATCTGCAGCCCCCGGCTGGTCAGCGCGGCGTACAATGGATCGCCCAGCTCCGGCACATTGAAATCCCCCATGACGATGAGGTCGCGGTCCTCGACAGATTTGTCCTTGAACCGTGTGTCGATCCAATCGGCGAGCATCTGGAGCTCGGCCTTGCGCCCGGGGATGCTGTCGCCCCACCGCGTATGGGTGGTGATGGCGACAAAATCGAAATTGCCCGCGCGGAAGGAACACATGTACGGGGCGCGCCAGAAGGACTGACTGGCGAGGAATTCGGTGGCCTGCTTCGCCCTCGGTGGATCCACCTCCGCCGCCAAGCCGTTGAACACGGCGGCCCGGGAATCGAAGAGGTAGGCGATCCGTTCATTGTTGCCGCCGGCGTCAGCGATCCAGTCCGAGTAGACCACATCCCAGTACTCGCCAAGGATGGGCAGCACCCGCCCGAGGTCGGTGAGGTCGTCGCGCAGTTCGACGATGGCGATGAGATCGAACTGGCCGAGGATCTCCGCGATATAGTGGATCGCGGCGTCGGTGCGCTTTTTGTTGCCGAATTCGCGGATGTTCCAAATGGCTACATTGATCGTTTCATCGAGCTTGGAGGAGGGTATCTTGGCGGCTTGGATGCGGGCCTGCAGGGCGAGCAGTCCTTGGGCGATTTGCGGCGTGACGTCTCCGTGATGCATGGGACTGAAGGGTTGAAGATAATGCCGGCTCATCCGCAGGAACCAGGCCCGCAGGCGTGCACCAACGCTGACAGCACATGCAAATATCAAAAAATCGCCGAAACTGGAAGCCGGAAATTCAGTCCGGAGAACGGCAAAGCGCAGACGCTTGTGCTCGGCGGGCCGCACGCTTAGCCTGCCCTCACCCATTCAATTTCAGCCGGAGGTCCCCATGAATCTGTCCATCCGCTTTTGGCGTCCTGTTCTGGCCGCTGGACTGTTGCTTAGCCCGGCCGTTGGAGTGCCTACGACGAACGCGGCCGAGGCCGCTCCTGCGCCCGCCCTCACGACCGGGACGCCACCCGCTGTCACGACCGTTGCGTCGCCCGCCCTTACGACCGGGACGCCGGTTGCCGCCAGCAAGGTCCGCGAGCCAGCCGTGGCCGGGCTGTTTTATCCCAAGGACGCGGCCGGATTGTCGCAGATTATCGAACGCTGCCTGGCCGCGGCCAAGTCCGAGCCCGGCGGCGACCTCCGCGCGCTCATCTGCCCGCACGCCGGTTATCCCTACTCTGGACCGGTGGCCGCGTACGCCTACAAGCTCCTGGCCGGGCGCGAATACGAAACCGTCGTGGTCATGGGACCCAGCCATTACGCCAGTCTGTCCGGCGCTTCGGTTACTGACGCCGACACCTTTCGCACGCCGCTCGGCGACGTGCCAATCTCCGCCAAGGCGCGCGCGCTCGCCAGGATCAGCCCATTCGCCCTCGAGCCGCGCTGCCCGGTGCAGCGGCCGGACTGGTGGCAGCAATCGTCCCGCCCTGCGCCGGCCGTCGACACCGCGGACACGTGGGAGCATTCCGTCGAGGTGGAGATCCCCTTCCTGCAGAAAACCCTGAAGGATTTCAAACTGGTTCCCGTGGTCATGGGCGCGACCGATCCCGCGAAGGCGGCGCAGGCGCTGCTGCAAATTCTCGACGACCGGACGCTGATCATCGCGAGTTCGGACCTCAGCCATTATTATTCCTATGCCCGGGCCCAGGAACTCGACCAGCGCTGCGTCAAGGCGATCTGCAGCCTCGACGTCGATACCATGGAGACCCAGGAGGCTTGCGGCCAGGTTCCGATCCTCACGCTGATGCACCTGGCCCGCCAGCAGGGCTGGAAGCCCCGCCTGCTCGACTGCCGCAATAGCGGCGACACCGCCGGTGACAAATCCCGCGTAGTCGGCTATGCGGCCATTGCGTTCTATGCGCCAGCCCCTGAGAAATTCACCGCCGCGGACCGCCGGTACCTGCTCGATCTCGCCCGCAGAACGGTGTACGATGTCGTCACCACCGGCCGGCCGCCCGATGTGTCCGCCGAGGGGCTCGCGCCGAAGTTCACGGAATCGAAGGGTTGCTTTGTCACGCTGACCAAGCGCGGCGACCTCCGCGGTTGCATCGGCTACATCGTAGCGCAGGGCCCCCTGTACAAGGCGGTGATCGAGAACGCCCGCAACGCGGCCATCCGCGACCCCCGCTTTCCGCCGGTTGGGCTGCGCGAGATGGACCAGGTCGAGATCGAGATCAGCGTGCTGACCGCACCACAACCGCTGGCCTTTAGTTCACCGGAGGAACTCCTGCGCAAGCTCAAGCCGCACCAGGA
>PMBT01000032.1:0-3748 GCA_003153035.1 Opitutia bacterium
CTGCTGAAGTGGGTGCATCCGTCGACCAGCTACGATGAGCTGGAAAAGCTACGCGGGGACGCCGAGCGGCTGTTGCAGAAGCTGGAGCTGCCGTATCGGGTGCTGCTGATGTGCGGCGGAGACATGGGTTTTGCGCAGGCGAAGAAATACGACCTCGAGGTGTGGGCGGCGGGTCAGAAGCGCTGGCTCGAGGTTTCGAGCTGCAGCAACTTCGAGGCCTTCCAGGCGCGGCGGGCGCAGATTCGCTTTCGGGCGAAGACGGGCGGCCGGCCGGAGCTCGTCCACACGCTCAACGGCTCCGGTCTTCCCGTGCCGCGCGTGTTGGCGGCGCTGCTGGAAAACAACCTTCAGGCCGACGGTCGCGTGCGGATTCCGGCGGCGCTGGCGCCCTATTTTGGGAAAGAATGGCTGGAGTTTGCCTGAACAAACCCGCCGCCTGGGAGTCCGATCGGGACAAGCCCCGGGGGTGGGCGGGGGCGTGGGCCGGCCGGAGAGTGACCATCACCAATGAGGACATCGCCTTGGGAGAAGAAAGCGGCGCGCTTCGCCGAGCTGGTGCCAAAATCCTGGTTCCATCCCGCGGTCAAGGCATGGATTGAAGGCCGGGAGGCCGGCTCCCGCGGCACGTGGGCCGCGGCGTTTTCCGGCGGCGCGGATTCCCTGGGGCTGCTGCTCCTGCTGTGGGCGCACTGGCCCGAACGACGCAGTCAGCTGGTGGCCCTGCATTTCAACCATCGTTTGCGCGGGCACGCGGCCGGCGCTGACGAGCGATTCTGCCGGAGCGTGTGCGCCGCGCTCGGTGTGCGGTTGCACGTCGGTCGCTGGAAGCGCGTCCCGCCGGACGCAAGCGAAGAAGAGGCGAGGGCGGCGCGTTTCGCGTTCTTTGCTGAGAGGATGAACCGGATCAGGGCCCGGGCGCTCTGGCTCGGGCACCACCAGAACGACATTGCCGAAACGATGCTCATGCGTCTGGCACGCGGCAGCGGGACGGGCGGGCTCGCCGCACCACGACCGGTCCAACGCGTGGGCAGCCGCGTGCATCTGCGGCCTCTGCTGGTCTTGAAGAAGGGGGCGATTGTCGCGGCAATGCGCACCGCCGGAATCGGCTGGCGCGAGGATCGGACGAATGCGGGCGGCGACCATTTTCGCAACCGCATCCGCCACCGCGTGCTGCCTGCCTGGCAGGAAGCAGCCGGCCGCGATGCGGTGGCCGGGGCGGCGCTCGCCCGGGACCTACTGGAGGAGGATGATTCCGCCTTGGAGGCCTGGCTGGACCAGTTGCGACCAGTGCGGCGTGGAGTGCTGGATCTGGCCATCCTCAAAGGCAGGCCTCGAGCGATCTTTCGCCGTGCGTTGCGCAGGTGGCTGGGGGTTCAACCTCTGGCCGGCGAATTGTCACGGCGGGGATTCGAAGACCTGCTGGCCGTTGTGCTGGCGGGCCGGCCAGACCGGCGAAGCCTTGGGCGCAAGGGATTTGCGGTGGTAAGCGGCGACAGGCTGCGGTTCGAGCGGATGATCGCCGGGAGAAGACCAGGCCGGAAGTGAGCTGGAGGCCGTTGATTGCGCGGAATTTCCGAGCGGTTCAATTGACTTCTCCCGCCGGAACCTACAGGCTGTTTTCATAGTCCATATCTCCGCATGTCTGATAACGACAACAAGACGAAACGCCGCCCACTCAAGAACCTGCCTCCCGACCGGTTCCAGCCGAAAGTATGGCTCATCTGGCTGGCCATCATCAGCATCCTGATCCTGGTGTTGAAGTTCAATCCCGGAAGGATCAGCTCGCCGGCGACATTGAGAATCCAGGAGGTCGTTGACTTCGCAGTGGCGGATGCCGCGCTGCCGCCGGAGAAGCGGATGATTACCGAGGGAAAAATCCGGCCAGACCCGTCCGGCGGCCGCGATTGGGCGGAGATCACCGGTGAAATGAGGGAGCCAATTCTTCTGAGCGACAGCGGAAAGACGAAATCCTTTCATGCGGCCGGCCGTCTGACCGATGCCTACATGGAGATGCTGCAGAAATCGAAGATCTTCACGGAGGTTTCCGCGACGAACTTCGCCACGCAGATTCTTTTCAATGTTTTGCCATTCGTTATTGTCATTGGCCTGCTCTATTTCCTGTTTGTGCGCCAATTGAAGCAGGCGGGGCGGGGCGCGCTCAGTTTCGGGAAGAGCCGGGCGAAGCTGCTGACGCGGGACCGGGACCGGATCACGTTTGCGGACGTGGCGGGCTGCGATGAGGCCAAGGAGGAAGTCTCGGAAGTCGTCGAGTTTCTCAAGGATCCCAAGCGATTCCAGAAGATTGGCGGACGCATTCCGAAGGGAGTGCTCATGGTGGGCCCGCCCGGCACGGGAAAAACCCTACTCGCCAAGGCGATCGCCGGCGAGGCCGAAGTGCCGTTCTTCTCCATTAGCGGGTCGGATTTTGTGGAGATGTTTGTCGGCGTNNGGCCTCGGCGGCGGCAACGACGAGCGGGAGCAGACCCTCAACTCGATGCTCGCCGAGATGGACGGCTTCGACACCACGGAGGGCGTCATCATCATTGCCGCGACCAACCGCCCCGATGTGCTCGACAGCGCGCTCCTGCGGCCGGGCCGTTTCGATCGTCAGATCTTTATCGATCTGCCCGATCTGGTCGGCCGCGAGCAGATTCTGCGCGTGCATTCCCGCAAACTGGCGATCGCCGAGGACGTCGATTTGAGCGTCGTGGCCCGGGGCACGCCCGGGCTGTCGGGCGCCGAGCTGGCCAACCTGCTTAATGAATCCGCGCTTCTGGCTGCGCGCCGCAATAAGAAGCGCGTCGACATGCACGACATCGAGGATGCGCGGGAAAAGGTGCAGTTCGGCCGCGAACGCCGGCGGATCATGGACGACGAGGACAAGAAGATCGTCGCCTACCATGAGGCGGGCCACGCCCTCGTGGGTGCGGTCGTCGACGATGGCGACCTGCCGGTGCACAAGGTCACGATCATTCCGCGCGGTCGGTCGCTGGGCAGCACGATGTACATCCCGAAAAAGGACATCTACAACTATGCCAAGCGCCGCATGCTCGCGCGCCTGGCGACGCTCTATGGCGGCCGCATTTCCGAGGAAGTGGTGCTCGGCGACATCACCAGTGGCGCATCGAGCGACATCCTGCAGGCCACCAAACTGGCCCGCAGTATGGTCTGCGACTGGGGCATGAGCCCGCTCGGTCCCATTGCTTACGGAGAGAACCACGACACCGTTTTCCTGGGCCGGGAGATTACCCGCAGCGAGAATTTCAGCGAAGAAACCGCGCGGATGATCGATATCGAGATTCACAAGCTCGTTGAGGAACAGTACAACCGGGCCAAGAGCATCATCATCGATAAACGCGCAGCACTCGACCAGATCGCCGCGGCGCTCCTTCAGTACGAGACCATCGAGGGCCGGCACGTCCTGGAGATCCTTGAATTTGGCGAGATCCGCTCGCCGGTGCTGCCCCCGATCATCACAAACAAGACGGGTGACAGCCCGGAGAAGAAGCCGGCTGAGAAGACCGCCCCCGAGGGCCTTTCGGGCGACGCGCCCGCGCCCGCGCCTTCCCCGGCCTGAGCGGCGGCCGGGATGTCGCCGGCCAGCAGACGCCACACCCGGAGGAATGACGCCGGACAGGTGTCAAAGGTCATCCGAATGCCGTCAGCCTTTGGAGGGCGGCGCGCCGTCGCTGCCTGGAGTCTTGAGTGGCCCGTGCACAACGATGTTCAACCTTGAACATCGTTGTGC
>PMBT01000032.1:3781-6149 GCA_003153035.1 Opitutia bacterium
CGAGACTCGCCTTATGAACATCTGCTGCATTGGAGCCGGTTACGTGGGCGGGACAACCATGGCGATCATCGCCCAGCGTTGCCCCGGTGCGATTGCCACGATCGTCGACATGAACGCGGCCCGAATCGCCGCCTGGAATTCCAACAAGCTGCCAGTCTACGAACCGGGGCTCGATGAGATCATCCGCGAGGTGCGGGGGCGCAACCTGACATTTTCAACGGACATCGCCGGCGCGATCAAGCGTGCCGAGATGATCTTTGTGTGCGTGAACACGCCGACCAAGGATTACGGGCTGGGCGCAGGACGGGCGGCCGATCTCCGCTACATCGAATCCGTGGCGCGAACGATCGCCGAGCACGCCAACGGGCCGAAGATCATTGTGGAGAAGTCGACCATCCCGGTGAAGACCGCGGAATCGATCCTGGCCATCCTCGCCGCCAATGCGCGGGGATTCCGTTTCCAGGTCCTGTCGAATCCGGAGTTCCTGGCCGAGGGCACCGCGATGAGCGACCTGCAGAACCCGGACCGCGTGCTGATCGGTGGCGAGCGCACGCCCGAGGGCGATGCGGCCGTGAAGACGCTGGCCGACATCTACGCCAGCTGGGTGCCTCGTGAGCGGATCATCCAGACCAGCCTCTGGTCGTCCGAGTTGTCGAAGCTGGTGGCCAATGCCTTCCTCGCCCAGCGGATCTCGTCGATCAATTCGATCTCGGCGGTGTGCGAGGCGACGGGCGCGGACATCGACGAAGTGGCCCACGTGATCGGTCGCGACAGCCGCATCGGGCCGAAATTCCTGAAGGCCTCGATCGGCTTTGGCGGGTCGTGCTTCCAGAAGGACATCTTGAATCTCGTCTACCTTTGCGGGCACTTCGGGCTGGCCGAGGTGGCCGCCTACTGGGAGTCCGTCGTGCACATGAACGACTACCAGAAAGAGCGCTTCACGGCGCGGATTGTGAAGGCCTTGTTCAACACAGTGGCGGAAAAGAAAATCGCCGTGCTGGGTTTTGCCTTCAAGAAGAACACCAATGACGTCCGGGAGTCGCCGGCGATCGCCGTGTGCCGCGCCCTGCTGGGCGAACTTGCCCGCGTGTCGATCTATGATCCCAAGGTCGACCCGGTGGACATTGAGCGGGAGCTGCCCGGCCCGGACGGGGCGGTGGATGCCAGGCTGACGATTGCCAAGAGCGCCTACGAGGCTTGCGCGGGGGCGCACGCGGCGGCCGTCTTGACCGAGTGGGATGAGTTCACGACCCTGGATTTTGCCCGGATCTTCGCCTCAATGCCAAAACCGGCGTTCATCTTCGACGGACGCAATATCCTCGACCTGCCGAAACTGCGGGCGCTGGGGTTCCAGGCGATGGGAATCGGGAAATAGTAGGACCCCCGACGATTGCCTGGCGACGCGCACCGCGCGAGGGGGGCCGAGCGAATGGGGGCAGGCCGGAACGTCAGGAAGTCCGGCGGCGGTTGAGGCGCCAGGTGGCGAACAATGCGCTCAGTCCAAGGAGCACCGCGCCGTAAACTGAGCTTTCCGGCACCGGTGTGATCTGATGGTCGTACGGCTGCCACTTGGTGCTGGCGGCCGCAAAACCGCTGAAGACGATCCGCCCGAGATTGGCGGCACCTGGGTTCACCAGCGAATAGAAGTAATCGACCGCATCGGTCCAGTTTTGGATGGTGAGGGTGACACCCGCCGCAATGGCCACCGAGTTCAATCCCAGGATGTTCAAAATCGAGTTGCCGGCTCCAAAATCGATGATTGAGTTCGCCGTGACCGACAGGGCTCCAAAGGTACTCGTGCCGGGGCCGAGAATGAGCGTGCCGCCATTGAGCACCATGGTGCCGGAGGAAAGGTTCAGGGCTGAGCCGAGCGTGAGCGTGCCGGTGCCGGTCTTGGCGAATGTGCCGGTATCGCCGCTGGCAAAGGAACCTGAGAATGTCGAGGAGACATCTCCTGACCCGACCGTGAGCGTCCCGCTGCCGAGCTGAACGGTCCCAGCTCCGGAGAGTCCGCCGATCGTCTCGCTGTAACTATTGAGATTGAGGGTGGCCCCGCTTTGTATGGTCACAGCGGAGGCATCGGGAATGACGTTGCTCGCGCCCAGCCTGAGTGTCCCCGCGTTGATATTGGTGGCTCCGGTGTAATTGTTGGCGCCCGAAAGGGTCAGGATGCCGTTGCCGGTCTTCGCAAGGTTGGTGCCGCCAATCGCACTGGAGATCGTCAGGTCACTGGCGAGGGTTGAATCCCGGGCCACGTTGATGTTGCCGGTGGCAAGGTTGAGCGTGCCGCCCGAGATCAGGGAAGTCTGATGTGCGCTATTGGCGTTTGAAGTGAGGTCGCCGCTGGCGGTGACGGTCTGGCCGTTCG
>PMBT01000050.1 GCA_003153035.1 Opitutia bacterium
AGGACAACGCGCTCCACCGTTTTGTTCACGCAAATCGGTGCATGATGTGGTTCGACTGCATGCTTCCGACTGAGATCTCCCGGGATGAGGGGCGATCCTTGGTCCGCCGGCGTTTAATCACGCTCTCGTAACACGGTCGTCATCCATTCGTAACACGAGTTTGAGACCATGGGTCGTCAGAAACGCGCGGAAAGGCGTTCTGTTTCCACCTAATCCATCAACCCAAGATTCCATGGCTAAGTATTCATCCAAATGGCTGGCGCTCGCCGGCATTCTCGCGATCGGCGCTTCCTCCGTCTTCGCCCAGGACAGCAAGGCGCTGATCGATATCTTGATCAAAAAGGGCATTCTCACCCCGGAAGATGCCGCGCAGATTGCCGCCGAGGCCAGGCAGGCGGCGTCCCAGAGCGCCGCGACGCCGGCGGTGCCCCAGGGCGCCCCGACAAGCGCCTCGACGACCACGTCGGCGAGCATCCCGATGAACACCCCGACGAGCAGCACGACGGTCACCGGCAAGTTGTACGTCGACGTAAGCTACCTCGACGCCGAGACCGCCTCCGGGACCAAACTTGCTGCGGGCGGGACTGGCATCGACGTGAAGCGCTTTTACCTTGGGGCCACCCATGTGTTCAACAGCATGTGGTTGGCGAACATCAACACCGACTCGTCCTACTTCAGTGCCACCGGGGCGACGAACGTTTACATCAAGACCGCCTACGTGCAGGCGAAGTTCTCACCCGAGGCCATTGTCCAGGTGGGCGCGGCCAACGAACCGTGGATTCCATGGGACGAGGATCTTTACACCTACCGCTATGTTGAGAAAACGATCGTCGATCGGCTGGCTTTCGGAAATTCGGCTGACTGGGGGGTGCACTTCCTCGGCACCAGCGGGATAGTCAGCTACAATTTCGCGGCGGTGAATGGCGGCGGCTACAAGAATCCCACGCGCAGCAAGGACATGGATTTCGAGGGTCGCCTCTCCGTAGAGCCGGTCAAGGGTCTTACCCTCGCCGTGGGTGGTTATGACGGCAAGCTGGGTAAGGATCTTTACGGCACGCCGAACACCCGCACGGCCAACCGCTTTGACGCGTTGGTCAATTATGCGACCCCGCAGTACGCCCTGGGGGCCGAATATTTTAGTGAGAGCAATTGGGGCTTCACCAACAGCGCGTCGAAGGACAGTAGCGACGGATTTTCGGTTTTTGGGAAAGTCAAGGTCGGCGACCCCTTCTGGTTGTTCGCACGCTGGGATCAAGATAAGCCGGGCCGGAATCTCCACCCGACCTTGGAAGAGAACTATTTCAACTGCGGCTGGGAGTATGTCGCCACGAAGGGGGTCAATCTCTCGCTGGTTTACAAATACGACAAGCTGACCAACCCGTCCTCAGCGAGCCAGGCGGCCAAGACTCAAGAGCTCGGCATGTTCGCGCAGATCGCGTTCTGAGCCGCCCCATCAAGCACTTTGCTGACGAAAACTCCCTAAACCTCGAAACTCTATCATGAATAAGAAAAGACTCCTTCTCCTCGGACTCTTCGGTCTTTCTGCCGCCATGGCGGCGTCGGCCCAGATGCTCATCAACGGCGCCGGGGCGACCTTTCCCCAGCCGATCTACACGAAGTGGTTCGACCAATACTCCAAGGTCGATACCTCGGTCCGGTTCAATTACCAGGGGATCGGCTCCGGTGGCGGGCAGAAGCAGATTCTCTCCGAAACAGTTGATTTCGGGGCCTCCGACGGCCCGATGTCCGATGATAATCTTGCCAAGGCGCCGCGAACCCTCTGGCACATCCCGACGGTGGCCGGCGCGGTGGTGGTCAGCTACAATCTGCCCGGCAATCCTAAGCTGAAGCTCGATGGGCCGACGCTGGCCGGCATTTATGCGGGCAAAATCACCAAGTGGAATGATCCCGCGATTGCCGGGCAAAACAGCGGGGTGGCTTTGCCCGATCAGGATATTGTCGTCGTCCATCGTTCCGACGGCAGCGGCACCACCTATATTTTCACCGACTATTTGAGCAACATCAGCAGCGACTGGAAAGCCAAGGTTGGTAAAAACACCTCGGTCAACTGGCCGGCGGGCCTGGGCGGCAAGGGCAACGCCGGCGTGGCCGGACAGATCAAGCAGTCGCCTGGCGCCATCGGTTATGTCGAACTCGCCTATGCCAAGCAGAATGATCTGCCTTATGCCGACATGAAGAACGCCTCCGGAGTCTATATTACTCCGTCGATCGAGTCCGTTGTCGAGGCGCTGGCCACGGCGACCATACCGGAGGATTTCCGATTCTCGATGGTCAATGCGCTGGGGGAGAAAGCCTATCCGATCGCCGGGGCCACGTGGCTGCTCGTCTACCAGCAGCAAAAGGATGCGGCCAAGGGCAAGAAACTCGTTGAATTTCTGAAGTGGGCCTACGTGGATGGCGAAAAGATGGCCGCCACCCTGGATTATGCTCCGCTTCCCGAAAACGTACAGGACCGCGTGCTAAAACGGATTGCACAGATCACCTACTGAGATTGGCTTGATCCACTGCCCTGAAACAGCGACTTGAAGGCGGAGGGTGCGGGCATCGCACCCTCCGCTAGTTTTCTATGGCTGCGCCGTCCGTCTCAACCTCCCCTCACTCTGCCATCCGGTCGACGCTGCCGGCGGGGGTTCGCTGGCCGGATATTTCGTTCCGCTGGCTGGCTCTACTGGCAGCGGTAACTATTCTCGTGCTGATTGCACTCGTCGGCTGGGAACTTTACCAGGGTTCGCGGCTGGCGATCGGGCACTTCGGCCCCAGATTTCTGGTCAATTCGACTTGGAACCCGGTAACCGACGAGTACGGGGCGTGGCCGTTCATTTTCGGAACCCTGGTGTCGTCGCTCATTGCCCTGGTCATCGCCGTGCCGCTCGGAGTGGCCACCGCCCTCTACCTTACCGAATTGGCTCCGGTGCGGCTCCGCCAGCCTGTCGTCATGATCGTCGAGATGTTGGCGGCGGTGCCGAGCGTGATCTTTGGCTTGTGGGGGATCTTTGTGCTGATCCCCTGGCTGCGCGACCACCTGTTTGTGTGGCTGAAGGAAACACTTGGTTTCCTGCCCCTGTTCCGAGGGACAATCTATGGCGTGAGCATGCTCGCCGCCGGCATCATCGTTGCGATCATGATCCTGCCGATCATCACCTCGGTTTCCCGGGAGATTCTCCGGTCGGTGCCGAACCTGCAGCGAGAGGCAGCCTATGCGCTGGGGGCCACCCATTGGGAGGTGATGCGGATCGCCGTGCTCAGCTATGCACGACGCGGATTGTTTGGTGCCGCCGTGCTGGGTCTCGGCCGCGCGCTGGGAGAAACCATGGCGGTTACGATGGTCATCGGGAACCGGCCGGATATCAGTGCTTCCCTCTTCGCGCCGGGTTACACGCTGGCGAGCGTGATCGCGAACGAGTTCACCGAGGCCACCACCGATTTGTATCTGAGCTCGCTCTTCGAGCTCGGCCTGGTGCTTGTGGCCGTCACGATCGTGGTCAATGTGGTCGCGCAGCTCATGCTGCGATCGCTCGCGGGGAGCGGCACCGGCAAAGTCAGATAGCCGTGCAATGACCACCCCGAGCCAGTTTCAACCCACCGCGCGCCGGCACGCCTGGCGCAAGTTCACCAGTGGGGCAATGGCCGGCTTAATGCTGGTTTGCGCCGTCGCGGTGATGGCCCCGATTTTTCTGGTGCTTTTTTTCCTGGTCCGCGAAGGCGCGTCCTCTCTGGACTGGAGCTTCTTCACCCAGCTGCCCAAGCCCTCCGGCGAACTGGGGGGGGGAATGGCCAATGCGATTGTCGGCACGTTCACCTTGCTCGCGATGGCCGCGGCCATCGGCGTTCCGGTTGGCGTCATGGGGGGCGTTTATCTGGCCGAATACGGTTCGGACCGGGCGAACTCCTGGATTCGCTTCACCGCTGACGTGCTGAATGGCGTGCCGTCCATCGTCTGGGGCATGGTGGTGTACGGCCTGCTCGTGGTGCCGTTCAAGACCTTCTCGGCTTACGCGGGTGGCGTGGCCCTCGGCTTCATGATGATTCCCCTGGTTATGCGCACGACGGAGGAAGTGTTGGTGCTGGTGCCCCAGGGCTACCGCGAGGCCGCCCTGGCCTTGGGGATCCCCCGGTGGAAAACCATTACGGTGATCGTGGTGAGAACCGCGTTGAAGGGCATTGTCACCGGGATCCTGATCGCCATGGCCCGCGTGGCGGGGGAAACGGCGCCGCTCCTCTTCACGGCGTTGGGCAACAACTTCTGGAGTCATCGCCTGTCCGAGCCCATCTCGGCGCTTCCGCTGCAGATTTTCACTTACGCGACCTCCGCCTATGATGACTGGCACCGCCAGGCCTGGGCTGGGGCGCTGGTGCTCATGGGCATGATCCTTTCGCTGAATATTCTGGTCCGAGTCTTGTCTCGCGACCGCTCATTCAAATGAACCGCTGACGACCATGGCCGATCTTTCTCAAGCTAAGCCCGTTGTCACCCGGCCGGTGGCCAGTGCTCCTCCGATGGCTCCTCGGACCCCGGCGGCGATTGCGAAGGAGCCGATGGAAGTGGCTTTCGATATTTCCGGTTTCTCGCTGTGGTACGGGGCGAACCAGGCGCTGTTCGACGTCGGGATCCAGATTCCCGCCCGGGCCGTCACGGCGATCATTGGCCCAAGCGGCTGCGGAAAATCCACGTTTTTGCGGGCGCTCAATCGCATGCATGAATTGACGCCGGGCACGCGAATTGCCGGCCGACTCCGCCTGTTCGGGGAGGACTTGTATGCGGCTGCAGTCGATCCTGCCGTCGTCCGGAGGCGGGTGGGTATGGTCTTTCAAAAGTCGAATCCGTTTCCGACGATGTCGATCGCCGAGAACGTCCTGGTTGGCCTTCGCCTCAACGGGGTGAACGACCGGGCGCTGCTCCGCCAGCGGCTCGAAGAGTCCCTGCGCATGGCGGCGCTTTGGGACGAGGTGAAAGACATACTGGGCCGGCCGGGGTCCAGCCTTTCCGGCGGGCAGCAGCAGCGGCTTTGCATCGCCCGCGCGCTCGCAGTCCAGCCGGAGGTCCTCCTGATGGACGAGCCGTGCTCGGCGCTCGATCCGCTTGCCACAGCCAAGATCGAGGAGCTGATCAACGATTTGCGCGCCAGCTTCACAGTCATCATTGTCACCCACAACATGCAGCAGGCGGCCCGGGTTTCCAACCGCACCGCTTTCTTTTATCTTGGCCGGCTGGTCGAATACGACGAGACCAGTACCATCTTCATGAACCCGTCCAATCCCCAGACCGAGGCCTACGTTGCCGGCCGCTTCGGCTGAGTCTCTTCCCAATGAGCGAAACTCCCGCTGCTCCCCAATTTCACGTCATGAAACGATTCTTCGACGCCGAACTCGAGACCTTCCGTTCGCAACTAATCCTGATGGGCGAGACGGCCATCGAGCAGGTGCGCACGGCCATCCAGGCCCTGGTCGAAGCCAAGACCGGACTGGCCGAGCAGGTGATTGCCGCCGATGACAGGTTGGACCGGCTGGAAGTCGAGATCGACAACGAGGCCGTGCGCTACATGAACCTCCGCGCTCCGATCGCCAGCGAACTGCGGCTCGTCATCGTCGGGATGAAAGCCAGCCATGATCTCGAACGGGTGGGGGACGAGGCGACCAGCATCGCCAAGCGCGCGATCAAGCTCAGTGCCGAGCCTCCGCTCAAGCCGTACATCGACATTCCCCGGATGGTCTCCATGGCGCTGGAAATGCTCCGCGACGCCCTGGACTGCTTCCTCCAGGTCGACGAAGCCAAGGCGGTCGCCGTCTGCAAGCGCGACGCCGAGGTGGACAACCTCAACCGCCAGCTGTACCGCGAGCTGACCAGCTTCATGATCGAGCGGCCGGAGACCATATCGCGCGCCATCGAGCTCATGTTCATCTCCAAGTCGATCGAGCGCATCGCTGACCATGCCACCAACATCGCCGAGGAGATGATCTATCTCAGCCAGGGCAAGGATGTGCGGCATACCGAAGAAGTGAAAAAGGACGGCAAGCCTCTCGCCTGACCGCAGGAGTCCTGGACTTCTGGCCGCTGGGCTTCTTGCTCCGATGGCGGGGCGTCGCGGCTCCAAATCGGCGAGCGTGCGGAGGAGGCGTACCGTGGCTGCCAGACCTCCGGCCTCGGGCCTGCCGGCTGGATGCCCCTGATCGCCGAAGGCTGGGAAGCCGTCGTCAATGCAAGCCTGCCAGCAGGGCCAGGTGCATCAGCGCATAACCCATTAAGCCGGTGGCTGGCAGCGTCAGCACCCAGGCCCAGACGATGCGTTCCACAATGCCCCATTTGACCGCACTAAATCGCTTGGAGGCGCCAACGCCCATGATCGAGGTCGAGATGACATGGGTTGTCGACAAAGGAACGCCAATGGTCGAGGCGGCGTGAATGATCAGCGCAGCGGTGGTCTCGGCAGCAAAGCCGTTGACGGGCTGCAGCTTCACCATCTTGTGACCCATGGTGCGGATGATGCGCCAGCCGCCTGCGGCCGTGCCCGCCGCCATCGTGAGCGCACAGGTGACCATGACCCAGCGGGGCACAATGAATTCCGGCATTTGCAGAAAGGAAAGCCAGCCGGGAAGGTGGGCGAAAACCCCCTCCTGCGTGCCAGTGAAAAGCGCGAGCGTGATGATTCCCATGGTCTTTTGGGCGTCATTGGAGCCATGGCTGTATCCCATGAAACCCGCGCTCAGGAGCTGGGCCTTGCCGAAGATGAGCGAGACCAGGCGGGGAGCAGCTCTGCGCAGCAGCACCGTGAGCAGGAACATGAAAATCATGCCAATGACGAAGCCGGCCATCGGCGAGCTGACCATCGGCAGCACGATTTTCGGCCACAGGCCGTTGTGGGAACCTTGTGCATCCACGACCGACCACTTGAGCACGGACCATCGACCATCAGCCGAGGCGAGGGCCGCGCCGCACAAGCCACCGATCAGGGCGTGGCTGGAACTCGATGGCAGGCCCAGCCACCACGTGGCCAGGTTCCAGATGATTGCAGAGAGCAGTGCGGCTAACACCGTCGGCATCGTCACGACGCTCGTATCCACCAGTCCCTTGCCGATGGTGGCAGCAACGGCGGTGCCAGCGAGCGCGCCGAACATATTCCAGAATGCCGCCCAGACGATCGCTTGCCGCGGGGTCAGTACTTTGGTCGAGACGACCGTGGCAATGGCGTTGGCGCTGTCGTGGAAGCCGTTGATGTACTCGAAAACGAACGCCGCCAGCAGGACGAGCAGAAAGAAAATCATGGCCAGAGCTCAGGAGTATTTCAGCACGATTTGAAATACCACGTTGCCGGCGTCGCGGCAGCGATCAACCGACTTCTCCACCATCTCAAAGAGCTGGAACAGGAAGATGACGTCCTTGGCTTCGTAAGGCCCCTGATAAAGCTCCGTTTCAAGCTGAAGCATCATCTTGTCGGCCTCGCCCTCGGCAAATTGGAGTTTCTCATTGGACTCGCGAATCCGGTCCATCTTCGTGCCCTTGCGCAGCTCGCCGACCATGAAGGCGACGTTGTCGGCCGCAAGCTGCAGGAGCTCAGCCTGGCGCACGAGGCCGGCTTGCGGGATGGGGCCGGGATAGATGGCGAGCCGTTCGACGATCTTCTCGACCATCTTGGGAATACGATAGAGCGCAAAGGCCAGCGCTTCGATATCCTCGCGCTCGAGCGGCGTCACAAACGTCTTGCAGAGCTCCTCCGTGATCTGCTGGGTGATGCGCTTGTCCTTCCGGCGGGTGTGAATGAAATCGTCGATATTGGTCGGCCGGCCGACGGCGCGCTCCTTCAGGAAGCGGCCGAGCAACGCGGTGCTGGCCCGGGCCTCCTCGGCGCTGGCCTCCAGCAAATCGAAGAACTTATCCTCTTTGCCCAGAAGTTTCTTAAGCGAGAACATGGTTGTCGCTCTGGCTAAGGGGAATTGTGGCGAAGGTGAATCAAAATCGTGGCGGTGGCTCACGCTTTCCCGCGCAGGCGCGCCCACCAGCGCCCGAGATATTCGTGGACCACCGCGGTGCTCCGTTCAAGCGAAGGCACATCCCAGGTGAAATCGGACCCGTGCCAATGGGCCGGAGTGGTGTACAAATAGTCAGTCGGACAGGGCAGGGGGTGCAGACCCTGGGCGGTGCACAGGGCGATCGCCCGCGGCAGGTGCCAGGCGGAGGTGACCAGGGCGAACGGGGCGTTCCCCAGGACTTCGCGCAATCGCGCCGACTCTTCCTCGGTGTCGTGGGCGTCGTCGATCTGGCGGATGCGGGCACGGTCCACGCCGAGTGACACCGCGGCGTCGGTGAGCACCCGGGCATGCGTGGGGCCGCCGTAGTCGCCGGGGCCGCTCACCACCAACCTGGCCGCGGGCAGCAGCCGCAAGAGCCGGACGGCCTCTGTCAATCGCGCCCGTGCGGAAGTGCCGAGGTGACTCAAGGCCGGGCGGGCGTCGCTGTCGTCATGCCCGCCGCCCAAGACGACGACATACTGGCAGGCGGCCAGCGCGCCGGGCAATGGCTGGCCGGGCTGAAAGTCACCCACCGCGGGGTAGCTCGACTCCAGCGGGGCGATGAGCCGCCCGCTCACCCATTTGTTGCTGGCAACCAGCAGCACGAGGACCGCGGCGGTCAGCAACGTCCGGCCGGCGCGCGGCCATCGGCGGCTCCAGACCAGCACGAGGCCGGCCATGCCGGCGACCAGTGCGAAAGGGAGGGGAAACAGGAACGGGGAGAAGAACTTCTTCAGCCAGAACATGCCGCCAGCTTGGCGGGAAAACGCCGGAAGCATAGCCTGAAAAATGGTCCGGTGCGGGGGCGCCGGGAATCGGGATTGACAGCCGAAAGCCTCGGCCTGAGCTTTTCCGGCTCTTTACGGCGACCGTAGCTCAGTCGGTTAGAGCACCAGATTGTGGATCTGGGTGTCGCGGGTTCGATCCCCGTCGGTCGCCCCATTTTTGCCAGCAAAACAAAATGTAGGAGCCTGCTTGCAGGCGATTCCGGATTTGGTTCGAGGGGTCTGCAGGTCTGGGTCGGAAATCAATGGGTCTGCATCAAAGATTGGGTCTACACCAAAGATGGGGGAGGAGGTGTGGATTGAGGGTTGCGGTTGCTGGGAAAGGGATTGCATCCACAATAAATGCGCAGCAGTCACGGGCAGAATATGGTAGATTGTGACGTTATGAGACCACGGAGAGGCCAGACCGCGTCGGGTGGGTCGTGGAAGCTCGCGGATCGCTTCTTCGAATGTCTCAAGACGAAGCGGATCCTCGCTTTGATTCGCTTGCTGCTGATTGCCGGGGCCATCGACGCGTCGGTGACGCTTGTAGCCGTGGCGGCGGATCCCGGAAGGACTCCCCAGTATTACAAATTCGATGAAGCAGCCCGTGCTGCTCTCAGAGGGAAGCCCGAATGTGCCATGGTGGTGGGAAACACCGCCAAGCGATTGAATCGTTCGGGTGAAATGTCCGTTTATCTGCGGTCAGTCGATGGCGTGAGCACCAATTCCTCCGAGTGGCTTCGCGCATTTGTTCCCGCGGGCAGTCATCGCGTTGTCGTCGACGTCGAAGGAACGGGCTGGACTCCCACGGAATTCATTCCACCCGGAATCGAAGTAACATTCCTGGCCCAACATTTCTATCACATCACGGCAAAACAGACGGGCAATAAGGACCTGGTTCAGTTTTGGAACGAGACTGAAGGCACGGACAAGCGAACGCTGGTGAAGGAATTCCGTTTCGTCGAAGGGAACCACGATGACGGGCACTGACTGGGAACAGCGCATCCTCTGAACAGAAAAGTCGAGATGGGCTATCCTCCCCGGAACGCCGCCCGGCTTGCTCCCGTCCGGTTCCGCCCTTAGGCTGGGGGCAGAGCATGCATCGTCTCCGGATCGTCACGTTCAACATTGCGCACGGCCGCGGGCTGTCGCCGCTTCCGGGGCTGCACGGCCGGCGCCGCTTCGAGCGAAATCTCCGCAAGATCGCCCGCCTGTTCGATGAGCTGGAGCCGGACATCGTGGCGCTGCAAGAAATCGATGAGAATTCGCGCTGGAGCGGCAGCTTCGACCATCTCGATTACCTGAACGCCTTTGCCGATTTTCCGCATGCCGTGTTTGGCGTGAATAACCGCCGCGCCGGGGGGTACCAGCTGAATTACGGCAACGCGATTCTGTCCCGGCATCCCATCCAGGCCTGGGAGAACATCACCTTTGGCAAGCGCACGGTCGGCGAAAAGGGGTTTCTCTTTGCGGAGATTGACTGCGGCGGGCGCCTGCTGCCCATCGTCAATCTCCACCTGCACTATCGCTCGCGGGTCCACCGCTTCCGGCAGATCGAGATGCTGATGGAATACCTCAACGCCAAGCACGAGCACCGCCATCCCCACTGGGCCGCCGCGCCGATCCTTTGCGGCGACCTCAACAACCCGTCGCACCGGCTCGACGCCACCGCCTCGCTGCTCCACTACTTGTCGCTGCGCGGCCGCTATACCCTCCATCCGCCGACGGGCGTGCGCACGTATCCCGCCCTCTGGCCGCAGCGCTCGCTTGATTTCATCTTCCTGCCGCCGGCCTGCCGGGTGCTTCACTGCCACGTGGTGCGCTGCAACCTGTCGGACCACCGGCCCGTCATGGTCGAGTTCGCGCTGAAGTGAGGGCGGCGGCGGGGCGCCACCGGCCTGGCCAGGGGGCAATCATCAGGAATTGCGCGAAGAAGGGACCAAGCCGTCATTGCGAGGAGCGGAGTGACGAAGCAATCCATGCAGCTGGATCGCCACGTCCGGCCGTGCCGGCCTCGCGATGACATTTGAATACACACCTGGGTTGCCAGAGAACTGACCCTGTGCCGGCCCCCCGCGCGGAGCCGCCCGTCACTTTGCGCTCGACCTTCGACCCCCGACTTTCGACTTTTTCCCCGATGGACCGCATTGCCCAGGCCTTTGCCCGCGCCCACACCCGGAACCGGGCCGCATTCGTGGCTTACCTTTGCGCCGGTGATCCCGATTTCGACACCTCGCTCGCCGCCGCCCGCGCGGTGCTCGCGTGCGGCGTCGACATCCTCGAGCTGGGCGTGCCGTTTTCGGATCCGCTCGCCGACGGGCTGACCAACCAGCTGGCCGCCCAGCGCGCCCTCGCGGCCGGCATGACCACCGCCCGCGTGTTCGATCTGGTGCGCGCCCTGCGGGCGGAGCATCCGGACACACCGGTCGTGTTCTATACCTACTACAACCTCGTCTTTGCCAACGGCGTCGACGCCTACCTGCGCGACGCAAAGACGGCTGGCGTCGACGGTCTGCTCACGCTTGACCTGCCGCCCGAGGAGGCCGGCGAGGTGCTCGCCGCGAGCCGCGCCCACGATCTCCGGACCGTCTTCATCGTGGCGCCGACCACCCCCGATCGCCGCATCCCGAAAATCACCGCCGCAGCCACGGGCTTCATCTATTACGTTTCGCGCGAGGGGGTCACCGGCGTGCGCGACCAGATCGCCGGCGGCATTCCCGAGGCGGTCGCCCGCATCCGCGCGCATACGACGCTGCCGGTGGTGGTGGGCTTCGGGCTTTCGCGGCGCGACCAGGTGAACCAGGTGGCGCGCAGCGCCGATGGCGTGGTGGTGGGCAGCGCGCTGGTCAACTGTATCCAGGAGAACCTCGGCGATGCCGGCCGGATTGTGGCGCGCCTGCGGGCGGTCACCGCCGATTTGGCCGCCGGCACGGTGCGTGGTTGAGGTTCAGATCACCTTGGGCCGCGGCCGCTCCAGCGCGCCGATGGCGGCCATGACGCGTTCCGAGGCATGCTCGTAGCGTTCCTTGCCCGTCGTCCGGTCGTCGTAATCACCGGGCAGCAGCGGCTGGCCGAACACGACCGCGATCGGCGTGCCGAGCCGCAACGGCCGGTCGCGGCCGAAAGCCTCATACGATCCGAAGATGCGCGCCGGCACCACCGGGACGCCCGTGCGGCAAGCCATCAGCCCGACGCCCGATTTCGGGCGTTGCAGACGGCCGGTCGCGGAACGGGTGCCCTCGGGAAAGACAATAACTCCTTTGTTCCCCTGGAGGACGCGGATGACACGGCGGATGGCGGTGACGTCCGAACCCGCGTCCCGGTCCACGGGAATGACCCCGACGGTATCCAGCCACCAGCTCACGAAACTGCCCTTCCAGAGTGTCTTGCGGGCAAAGGCGCAAATCTGGCGCGGCACAAATGAGCCAACAATCGGCGGATCAAGGAGGCTGACATGGTTCCCCGCGACGATGAATCCGCCCTGGCGCGGGATATTCTCGACGCCACTCACCTCCGCATTGAAATGGATGTCGCAAAGCACCCCCATGCCGAAGTGGAAGAAGCCGTAGACGAAATCCATCCCGACTTGAGGGAAAGGGAGGCTCATGGCGCGGCGAGACGGGCGGCAATGGGCGCGGCCATGCGCGCGACCACTTCGTCCCGGGTGAGATGGGTGCTGTCAATCGCCGTGGCTCCGGGCGGGCAGGTGAGCGGCGACGCCTTGCGCGACGAGTCGATCCGGTCGCGTTCATGGATCGTGTCCAGCTGGCCTTGCGCTACGCGGCGGCGTGCGCGCTCCGCCGGGTCGGCGTACAGGAAAAAGCGGAAGTCCGCGTCGGGGAAGATCACCGAACCGATGTCACGCCCCTCCATCACCAGGCCGCGGAAGCCATGGCGGCGCGCGACGACGGTTTGGCCGCGCTGGTAGGCCAGGAGCGCCTGCCGCAGCCCGGGAATCGCGGCGAAAAGCGAAACGTGGTCGTTGACCGCCTTGCTGCGGATCTCGTCCCCGGCCACGCGGCCTGCGATTTCCATCTCGGCGCGCCGACCGGTCACGCGGGTGCCAAGCTGCAGCGCGGCGACCGCGGTGCCCACGGCCGTCGGATCGGCCGGGCTCACCCCGCGTCGCAGCATTTCCGCGGTCAACGCCCGGTAGAACGAGCCGGTGTCAACATGGAGGAGGTTGAATCGCTCGCTCAGGACGCCCGCCGTGGACGACTTGCCCGAGGCCGCGCCGCCATCGATGGCGACAATGATGAAATCCGGGGTGGTCACGGGCGGGAATGTGCGTTCGTCCAGACCTGGCCGAGGACCTCGAAGAAACCGGGAAAGGTTTTCGCGCAGCATCCGGGATTGCGGAGGCGCAGCCACGGCTGTCCGTTGCCCAGCAGATCGTAAGAGCCAAGAACGGCGAAACTCATGGCAAAGCGGTGGTCATTGTAGGTCTCGATCGCGACATCGGGCGTGAGCGGGCGCGGCGTGATCGTGAGCGCACCCTCTTCCTCGGTGACCTCCTGCCCGAGCCGGCGCAGCTCGCGCGCCATGCCGGCCACCCGGTCGGTTTCCTGCTGGCGGGTGTGGGCGATTCCGGTGATGCGGGTCGGGCCGTCGAGCAGCGGCGCAATCGCGGCCAGGGTGAGAAAGGTGTCGGAGAAATCGCGGAAATCCTGGGTCACGCCCCGGCGCGGGGCCGCGATCGCCCGGAAGGCCTCAAGACCCGGGCGGCCGGACAGTTCGGCCGCGGACAGCCCGACTCGCTCCAGCACGGCAACAAACTGGGTGTCGCCCTGCAATCCCTGCCCGGGCCGGCGCAATCCCGGCATCGCGATGCGCCCGTCCGCCACCAAGGGAAGCGCGAGGAAATAACTCGCTGCCGTGGCGTCCGGCTCGATTTCATAGCCGCCGTTGGCGAGCCGGTAGGGGGTGGTGTTGTTGACGAAGAGGGTCTGCGCGCCGCGGCGCGCGATGGGGGGCTGGCCAAACTGCTCCATCAGCCGCGCAGTCATTTGCACGAATGGCCAGCGCACCCCGCCGGTCAGCGTCGCTTCGACCGGCGTTTGGGCTAGGGGCGCAACCATGAGGAGCGCGGACAGCAACTGGCTGCTTTCGCTTGCATCCATGCTCAGGGAGCCGCCGCGCAAGCCGCGCGCGTGGATTTCGATTGGGAAGAAGCCCTCCGCGCCCGGGCAGTGAATATCGGCGCCGAGTACGCGCAGGGCGTCGATTAACCCCTTCATCGGCCGGGTTCGCATCCGGGGGACGCCGTCGAGGCGGTAGGCGCCCTGCGGCGCCGCGGCACACAGCGCGGTGAGAAACCGTGCGGCGGTGCCGGCGTTGCCGACAAAAATATCCGCCGATGGTGCCGGGATTCTCCCGCCCCGTCCGGCGAGGCGCATGGTCGTTGCTGGCGGATCTACGGCTGCTTCAAATCCCAGCTGGCGCAGCGCGTTCGTCATGACATTCGTATCTTCGCTGAATAGCGCGCGAGTGAGGGTGACCGGACCATCGCACAGCGCGGCGAGCAGCAGCGCGCGGTTGGTGAGGCTCTTCGATCCGGGCAGCGACACCTCGCCGCGCACCGGGCGCGTGAACGGCGTGATGGGTAGCGGATCGGGCAGATGAATCATGGATCAGGAGACCGGTCGTTCCATGTTCCGGCGGGCTCCCAGCGGACGCCACGATGGCGCGGGAGGCAATCCGAATGTCCGTCGTTCACGAACGGAACCCGTCGCGGTAAGCCTTGCCCCGCTCGAGCCGCGCGCGGAGCTCGGAAAAATCACGGTTGGCCAGCGCGGTCTGAAAGGTGTGCAGCTCGTCTTCGTACTGCCGCAGGGCCCGGAGAACCTCCTCGCGGTTCTGCCGGAGGATCTCGATCCACATGGTCGGGTCGCCCGCGCCGATCCGGGTGGTGTCACGCAGGCCGCCGCCAGCGAAGTTGCGCCAGGCAGGGTTCTTTTGGGCGAGAAAATGGCAAAGACCGGCAGCGATCACCTGCGGCAGATGGCTNNATGTGCGCGACGATCTCGTCGTGGGCGTCGGGATCGATGGTTGTCACCTCCGCGCCAAGTTCCTGCCAGAAACGCACGACCGCCTCGAGGGCGGCCGCGTCGGTGGCCGGCCCCGGCGTAACGAAGCAGGTCCGCCGCTCAAAGAGGGATTCGGTGGCATGCCTCCATCCGGATTTCTCGGAGCCGGCCATCGGGTGCGCCCCGACGAAATGCACCCCCGGCGGCATGGCCGCGTGGGCCAGGCGGGCGATCTCACCCTTCACACTGCCGACGTCGGTCACCAGCGTGCCCGCGGCGAGGCGGGGGCCGATGGCCTGCGCCAGCGTGATGATCACCTCAACCGGAGCGGCCAGGACGACGAGGCTGGCGCCGCGCACGGCCTCCTCCAGCGTGTCGCGGACCTCGTCGCACCAGGGCTGGGTGCGCAGCTGCAGGCGGTTCTCAGGCCGGCGCGACCACAGCACAATCCGCCGGGCAAGTCCGCGATGCCGCGCGGCCTTCGCCACCGAGCCGCCGAGCAAACCAGGCGCCAGGATGGAGAGCTGTTCAACCATCCCTCCCACAAAAGCCGCCCGCCAGTCGTTGTCGAGCCCGGCCGCTGCCCGCGTTCAGCCCCCAGCCAGGGTTTGCCAGATTCCGGGAGCCCGGGATTCGCCGCGCTTCTCCATCGCCTTCAGATCCGAGCGTGCGTGCTGCATCTCATCAAGGATGCGGTGGGCATATTCCAGCAGATGTTGACCGGCGGGCGTGAGCCGGGCCTTGCGACCCAGGCGGTCAAAGAGACGGCACTCCAGTTCCCCCTCCAGTGATTTGATGGCATGGCTGACCGCCGATTGCGTGAGGAACAGCTCGCGGGCAGTCTGCGTAAAGCTGCCGCAGCGAGCCAGCGTGGCGAATGCGAGCAGCTTGCGACTGTCGAGAATGGGTTTTCTTAGAAGGTCAGGATGCACTATCGGAACAATTCATAGCACATCCCGAGCCAGCCCGCCTGGTGGCCAGATTTGCGCACTTCCTACTGGCCGCTCTGGCTACCCGCCGGACCCCGCGCCCCAGTCAGGCGTAGCGCTCTTCCTTCCAGGGATCCGCGCCATTGCTGTAACCGCGAACCTCCCAGAAACCGAACCTGTCCTGGTCTAGGAAGGTGATGCCCTGCACGAACTTCGCGCCTTTCCAGGCGTAGAGTTTCGGAATGATCACACGGGCCGGCCCGCCATGCTCCCGGGTGATCGGCTGACCTTCGAAGCTCGTCGCCAGCAGCACGTCCTCATCCAGGCATTTCTCCAACGGCACGTTGGTTGAATAGCCGTCGTAGCTGGTGAAAAAGACGAAGGCAGCCGCGGGCTGCGGTTGCACCAGCTCGTAGAGTGTGGTGAACGCCACCCCGCCCCAGCGGCAGTCATATTTGCTCCAGCTGGTAACGCAGTGAAAATCGCTGACGTCTTCCACCTGTGGCAGCGCGCTGAAAGCCTTCCAGTCCAGGGTCGCCGGCTTCCCCACCAAACCGTCGAGCGTCAGCGTCCATTGCTCCAGCGAGATTTCCGGCTTCACGCCGAGATCGAGCACGGGGAAGCCCGTCGTGAGGGTCTGTCCGGGTGGCAAGCGCTCGATTGACGCGACCGCGCGCGGAGCCACGCCCCGGGCCTTCTGCTTTTCCGCCCAACGCTGTTTCGCCGCGATGTATTTCTCCCGGAGCATTCGGCGGAAATTAGG
>PMBT01000075.1:0-6482 GCA_003153035.1 Opitutia bacterium
CTGGCAAAACCGGCGGCACGCACGCGCTCGTAGGCCCGCAGCGCCTGCTCGGGCGTGTGCTGCCGGCCCAATGCCTCCAGCAACGGTCGTTGGAAGCTCTGAACACCCATGGAGATGCGCGTCACGCCTAGTTCCTTCAGCACCGTCAGCCGTCGCGGGGTGACCGAGGCGGGTGCCATCTCGACGCTCCACTCCTGCGGCTGTCCGCGGCTGTGACGCAGAACGATTTCGCCCAATGCGCCCAAGGCACGCGGGGCCAGAAGCCCCGGCGTGCCGCCGCCCCAGAATACCGTATCCACGGAACGTTCCCAAACCACCAATTCCGCCTCCTGCGCGACACCGGCGAGGAACCCGCGCATGCCTTCCGCTGTCGGCTTAGTCTGGTAGAATGCGCAAAAATCGCAGGTTGACGCACAGAATGGCACATGGACGTAGAGGCCGAGTGCCGGAGCGCGCCGAGCTTTTGCTTGCGCTGTAGCGAGTTCTAACATTACAAGTTCCACTGATGGGCTGCCGGTGCAGCCACCGATNNGAAACCCAATGCACATCACACGCCTCCCTCAAGCGAGAAGAATATTGCCCGGCTTCGCGGCCGTTTTCGGTCTGTTGCTGCTCGCGGGCTGCAACCTGACAATCACCAACCTTACCTCCGACGTGTTGCGGGAAAATCCCTCGCAACTGTATACGATTGCCGCACGGGTGACGATGAAAGGGAACGACATTGACCGTTCCAGCGTCCAGGTCGGCGTCGTCATCGACGGACAGAACCAGGCGATGCGGAAGAGTGCTCTGGCCAATGATGTCTACGAGTACGACTATTCGCTCCCGGCGGGCCGCGACGGAGCCAAGTATTATTTCCTTGTCCGCTATCGCGCCAATTCGAGCACGCCGGTCAAGACCCAAGAGGTCTACACGCCAGTAGGCGAATTCAAGGTCATACGCCGCTATGCGCTGCCGATGGAAGCCAACCGCGGCCCCGTCGGGGCGCGTGTGACCATCCTGGGCCGTGGCTTCACGCCACAGGACGCGGTCTATCTGGACGCCACACCGGCCCGCACCGTTTACGAGTCTCCGAGTTCGGTCAGCTTCTTCGTTCCGCCGGTCGAGCCCAACAAGAACTACAACATTGCCCTCAGCAATGGCGGCAGCAGTACGTTGTCGGTGGGGGTGTTCCACGCCGATTCCAGTGGCGCAACGGTGACTCCTTCCGCGTTGACGCTCCGCACCGGCGAGCAGGTGGCCATGACGTTTACGATCCCGAACGCGGCCCCGCAGGGCGGCCTCCTGCTTGATGTCACCACCGACATCCCGGAAAGCGTCATCATGCCTGAGGCCGTGGTGCCGGAGGGTGCGACGAGCGTCGTTATTACGGTGCAAGCCGGCAAGCCCGGCGCCGGCGCGCTTTATTTTAAGGGCTTCGGCCAGGGTGAGACCACCATTCCGGTGTCTGTCTCGGCCCGGTAAGTCACAAGGCTTCCAAAGCCGGCGCCAAGGGGCGCCGGCTTTTTTGTTGCGCGCGGAAGAGATGGCCCTCGCCGCGCCTGCGGCCTTCCTAGTTGTAGGAAGCGCGCTCGCGCGCGACCCAGCCTCCGTAACGTTGGCAAAGAACGATGGCAGAGGAAAAATCGCCCGTCCCTCGACCTCGCTCGGGACCCTGAGCTTGTCGAACGGGCAAGCGGGCTTCCTACATTATTCACCGAACGGTTTGTGCTCCTCCGAGGACGAGCACGGCTCTATTGCATCAGCCCGCCTGAGGGCTTCCACGCTGGTGCCTTGATTACTCCACCACCGCGGGTCCTTCCTCTACGGGCCTCCCAGCAGATCAAGCCGCACCACCACCGGCCGGTGGTCGCTCGCCTCGCGCACACCTGCACCGTCGAAAATGCGCGCTGCGCTGTCGGCGGCGGAGGCCAGTCCGGGAGATTCCATGATGTAATCGACCCGTGAGTAGATCTCGTCCTTGTGGTAGTAATAGGTCCAGGTCTCGCCGGCTGAATCGCGGGCTTCCAGCAACCTGGAAATGACCGTGCCGCCGCGCTTGGTCAGCAAACGCAGCGACTTACTGCCCTTGGTGTCGTTGCAGTCACCGAGGATGAGGAAATGCGCAGCTGCCGGATCGGGAAAACGGCGCAGCACATAATCGCGGATCACCCTCGCCTCGCCCGCCCGGCGCAACGCCGAACCGGGGTCGTCCGCCCGGTCGGTAAAACGGCTGTGCAGATGGACCACGAATAGGGTCAGCTCAACCCGGCCGGCGGCCAGCGTGATTTCCAGCACGCCGCGCTTCACTTTCTGTGGACCGCCAAAATAGCTGAATTCCAGTCCGGCCACGGTCTGTACGCGTCGGAATGGTTTCCTTGACAGCACCGCCAGGTGCCGGTCCGCGTCCGCGGCTTCGGCCAGAGCTGAATAGGCATAATCGATCCCCTCGTTGCGGAGATCGCGCCGCAACTCCACGAGGTAGGCGGGCGGCCCCATCTCCTGCAGCACCAGCACGTCGGCATCAAGGGTCCGGATCGCCGCGCGCAATGCCGCCTTGGCCGCCTCCGGTTTGGGATAGGCTGGCCGGTAAGCCCCGTCAACCCAGCGGTCGGCGGCGACATAGTTTTCAACATTGTAGGTCGCAATCGTGATCGCATCCGCGTGGAGCTCGCAGAAATTTATCGATGTTGCTAACAACACAACCAGCGCCCGCCATTCCCATGCCTGGACCGCCCAACTCATGGCTGCCTTTCCAGTCCGTCGGGCTAGCCCGCCCCCATGAGAGCCCGCTCCCGCTCGGTCAGGGTCGGGTGGGAATAATGGAATCCGCTGTAGAGCGGGTGCGGCGTGAGATTGGTCAGGTTCTTCTTCGCCAGCTTCCGGAGCGCGTCAACCACCGGGGCCGCTCCCCCCACGGCGTCCCGGGCGAAGGCATCCGCCTCGTACTCGTGTTTCCGCGACACCAGGTTGAGCACCGGCGAAAACCAGAACGTCACGAGCCCGCTGAGCAGCCCGAATAATAGAAACGTGGGCGCTAGCTCGTCCAGCTGGAAGCCAAAGGCGGCGTTGAACCAGCTGCTGCGGGCCAGCCAGGCGATGAGCGCGAAGCCCCCGAGTTGCAGCGCCGCGGCGACCGCCAGCATTTCCGGAATGTGTCCCCGTTTGTAGTGCCCGATCTCATGGGCCAGCACCGCCGCCAGCTCCGCCTCGGTCAGCTGCGTCACGAGGGTGTCGTAAAGCACGATCCGGCGGAACCGCCCGAATCCCGTGAAAAAGGCGTTGGAATGCGCCGAGCGCTTGCTGCCGTCCATCACTTGAATGGTCTTCGCGCGGAAGCCGGTCCGGTCGGCCAGCGCGAGCAGGCACGTGCGCAGGCCGCCTTCCGCCAGGGGGGTGAGCTTGTTGAACAGCGGCAGGATGAGTTTGGGGTAAAGCACGAGCATCAACAGCTGAAACCCGAACAGCAATCCGAAGCCCCACAGCCACCAAGTCCGGCCGGCCCACGGCACGAGGCCGAGCAACGCCCAGAGAAGCGGAAATCCGATCACCAACAAAAGCAGGAAACCCTTGAGCTTGTCAGTCACCCACAGCCAGAACTTGCTCTGGTTGAAACCAAAGCGCTGCTCCAGGCGAAATTGTCCCCACCAGTCAAATGGCAGGCTCGGCACGCTCAGCGCGACGCCAACGGCCAGCAGATAAAGTGCGCCGATCCAGGCCGCCCCCGGCGCCCACCCGTGAAACGGCGCAAACAGCCGCGGCAGGATGCCGCTGAAAAGCACTGCCGCCAGCACTGCGGCATCCCAGGCCTCTTCGATCGAGCCCAGCCGGAGTTTCGCCAGCGTATAGTCGACGGATTTCGCGTAGGTTGCGCGGTCCATGATGGCCGCCACCGCGGTGGGTGGCTCGGTGGCATGACGCCGCACTTCGGAGGCGTTCAGGGCGTTCAGCACGAGCTGGGCGGCCAGCCGCAATCCGATCAGGACAGCCACGAGGGTTAACACCATGGCACCACTTCAGCCGCTTTCGCCCGTCGTGCGAAGCCAAAAGCGCGACCTGTGGCCCGTCGCCAAGGCCGTGAGGCCTTGGACCCTATGGCGCGTTACGGATAACGCGCCCTGCCCCTATGCAGCCACCATCTGCCGCTTTCCCGATTTTCCGCCACGGCCTTCCCGCCTTTCCGATTTTCCTCTCCCGCTTTCCCGATTTTCGGACCCCTTCCCGCTTTGCCTGCCTGCTTTGGGAAAGAATTGAAATCCCGCCCGCGACCGGCATGGTATGCCGGCGTGGAAGCCGAAAACAAACTTGCCAAGCTCACTTTTGAGGCGGCGCTCGCCAAATTGGAGTCGACCGTCGAATCAATGGAATCCGGCCAGGTACCGCTTGCCGAGCTCGTTGCCAAGTTTGAGGAGGGCAATAAGTTGCTCAAACAATGCGAAGCCAGGCTCAAGGATGCCGAAATGAAGATCGAGCAACTTAAGAAGCAAAAGGACGGCGTGGCCTTCGCCCCGTTCGATCCCGAGCGCGGCAGCTAGCATCCGCAGCCCCCCTGACTCTGCCCCCGGGATGAATCCGCCCGCTTCCGATCAACCCGCCGCACCCGTTCCGGTTCCGCGGCTGCTGGACCAGATTCGCAGCCCGACCGATGTGAAGGCCCTGCCGGCGAGCGAACTAGTGCGCCTCGCCGGGGAGTTGCGCGACGAAATCGTCACG
Source organism: Opitutia bacterium (assembly GCA_003153035.1). GTDB lineage: Bacteria > Verrucomicrobiota > Verrucomicrobiia > Opitutales > Opitutaceae > Fen-1467. The sequence goes on from PMBT01000075.1 coordinate 4,693, forward strand.
GTGACCGCGGCGAACGGCGGCCACGTGGCGCCGAACCTCGGCGTTGTCGAGCTCACGATCGCGCTGCACCGGGTTTTCAACACGCCCGATGACCAGTTTGTCTTCGATGTCTCCCACCAAGGGTACGCCCACAAACTCCTTACCGGCCGCAAAGGCGATGTGTTCCGCAAGCTGCGCCAATCCGGCGGCCCGAGCGGCTTCCTGAGCCGGCCCGAGAGCCCGCACGATTGCTATGGCGCCGGCCACGCCGGGACCGCCTTGTCGGCCGCGCTCGGCATGGCGACGGCCCGCGATCTCCGCGGCTCGCACGAGCACGTGGTGGCCATCTGTGGCGACGCCGCGTTCACCTGCGGGATCACCCTGGAGGCTCTCAACAATGTGGTGGCCTGCACGAAGCGCCTCATCGTCATCCTCAACGACAACGAGTGGTCCATCGCCAAGAATGTCGGGGCCATGGCGAAGTACCTCAACCGCCTCAGCACCAACCCGACCTACAACAAAATCCACCACGACCTGGAGAAATTCTTCACCGGGTTGCCCCATGGTCCGGAAATGCACCACCTGTGGGTGAAATGGAAGCGCGAGACCAAGGACTTTTTCGTCGAATCGAGCCTGTTTGAGAAGTTCGGGCTGCGCTACCTCGGCCCGATCGACGGCCACAATATCGACGAGCTGATCAAGAACCTCGAGTTCGCGAAGCAGAGTGACGGCCCCATCCTGCTGCATGTCCTGACCACCAAGGGCCGGGGACTCGAGGCCGCCCAGAAGGCGCCGGAGAAATTCCACGGTCTGGGCTCGTTTGATCCCAATACCGGCGAGAGCCGCGCGCCGGCGCCGGGCACGCCGCCGAATTACCAGGACGTCCTCGGCCGGGCGCTCGTCCGGTTCGCCAAGGCCGACCTGCGCATTGTCGGCGTCACCGCCGCCATGCCGAGCGGCACGGGGCTTTCCTATCTCGCCGCGGAGTGCCCGCGGCAGTTCTTCGACGTGGGCATCGCCGAGGAGCATGCGGTGTTGTTCGCCGCCGGCATGGCCGCCAANNCCGATCATCCACGATGTCTGCCTGCAGAACCTGCCGGTCGTCTTCTGTCTCGATCGCGCGGGACTCTCGCCCAACGACGGGCCCACCCATCACGGACTCTTCGACCTCGCCTATCTCCGCTGCGTGCCCAATGCGGTCGTCATGCAGCCGAGGGACGAGGACGAGCTCGTCGACATGCTGCACACCAGCCTGCAGCTGAGCGGTCCGGCGTTCATTCGCTATCCGCGCGGCGTGGGCTGCGGCGTGGCGCTGAAAACCCAGCCAGCCACCATTCCGGTCGGCCAGGCGGAAATGCTCCGGCCCGGTTCGAATCTGATGATCTGGGCGCTTGGTCCGATGGTGCAGGACGCGCTCAGGATCGCCGAGAAGCTGGCGGTGGAGGAAGGACTCTCCTGCGGCGTCGTCAATGCGCGCTTCATCAAGCCCCTTGACCGGACGCTGCTGCTCAGCCAGGCTGCCTGCATTCCGCTGCTCGTGACAATGGAAGACCATGTGCTTGCGGGCGGTTTTGGCAGCGCGGTGCTTGAGGTGTTGCAGGAAGCCGACTGCCGCGTCGCGGTCGAACGCATCGGCTGGCCCGATCGCTTCGTGGAGCATGGCAGCAACGTCGAGATCATCCGTGAGTCCTGCGGCCTCGGGTTTGCCGACATGTACCGCCGCGTCAGGGACCGTTGCCGCAGCCTGAGTTCCGTGCCGGTCGAAGCGGACGTCTGACGGCGCCAGGTGGGCGAGTCGCCGGCCGCCGGAC
>PMBT01000075.1:6521-7185 GCA_003153035.1 Opitutia bacterium
TGTGAAGCAAAGCATCGTCACGCTCGACATGGAAGGCGTCCTGACGCCCGAAATCTGGATCGCCGTCGCCGAACGGACCGGCCTCGCCGACCTGCGCCACACCACGCGCGACGAGCCGGACTACGACAAACTGATGCGCGGCCGCCTCAAGATTCTCGACCGGCATGGAATCCTCCTCTCGACAATTCAGGAAATCATCGGTTCCCTCGCGCCATTGCCAGGGGCGCTCGGGTTTCTCAACGCGCTGCGGGAACAGGTGCAGGTGATCATCGTGTCCGACACATTCGAGCAGTTCGCGCAGCCGCTCCTGCGCCAACTCGGCCAGCCGGTGCTTTTCTGCAACCGGCTGATCGTGGAGAACGATCGAATCTCCGGTTACCAGCTGCGCCTTCCGGACCAGAAGCGCGGTTCCGTGGCGGCCCTGCAGTCGCTCAATTATCGCGTCGTTGCGGCCGGCGATTCCTTCAACGACACGTCGATGCTGACCCAGGCAGACCACGGCATTCTGTTTCGCGCGCCGGAAGCCGTGGTGCGGCAGTTTCCGCAATTCTCCGCCGTGAGCGCGTATCCGGCGCTGCTTGAGCAGATCCGCGCTCTGCTCTGAGCTTTCGCCAAGCTCCTTGGAATCTGGATCTCACCCGTAGCCAAGGCCGTGAGGCCTTGG
>PMBT01000160.1 GCA_003153035.1 Opitutia bacterium
GCGGCCATGAGCGAGCGCCACGCGAAGGCCCAGCCCTGCTTCATCCCGCTGACGATGAAGGGGAGCGAGGCCGGCATGATGACCTTCAGCCAGATGTGCAGCCAGCGTGAGCCCATGGTGCGCGCCGCCCGGATATAGATGGGGTTTACGTTACGCACACCCGCCTCGGTTGCAAGGACCACAGACCACAAAGTGCCCATCACGACAACGAACAGCATCGCGCCTTCGGTCTGGCCGAACCACAGCAGCGCCAGCGGCACCCAGCAAACGCTCGGCAGGCCCTGCAGGCCCAGCGCCAGCACGCCAAGTGTGTCGCGCACCGGGCGGAAGCGCGCGGTGAGCAGCCCCAGCGGGAGGCCTGCGGCCAGACCGATCAAGTATCCCGCCAGCAGCCGCTTCAGGGTGATGCCGATGGCAAGGAATAGCTGCCACTGGTTGGGATTCGGCGCCCCGGCAGTGCCGGGATTGAACGTGTTGTCCCAGAGAAAAAGCGCCACCGAACCGGGCGACGGCACCAGCACCGGCGACCAGATGCGGGCAGTGAAAGCGTACTGCCACGCCGCGATCAGCGCGGCAAAGAACACTAGGGCGACGACAATGCGTTTCATTCCTGGACCTCCGTGGCGCGCAGATGCCCCTTGAGGGCGCGCATGATTTCCGTGGCGTGTTCCGCGAGATCCACGCTGTTGATGTCGCGGGGCCGCGGCAGCGCGATTTTGAATTCCTCGCGAATGCGCCCGGGGTGCGGCGAGAACAGCACCACGCGGTCGCCCAGGCAGGCGGCCTCGCGGACGTTGTGGGTGACGAACACGATGGTTTTCCGGCGGTCCTCCCAGATTTGCTGAAGGTCGCCGTAAAGCTGCTCGCGGGTGAGCGCATCGAGCGATGCGAAGGGCTCGTCCATCAGCAACACCCGCGGATTGGGCGCCAGCGCCCGCGCCAGCTCCACGCGCTGTTTCATGCCGCCGGAAAGCTCGTGGATGTATGCGTGCATGAATCGCTCCAGCCCGACGAGGCGCAGGTAATAGTCCGCCACCTCTTTTCGCTCGGCCGTCGACAGGCCGGGCTTCAGCTTCAGTCCAAACATCACGTTGTCGAACACGTCGAGCCAGGGAAACAGCGCCGTCTCCTGCAACATCATCATGCGATCGCGTCCCGGGCCGCGAATCGGCTCGCCGTCCGTCAGCACCCAGCCCGCATCGGGCGTCTCCAGGCCCGCGATGATATTGAGCAGGGTCGACTTGCCGCAGCCGCTCGGCCCCACCAGGCAGACAAACTCGCCCTCGCTGACATTCAGGGTGACGTGGTCAAGGGCGTGCACGCTGCCGCGGTCGGTACGGAAGGTCTTCGAGACTTCTTTGACGGCCAGCTTGGCACTAGGCGTGACGGCGAGTTCCTGTTGCAGGGTCATGGTTTTCCGGAAAAAAGACGGTCCAGGGGAAGGGCGTCGCGGAGGAAGCCGGCGCTCTGCGCGTCGGCGACCAAGCCCTCGATTTGCGCCGGTTGGAGGCCAGCGGTGAAATGCAGGCGCTTCCAGGCGCTCGCGACCAGGCTGGCGGAAAATTCCCGGCGCATCTCGGCGCTCAGGCCGGCGCGGACGAGGGCACGCGCCTCGTCCCCGTGGTCGCCGATCCAGGCGGTGAGTTCGGCGTGGGCCGCGCGGAATTTCCCGGCGAGTTCCGGATGGTCCTTCAGCAAGCGGACGCTGGACACGAGCAGCGTCGTGACGATGTCGGGCTGCTCCAGGAAGACCCTGCCGCCCGCCTCCTGCTCGAGCCGCGACACCCACGGTTCGACGGTCCAGACGGCGTCGATCCGGCCGGTCTGGAAAAGCGCGAGCTGGTCGGGGTTGGCCGTGGGCAGGATGAACACGTCGCCGCCGGTCTGCGTGATTTTGAAGCCCTGTTTCTTCAGCCAGGCGCGCGCAGCGACGTCCTGGGTGTTGCCAAACTGCGGCGTCGCGAGTTTTCGCCCGCGAAAATCCGCCGGCGTCTTGATGCGGCCGTCGCCCGCCACGACCAGCGCCGCCCCGCCCTCGGCCGCGCCGGCCAGCACGCGGATCTCGTCGCCGCGCGACCGGATGTAGGCATTGAGCGCGGGATTCGGCCCGACGTAGGTCAGGTCGATGGAGCCGGCAAAGATCGCCTCCATCGCGCTGGGCCCCGCGTTGAAGGCAAACCACTGGATCGTGACGTCGGGTCCCAGCCGCTGTTCAAACCAGCCGTGGCCTACGCGCGTGGTCTGGCTGCCGATCACGCCCTGGGCGTGGGTGATGTTGGGAAAATAGCCGACGCGCAGGACGGCTTTCTCGGCGTGTGCCGCCATCGCGGAGAGCAGCAACAGAAGGAAAGCGCGGGATATCATGAGCGGGGATTCCGGTGGGCGGGGTCAGAACGCCAATTGGAAACGCGTAATGAAGACCTTTTCGTCCTGCTGGAGAACGGGAGCGGTTGAAACCCGGGGAGCGGCCGGGTTAAAGCCGAAACTGGTATGGTAGTAGTCGAACTTGAAGATCGCGGCTTTGCTCAGATACCAGTTGAGGCCGACCCCGAAGGCGGTGGCCTCGTCGGCATTGCTGGCAGCCGAGGCAAAGAGCGGAAAGGCCGCATCATCGATCTTCAGGTTGGCGCACCGGGCAGCCACTTCAAACGCACCCCACGTGCCCTGGCGGTAGTCGAAGTTCGTGGCGGGCACCAAGCCGGCATAGGACGACTTCTCGCCCGTGAGGACGTAGCCGACCGCGAGTTGCCAGGCATGGTTCTGCAACTCGGCCTTGGGCCCGGTCAGGCTGGGACGGACATTGACCGTGGACAGCACATATTCGCCAAGCACACCAAGAGAACCGTAGCGGTAGTCGACCTGCGGCGAGAGGCGCCAGGCCTGGCCGTCGGAGATCGTGCTCGCGGCGTAGGAAAAGAACACCTGCTGGCCGTCTGTGCGGTAGGCACTGGTATGACCGCTGGCAGTTTTTTCACGGCCGAAGCTGCCGGATACGCCGAGATTAAGGCCCTGCACCGGCGAGTCGACCCGGTTCCTGAACGGCGAGGCCATCACCCGGCCGGCGACATCCTTGTCGTTATCGAAGTCAGCGTTCGTCGAGCTGGCGCCATCGGCCACACCGTTGAAGACGCCCACCGCATAATTGACGGTGCCTTTCAGCAGTTCACCCGAGGCCTGGATGCCAAGGTCGCGGTTGGGCACCAGGTTGGTCGCAAGCGAGCGCTCGCTGAAAAGAGTCGACGTCTCAGGTTGCAGCAACTCATGGCCGACCGGGGATTTGAATTTGCCGATCTTGAACTGCAATCCCTTGCTCAAAGTGACGCCAAGGTTTGCATCAAGGATGCTGGGCACGGTGGACCCAGTGGAGCTGCCGCCGCCAAATTCGGGCACGAGTTGGAAGGAGAAATCCCGGCCGATCGTGCCTTCAAAGAACAGACGGGCGCGGCGCAGCACGAACGCATTGTTCACGATGCCGCCGTCAGCGAAGAAAGTCCGCGAATCGAGCTGCACGAGGCCGCGCAACTTGAGGGAGTTGGCGCCATCGGCCGAGGTAATCGCAAAGCCGGTGTCGCTCGCAATGATCCTGGGAGCGGCCTTGGTCGCGGCGGCCGCCTCCTGCTCCTTGAGCTGCTGTTTCTGCTCGAGCTGGTGTAACCGCTCGTCTAGTAGCCGAATCTGCTCGCGCAGCGTTTTGATTTCCGCATCGGAGTCGTCCGCCGCGCGCCCAGGAATTAGTCCGGCGGACAAGGTCACCGCCGCGAGCATGGCCCGGAGGGCCGGTGGCTTGATCGCATTCATATCGCGTAATCTCCAAGGAGATTGTTGATGAGTCCTTCGACCGGCTGCAGCCGGCCGGACCAAGTGGCCAGGGGATGCTTCCGGCGTTCGCGCGCCTGCTGGGCTGCGCGCAAGGGCTGGGTGAAAGGCAGTGGCACGGCGTCGCGGCGCATCTTGCGTAACGTCACTTCGACCACGTCGGCCAGCGAATAGCGGTCGAGGATGTTGGTGATGGCGTTGCGCACATCGAGCATCAGCATGCGCAGGCCGCAGTGCGTTTCATCGGGGCAGGAGCACTTCTCATAGGCGGTCTGGCTAACGCAACCGATCGGGGCCAGCGGGCCGTCGATCAGGCGCACGACCTGCCCAATGGCAATCTTGCCGGCTGGCAGGGCGAGACGGTAGCCGCCGAATTTCCCTCGCTGGCTTTCGACGAGACCCGCCTCCTTGAGCAACTGCATGATTTGCTCGAGGAATTTGATCGGAAGTTGCTCATTTGCGGCGAGTTCAGTGACCTGAACAAGCGATCGGCCGACTTCGGTGGCTATGCCGAGATCGATCAATGCCCGCAGGGCATACTCGCCTTTCTTGGAGAGCTTCATAATGTCGACTATTTCAATCTAGATTTCATTAGTAGGCTTTAAGCAAGCGTTTTTTTCGCCAATGGCAAGCACGCGTGAACCCCGCTGTTTTCGCAGCGTCGATCCGGGGGCATCGGGATCGATGACCGCGAGCGCTGGAGGCTTTCCGAAAACCATGGAAAGGGGCGCAGGCTTGCCCGTTCGACGGGCTCACCGCCCCGAGCCTGCCGAGGGGCCTGCGCCCGTTCCGGAGGGCGCGACTCTGCTGGCCAGCAAAGCGCCCCGACCCATACCAGACATTCTGCGGCCGAAATGCGGACGAAGCAGCCTGCGTCAAAGAATCATAAGCTCATTTTATCGCCGCGCGGATCATTTGACGCGGGCTGCTTCGTCACCAAGCCTGCCCCGCCTTCTCTAATATGGGTGACAGCGATCCCAACACCCGCCATTCCGCCCAGGCTCCCGCCGGCTCGCCCGGCCGGGTCGCTCCGGCGAGTGGTTTCGCACTGCGCCACACTCTGGCCGCACTTCAGCATCGCAACTACCGCCTGTTCTTCTTCGGCCAGCTCGTGTCTTTGATCGGCACCTGGATGCAGAATGTGGCCCAGGCCTGGCTGGTGTACGCATTGACGAGCTCACCGTTTAAGCTGAGCGTCGTGGTGTTTTGCTCCGGCGTGCCGGTGCTGGCTTTTTCACTCTGGGCCGGGGTCGTGGCCGACCGGGTGCCCAAGCGTCGGCTGCTTCTGGTCACCCAGACGGCCATGATGACCCTGGCGTTCATCCTGGCAGCTGACGTGTTGCTCGGCACGATCCAGTGGTGGCACATTGCGATTCTGGCGTTCTTCCTGGGCACGGCGAATGCCTTTGACGGGCCGACGCGGCAGGCGTTTGTGGTCGAGATGGTTGGCCGCAAGGAACTGATGAACGCCATCGCGCTGAATTCGGCGATGTTCAACACCGCCCGGATCGTCGGCCCCGCGCTCGCGGGAATCATCCTGGCCGCAGTCGGCGCGGGATGGTGTTTCGTGCTGAACGGCGTCAGTTTCCTGGCCGTGATTGCGGGACTGGCCCTCATGGATGTGAAGCCCTATGTCGGCGCCACTTCGACGGAGTCTCCGCTGACGCAGATGCGGGAGGGTCTCAGCTATATCTGGCATAGCCCGACCGTGCGGCCGCTGATTACGCTGGTCGCGGTGTCAAACATGTTTGCCCTTGGCTATATGGCGCTGCTGCCGGCGTTCGCCCAGGACGTCCTTCATGCCGGAACCGTTGGTTACGGCTTTATGAGCACGGCCATCGGGGTGGGCGCGCTGGCGGGAGCCCTGGTGATTGCCTCGCTCGGAAACTATCAGCGCAAGGGGCTGATCCTGACGGTCGGCAACCTGCTGTTTCCGGTGATGGTCATTGCCCTGTCGTTGTCCAAGTCGTTTCACCTGACTATCGGATTCCTGGTCGTGGCCGGTCTTGCGTTCATGACGCAAAACGCGACGGCCAACACCCTCGTGCAGACGACCGTGCCCGACGCCCTGCGCGGGCGGGTCATGAGCGTGTACATGATGGTGTTCGTGGGCTTCTTTCCGATCGGATCGCTGATTGCCGGCACCGTGGCGGAACACTTTGGTGTTCCCGCCGGCGCGGCCTTGGGGGGAATCATCGCCCTCGCGTACGGCTTGTACCTGTGGTGGCGCGTGCCGGAGATCCGCGCGCTGCGGTAGCTCGGCCCGGTAACGGGCCCGCGAAATCAGGTTCCGGATCGGGCTTTGCCAGTTCCGGCATTTGCCGCCAACACCGCGCGGCCCGCTCGCGCTCAGCCGGACCTGTTCATTTGTAGGAAGCGCGCTTCAGCCTTCGCATAAAGCTACGGCCGACCGGTGCGCGCGATCGGTCCTCCGTCCTGTCCGCCATAGGCTTGGCGACGGCGGAAGGCCCGGCGGAGGGGGATGGCAGAGGGCAAATCGCCCGTCCCTCGACCTCGCTCGGGACCCTGAGCTTGTCGAACGGGCAAGCTGGCTTCCTACATGATTAACTGAACGGTCTGTGTTCCTCGGAGACTGAGCGTGGTTCTACTTCACGAGTCCCGCTCAAAGCTTCAATCTGAGTCCGTCATACGCCAGGCGGACCGCCGGCGGAAGCGTGGCCTCGAAGGGTCCGTGGTCAACCGCATGGGTCAGGTGGGTGAGATAGGTCACCGGCGCGCCGATGAGGCGGGCGACCTCGACGGCCTCCGCAATGTTCATGTGCGTGGGGTGCGACTCCGGGCGCAGTCCGTCGAGCACCATGGCCTGCGCGCCCGCCGCCAGCGCCCGGGCCTCAGCGGGCACGCGCTTGCAGTCAGTGTAGTAGACAAACTTCGCCCCGCTGCTGCGCTCCTCGAAAACCAGGCCGAGCACGTTGACCCCGCCATGCGGCAGGAGCGTGGAACGGATGATCCCCTGCTCCAACTCGAGCACCGGGGGCAACTCGGCGAGTTTGAACGCCGGGTAGCCGCGCACCACCGGCCGTTCCATGATCGCGTAGGGATACATCGCGATCACGCGGCTCATGCCTTCGTCGGTCGAATAGATGGGCAGCGCACTGCCGCCGAGCAGGTCGCAGAAGCGCCGCAGGTCGTCCATGCCGGCCACGTGATCGGCGTGACCATGGGTGAGGATGAAGAGATCCAGCCAGTCAACCCCATGGCGCAGGCATTGCTCGCGGAACTCCTGGGCGGCATCGACCTGGATGTGCAGGCCGTCCATGACCACGTGAATGCTGCAGCGCGTGCGCTGGTTGCGCGGATCGGCGGAGGTGCAGACCGCGCACCGGCACGCGATCATCGGCACCCCCTGCGAGGTGCCCGAACCCAAGATGATCACTTCCATGGGGGCCAAGCGAAGCAGGGTCGGCGGCTGAACGGAAGCGAAAGAATCGCCTCCGGCCCGCATCTCTTGGCTTTATCTCCAGCAGGTTTGTGCTGATCCTGAGGTCAGCCTAACGGTTCACTTGGTCTTAGGCAGCAGATTGCCATGTTTCTAATATGCCGTCAGTTGAAAAGATTCCCCCGTGTTGGGTGGAGCGTTGTCTGGACGCTCTTGGTGGTGCTGGCTGCGCCGGGCTTGGTCGCGCAGGACCAGCCGTCGAAACCGGCGGAAACCCAGGTCGACGCCGCACCGCTGATCACGAATATCCAGCAATACTGGGATCTGACCCCTGAACAAAAGTCCCGGCCGGTGCTTCTGCGGCTCGAATGCGATGTGACCTATACCGACGCGGGCTGGAAAATGCTCTTTGTCCAGGACGCCAACGGTGAGGGCGCCTACGTTCCCTATGGCGACAATCTTTTCCTGTTCAAAGCCGGTCAACACATAGTCGCTACCGGGACAATCTTGCCGCCCAACGCCGACATCTCGTTCGAGCATGCCACCATTACTCAGCAAGGCTCGTCCCGGCTGGTCCCCTACTCGATTGCCGGCAAGGTCACGCAGTTCCGGCAGGCCATCAGGAGATTCGTCACCTGCGAGGGTTTGGTCGATCACTTCCGGCGGCTCGATCCCACCCACCTGTACCTGACCCTCTCGGTGGAGGGGGAAACTATTTTCGCCTGGGTGCAGCTCGAGCCAAATGACCAGGTGCCCGACCTGAGCGACACAAATGTGCGTATCGAGGGTGTCTACAATCCGAAGATCGGACCGGACGACAAACTCTCCTCCCTGGAAGTGCTCATTCCGGGCATGAAGCATTTGACCATCGTCAACCGCCTTGAGAATGACCCTCGCTTCCAGACTCCGGTCGTTCCGATCGAGAACCTGCCGCGCCTCCCGGGCGACCGGATCGCGCACATTGTCGGCGCGGTCAAGGCGCAGGAGCCGGGACGATATGTGAAAGTCCGTGATGACAGCGGACAGATCGACGTGCTCACCGGTCAGACGACGCTTTGTCCCGTCAATGCGATAATCGATGCCGTGGGTTATCCGGCGATCATTGGCACGGAATGGCGGCTGCGCGCCGGTCTCTTTCGTCTAGGCAATAACCAAGCCACCGTACCCGCGGTCCAGCCGAATCGGACAACCCTGCGACTCGCCCAGCAGGTGCTCGAGATGTCAGCTCCCGAAGCAATGGAGAGTTTGCCGGTCTGGCTCACGGGAGTCGTGACGTGGTCCCACCCGGACTCCCCGTTCTTCTTTATCCAGGACTCGAGCGGTGGCATCTGCGTCATGCGGGGGAAGTCGACATCTGCAGTGTTCGGTCCCGGCCGGAATCTCGAGGTGCATGGGGTCACCGCCATGGGCCCGTTTGCCCCGGTCGTAATAGCCTCCAGATTCGACAAGGTCAGCACTCTGGTCCTGCCCCAGGCCAGTCTGACCTCCCTGGAAAGTGCACTGACCGGGGCCGAAAACGCCAATTGGGTTGAAATGCGCGGCTATCTCCGCCAGATCCGCCGCCGGGGGCCCTGGAACGACCTGGAAGTTGTTGCCTCGACAGGTGAATTCGTCGCGGTGCTGCCCGCCAGCGAGTACGTTTCGGCCATGGTCGGAGCGGTCATCCGGCTGCATGGTGTTTGCTCGGCCAACGCCAATGCGCAACGCAAGCTGGCCGGGATCACGCTCTATGTGCCGGGCGCGGCGTATGTGCAGGTCGAGGAGCCGGCCCCGGAAAAACCCTTTGACTTGCCGGCCCGCTCGCTCGGCAGCCTTGGTCAGTTCGATTCCCTGCTGTCGAGCACCCACCGGCTGAAGGTATCGGGCGTCGTGCTGCAGTACTCCCCGGGCCACCTAATTCACATCGCGGACGCCGGGCAGACCCTCCTGGTTCTCTCCCGCGAACAGACTCCACTTGAGCCTGGCGCCCGGATTGACGTCGTCGGATTTCCCGGACGGCAGGGCGGCCGCATCCTCTTGCGCGAAGCCATTTATCAAAAGACTGGACGGGACCCGCTGCCGAAACCCACGCGCAGCCGGCGGGTTTTCAATTTCAGCTGCGCAACGCTGGCGACATTGCCGTGCTGACGCGCCCCTCCTGGCTAACACGCAGACGGATTCTCGGCTTCACGGGCACGCTGGCCGTGGGTATCCTGCTGTTCATCGTCTGGGTTGCCGCGCTCCGACGCCGCGTGAGTGCGCAGACCGAGCAGATTCGCCAGCAGCTGAAGCGCGAGGCGCAGCTGGAGGCCGAACTGCTGCGCGCCAGCAAACTCGAGTCGCTCGGGTTGCTGGCCGGCGGCCTCGCGCACGATTTCAACAACCTGCTGACCGTCGTCATGGGCAATCTCTCGCTCGCGCGCCTGGACTCCAAAATGGAACCTGAGTCCGCCAGCTCGCTGCGCGACGCGGAGAAGGCGGTCGTACGCGCCCGGGATCTTACGCAGCAGCTGCTCACCTTCGCCAAGGGTGGCGCACCCATCCGCGCAGCGGTGGTTCTGCCTGACGTGGTTCGCGAAGTCGCTGAGTTTGCCCTGCGCGGTTCGCACTCGCGGTGCCAGTTTGACATCCCGGGTGATCTCTGGCCGGCCAATGTTGACAAGGGCCAGATCGGCCAGGTTGTTCAGAACATCGTAATCAACGCCGTGCAGGCCATGAAGGACGGCGGCATCATCGACATTACCCTGCAGAATGATCTGGTCGGCGCCGAACTCAATCAGGTACTCGCGCCCGGTCGCTACGTGAAGCTGACGATTGCGGACCATGGTCCGGGGATTTTACCGAAGGATCTGCAACACATCTTCGACCCGTATTTCACGACCAAGAAACAGGGCAGCGGCCTCGGCCTCGCCACGGTGCATTCCATTGTGAAGAAGCACCTCGGCCATATCTCCGCCGAATCGGTTATTGGCCGGGGCACCACTTTCCGCATCTGGCTGCCCGCCGCCGCCAGTGCACCGGATGCGGCGAATACCCCCGCGGCGATCGCGTCCCCGCCGGCCGCGTCCGGTCCGGTGCGCATCCTGTTCATGGATGACGAGGACATGATCCTGCAGGTCGGCTGCGTAATGCTCAGGCGAATTGGCTACGAAGTCACCGCGGTCAAGGACGGCGAGGCAGCCGTGCGGGAATACACGCGTGCACGTCAGGAGGGCCGGCCCTATGCCCTCGTGGTCCTCGATCTGACCGTGCCGGGTGGCATGGGCGGGCGCCAAGCCATGGAGCAACTGCTGAGACTGGATCCCGCGGTGTGCGCCATTGTTTCCAGCGGCTATTCCAACGACCTGGTCCTGTCCAACTATCAGGCACACGGCTTCCGCGGGATGGTGTCCAAGCCCTACGAGATCGCCGACCTGGCCCATGCCATCGAGCGGGTGCTCCGGGACGAGCGAGCCTGAACGCCGCGCTTCCTGCCCGGCCGTCGATCGATTTCGCCTGACCGTCTGGATGCGGCCGGCTGCTGCGCTATTCGTTTTGCCATCTCTGACCAAACGGTAAACCGTGACCGCAATCCCTATGAAAGCCGTCCTCAATTACCTCAAAGCCAACCAGCCGCGTTTCATTGACGAACTGTGCGAACTTCTGCGCTTTCCCAGCGTCTCCGCCCAGCCGGCCCACAAGCCGGACCTTGAGAATTGCGCCGCCTGGCTCACGCAACACTGCCGGCAGCTCGGCCTCGACGCCGAACTGTGTCCCACAAAGGGCCATCCCATTGTGCTGGCCCGCACGCCCCGCCGGGCGGGACGGCGTCCGCATTTCCTGGTCTATGGCCATTACGACGTGCAACCGCCCGAGCCGTTCGAGCTCTGGGAGTCACCGCCCTTCGAACCGGCCATCCACGGCCGCACCCTAGTCGCCCGCGGCTCCGCTGACAACAAGGGCCAGCATTTCGCCCACCTGAAGGCGGTGGAAGCCTACGTCAAGACTGGCACGGACCTGCCTTGCGATCTGACGTTTGTGCTCGAAGGCGAGGAGGAGGTTGGCAGCCAGAGCCTGCCGCCCTTCCTGCGCCAGCGCCGCGAGGAGCTTCGTTGCGATGCTGTGGTGATTTCCGACACCGGCATGCCCGCGAAAAACCTGCCGGCGCTCACCTACGCACTGCGCGGCGTTGTTTCGCTCGAAGTCACCCTGCGAGGACCGTCCCGCGACCTGCATTCGGGCCTTTTCGGCGGGTCGGTGGAGAATCCGGCAATGGCGCTGAGCCAGCTGCTCGCGAAGATGCGCGACGCCAAGGGCCGGGTGACGATCCCGGGATTCTACGCCGACGTCGTGGCACTCACCCCGCTCGAACGGAAGCAGCTCCGGCGCCTGCCGGGTTCGGAGGAGGGCCACCGCCGGTTCCTCGGCGTGCCGGCGCTGTTTGGCGAGGCGGGCTTCAGTTCGCTCGAACGCACCACCGCCCGGCCCACGTTTGAAATCAACGGTCTGACGAGCGGTTATCAAGGCGAGGGCGGCAAGACGATCGTGCCAGCTTGGGCGCGGGCGAAGATCACCATGCGCCTCGTGCCCAGCCAGCGGCCGGAAGAGATCATGAAGGCCGCGATTGCCTGGCTGAAACGGCTGTGCCCGCCGACCGTGCGGATGGAGATCGCGCCCGGCCACGGCGCCCCACCCTATCTGGTCGAGCCCTCCGGCGTCCATGCGCAGGCTGCGCTGCGGGCGCTGCGGGCCGCGTTTCGCCGCGAGCCGGTGCTGATGCGCGAAGGCGGCTCGATCCCCATCGTCACCGACTTCAAGAAAACGCTCGGCGCGGACACCCTGTTGCTCGGGCTCGCGCTGCCGGATGCCAATGCTCATTCGCCCAACGAGAAATTCGATCTCGATTGCTTTGCCGCCGGCCAGCGGATGAGCGCCTGGTTGTGGCAGGAACTGGCCAAGACGAAGTAGACCCACGCGGTGTCTAAACGCTCACGCAGCCTGTCGGACTTNNGACTTCGGTTTTTTAAATCGCGTAAGGTCCTGATAATGAAATTATATCAGTTTTCGTGATACCGCCATTCAGCAAAACAGATTTATTGCAATGACAACTACTTACGCGATTTTTGATGTCTAAGTCCGACAGGCTGCTCACGTGTTTGGCTACGAGTGCGGCGCTACGGGGCGATCGCACTGGCTCCGGCTCAGACCATCTCGCGATAAACGTCGGGATGTTGATGTAGGGTCGCCGCTTAGCCTGTCCTCCATAGGCTTGGCGGCGGAGGATCGGCGGATCGTTTCTGGATCGAATTGTGGCCCGGCGACGAGCCCCTCGACACGCTCGGGGCCTTGAGCCTGTCGAAACGGCGCCGGCCCTACACTGCATCCGTGAGGACGCGGAGGCGGAGCTCGCTATCCCCAATGAGATGAGCAGATCAACGGCGTCCAAACGCTCACGCGTTTGGCTACGGGGATGGCTCTAGGAGACCGTCCGCAACGTTCGGCTCAGACCATCTCGCGGTACACGTCGGGATGCGGGCGCGAGATCACCACGGCGTTCACCAGCATGCCGGCGTCGGCGATGACCTTGCGGCCCGCCGCCACCGCGGCCTGCACGGAGGCGACGTCGCCGGTCATCGTGACGAACGCCTTGCCGCCGAGGGCCATGGCGAGGCGGATCTCCAGCAACTGCACCGTGGCGCGCTTGGCCGCCGCGTCGGCCGCCTGCAGCAGGGTTGCCACATTGAATGATTCGATGATGCCCAGCGCGCCGTCCGGGGGCGTCACCTGCGTGCGGCCCAGGGCGGTGAGGACGTCGGGATGGATGCTGGCGACCACGAAGCTGTCGATCAGGCAGCCATTGGCCGCCTCGGAGCCCGCCGCGACGGCGCTCTCGACGGCGGATGCGTCACCCGCGATCAGCACCATGAATTTGCCGGAACAGATGGAGCGCGACAGGTACAGGCGGACGTTGCCGGCCTTGAGCATGGTGTCGGCCACTTGAAAACCGGCCGCCACACTGGACAGTTCGATCATGCCGACGGATTTTTCGTTCATGGGAGGCTTGCTCAGAGGCGGGTTAGCACGATGTGGTTGGGGGTGACCTCGGCCACGCTGGCGGCAAAGGGCGCGTGGATGACGGCCCCCAGGACCTTGTCGGGAATCGCGCCCAGTAGCTGGCCCGCGCTCACCTGGTCCCCGGACTTCACCAACGCCTGACTGGCCGAGCCGGCCCCCTGCTTCAAGGGCAGCACGATCCGGCGCGGTGCCAGCACGCCCTCCTGCAATGGCGCAGAGTGGTCGTACTGCAGGATGCGCAGCTTCTTCATCAAGGTTCTGATGGGAACGCGCCGGCCGTCGCGCATCGGGTGGGGCTTGACCGTCGTTGCGCCCGTCCACTTCAGACTGGCCTTTTTCATCTCGGCCTTGGACTGGTCGCACGCCTCCTTCGGGTAAAGTTCCTCCGGGCAGGCATAGAGCGTGCAAAGCCCGCAGGAGCAGCAGAGCGCCGCCCACTGGTTCCATTGCTCCGCGCCGGTGGCCGTGAAGGCGAGGCTGCGCATCACCTGGTGCGGCTCGACCGCGTAGCCGAGCAGAAAACGGGGGCAATACTCCGTGCAATAACGGCACTGGTCGCAGGCGGACTTGCCGATGGCGTTCTGGATCGGCGGAGGCTTCAATTTGCGCTCGATGATGTGATGGTCGCGCGGCAGCACCACCACACCCGTCGTGGTCTTGATGACCGGCTGGTCCAGATCGTCCGTCGTCTCGCCCATCATCAGGCCGCCGATGCACAGCACGGGATCGGCCACGGTCGAACCGCCGGCGGCCGCGATGCACTCCCGCAAGCTGGTGCCGAGGGGAACGGTCAGCGTTCGGGGCGCCCGGACGGCGCCGCCGATGGTGAGGGTCTTGTGCGTGACCGGCCGGCCTTCGGCGGCAGCCGCAATATTGGTGAAAGTCTCGACGTTGCACACAATGGCGCCGACCTGGATGGGGATGCCGGCCGGCGGGATCAGCCGACCCGTGGTCTCGTGCACCAGATCGTATTCGTCACCGGCCGGATAATAATCGCCAAGCAGATGCACCCGCACGCGGGTGCCCTGGCAGGCGGCCTGCACCGCCTCGACGGCATGAGCGTTCTTCGCCTTGATCCCCACGATGCCCTCGCGCGCGCCGATGGCCTCCATGGCCAACTGCATGCCCTGCACGATCTGCGCGGCCTGATGTTCCATCACCACGGCATCCTTGTGCAGGAGCGGCTCGCACTCGGCGCCATTGGCGATGAGGGTGTCCGCCCGGGCCGCCAGCTTGACGTGCGTGGGAAAGCCACCGCCGCCCGCGCCGACCACGCCGGCTTGTTTGACTTGCTCAACCAGGTTCATGGGGGATCGTTCACCGAGTTATGCCAATTCGGATCGCCGGAAGCCAAATCAAAATTTGCCCATCTATCAGGATGATTTCATCTCGACCTTGCCAGCCCCGGCCTCCGGCCACATCTTCAGCGCCATGAAGCGTATCGCGTTGGCTGTTTCTGTCCTGCTGCTCTGCTCGTGCCAGACCACCTCCTTTTCGCCGCCGACCACGGATTACGCCGCGCGCGCCGACGCGGACATGGCCAAGTTCACCATCACGGACAATAACGTCTACGGCTTCGAGCCGGAGGGGAAGTTCGACCCCGGCAGCGTGGCGATTTGGGAGAGCCGCAAGGACCAGGACTGGACCGTGTACAAGGTGCGGCCCAAGCAGGGCGGGTTTGACAGCGCGGATCTAACGGTTGACGAATCCGGCGCCATCATCCGGCTTCAGTTCTTCAAGGTGGTACGGACCTCCGTCGGGCGGCGGGATGTGGTTGAAGCCGTCTACCAGGAATTGAAATCGAAATACAAGGCGCTCCAGCGCATTGGCAACCTCGATACCGCCGACCTGTCGGTCTACGTGGCCGACACCGAGGCGGAGTGGAAGAAACATTACGTCGAGTACCTTCAGCTGATGGATGAACCCAACAACCTTGGAGCCCAGAGCTGTTGGATTCTCCAGCCGCACCTCCATCAGATCCAGGCGCTCATCAAGAAGGACGGTGCGGGCGCCTCGGTGACGGTCGACTATCAGACGAAGAAGTACGCCGATGCGTTGAGAGACCGGCCACCAGCCAAGCCCGTTTTGCAGGCGCCGTGAGGCCGGACCGAGGCAATTGAGGTGGGGCTGCCTTCGCGATACCCGGACCCGATAGTAGGGCGGGTTACCTGTCCGCCGCAGCTTCATGCGAAGGCTGGATCCCTAACCCGCCGTTCTTCCAGTCCCGGCAAAGCGGCGCGTTAGGGATAACGCGCCCCACCTCAATTGCATCGCTCCGGATAAGCGGACCCTCGCAACTGAACGATTCCGCCCAGCGGAGCTCAAGAAAAAGGGCGCCCCGGAAATCGGAGCGCCCTTGAATTGGATTGTTGTCTGCGACGATTGCTTAGTAGTCCATGCCGCCCATGCCACCGCCGCCGGAAGGCATCGCCGGAGCGTCCTTCTTTTCCGGAATCTCGGTGATCATGGCCTCGGTGGTGAGCAGCAATCCGGCGATCGAGGAGGCGTTCTGCAGCGCGGTGCGGGTGACCTTGGTCGGGTCGACCACGCCGGCTTTGACGAGATCCTCGTATTCGCCCGTGGCGACGTTGAAGCCGAAGTTGCCCTTGCCCTCGGAGACCTTCTGGGCCACCACGCCGGGTTCGACGCCGGCATTGGCACAGAGCATGCGGATCGGATACTCGATGGCGCGACGAACGATCTGTGAACCGATCTTCTCGTCCCCTTCAAGCTGGAGACCGTCGATGACCTTGGCGCAACGAAGCAGCGCCACACCGCCGCCGGCTACGATGCCTTCCTCAACGGCCGCACGCGTCGCGTGGAGGGCATCCTCCACGCGGGCCTTCCGCTCCTTCATCTCNNGGTGGTCTCGTCGATCTGCCGGCGGATCTGCTTGACGCGACCCTGGATGTCGGACGACTTGCCGCCACCCTCAACGATCGTCGTGTCATCCTTGTCCACGGTGATACGCTTCGCTTTGCCGAGGTCGCTGATGGTGACATTCTCGAGCTTGATGCCAAGGTCCTCGGTCAGGCAGCGGCCGCCCGTGAGGATCGCAATGTCCTCGAGCATGGACTTGCGGCGGTCGCCAAAGCCGGGNNGCGAGGGCCTCGCCCTCGACTTCCTCCGCGATGACGAGGAGCGGCTTGCCGCTTTTGGCCACGGTCTGGAGCAGCGGGAGCAGGTCCTGCAGGCTCGTGATCTTCTTCTCGTGGATCAGCACATAGGCGTCCTCGAGCACGGCCTCCATCGCCTCAACGTTGGTGGTGAAGTACGGCGAGAGATAGCCCTTGTCGAATTGCATGCCCTCGACGACTTCGAGGGTNNCCGTCCTTGCCGACCTTGTCCATGGCATCGGCGATGATGTTGCCGATGGTGTCGTCCCAGTTGGCCGAGACGGTGGCGACCTGGCGGATCTCCTCGCGGTCATTCACCTTCTTGGAGATTCGGGCGAGCTCGGCGACGGTGGCCTCCACGGCCTTGTCGATGCCGCGCTTCAGGTAGATCGGGTTCGAGCCGGCGGTGACGTTTTTGAGTCCCTCGCGGTAGATGCTCTCGGCGAGCAGGGTGGCGGTGGTGGTACCGTCGCCCGCGGCGTCGGAGGTCTTGGAAGCGACTTCCTTTACCATCTGGGCGCCCATGTTCTCGTAGGGATCGGGCAGTTCGATCTCCTTGGCGACGGTCACGCCNNATTTCTTGTCGATGACGACGTTGCGGCCCTTGGGACCGAGCGTCACCTTGACGGCACGCGAGAGAAGTTCCACACCGCGCAGGATCTTCTGGCGGGCGGCTTCATCGAATAGGAGTTGTTTTGCGGGCATAGTAGGAAGATATAAGTTGGGAGTTTGAGTTCAGGGTGGGATCGGCGTGACTCAGGAGAGGATGCCGAGGATGTCGTCCTCGCGGACGATGGTGTATTTCTTTTCTTCGATCTTCACCTCGGTGCCGCCGTACTTGCTGATCAGCACGCGATCGCCGACCTTCACTTCGAAGGGGAGGACCTTGCCGTCCTCATCCTTTTTGCCGGTACCGATGGCGATGACTTTGGCCTCCTGGGGCTTTTCCTTTGCGCTGTCCGGGATGATGATGCCTCCGCGGACCTGCTCTTTTTCTTCGAGGTGTTCGACGAGAACACGATCACCGATGGGCTTGATTTTGACGTTAGCCATATGGATTGAGTTTGGGTTTGGGTTGAGAGTTTGGATGTTCGGGAGGGAAACGCGCGCGCCCATTCCAAGTTAGAACGGGGTCGCGCCGGGGATCGGAAGTTATTTTTTGTTGTCGTCGACGACCTCGAAGTCGGCATCGACGACCTTGGCTTGCTTTTCGCTCTTCGGCTTGGCCTCGGTTTGGGTGGCACCGCCGGCTTCGCCGCCGGTTGCGGCGCCTCCACCGGCACCCGCACCTGCGGCCGCGGCGGCGGCCTGCTGGGCATGGGCGTAGATCTCACCGCCGAGCTTCGTCAGGTTCTCGATGGCCGTCCGCATGCGGGCGACATCGTTGCTTTCCAGGTCCTTCTTGGCCTCGGCGACGCCTGCGTCGATCTTCGCCTTCACGTCAGCCGGAATCTTGTCGCCCGCGTCGTGGACAGTTTTCTCGAGCTGGTAGACCACCGAGTCGAGCTGGTTGTGCGTCTCGATCTGCTCGCGGCGCTTCTTGTCCTCCTCGGCGTTGAGCTCCGCCTCCTTGGTCATCTTGTCGACCTCGTCCTTGGAGAGGCCGGACGAGCCCTGGATGGTGATCTTCTGCTCACGGCCGGTGCCGATATCCTTGGCGGAAACGTGGAGGATGCCGTTGGCGTCGATGTCGAAAGTGACCTCAATCTGCGGGGCGCCGCGCGGCGCCGGTGGGATGCCATCCAGCCGGAAGGTGCCCAGCACCTTGTTATCCCGCGACATCGGGCGCTCGCCCTGCGTGACGACAATCTCGACAGAGGGCTGGCTGTCACTCGCGGTGGAAAAGGTCTGTGATTTCTTGGTCGGAATCGTGGTGTTGCGCGGAATCATGGGCGTGGCCACGCCGCCGAAGGTCTCGATTGCCAGCGTGAGCGGGGTGACATCGAGCAGGAGCACGTCGCGCACCTCGCCCTTGAGNNTCGGGATTGACGCCCTGGTGCGGCGGCTTGCCGCCGAGGGCTTTGGCGATGTCCACGATCTTGGGCATGCGCGTCATACCGCCGACCAACACGAGTTCGTCGATCTCCGCCGCCGTCAGTCCCGCGTCCTTCAGGCAGTTCTTGAACGGCTGAATGCAGCGCTCGGACAGCGAGTCGCAAATCTGCTCCATCTTGGCCCGCGTCAGCGAGACGTTGAGGTGCTTCGGACCGGAGGCGTCAGCCGTGATGAACGGCAG
>PMBT01000100.1:0-125 GCA_003153035.1 Opitutia bacterium
CTCACCTACGCCTTCGACCTCTGGGAGCGCGCCTTCCACGAGATCGGCGCGAAGGACTATCCTGACATCAAGCGCGACTACGCGCACGTCGACGCGACGACGATGTGGTTTGTGAAGAACCCGGA
>PMBT01000100.1:272-4739 GCA_003153035.1 Opitutia bacterium
ATCGTGCGCGAGAAGTTGAAGACCCTCGCCGCCGGCAAGATGGGCTACGGCACTAAGGAAGTTGGCGACTTGGTGGCGGCAGCGGTATAGCCGACATCACGCGAATTCTGCCATCCAGCTACAACCCGTCCTCGACGGCAGCCGATTGCCGAATCATGCGGGATTGGGGTGAGACGGGTGGAGCGTGTCAGAATGTCGGCCCCTTTTCTCCAACGGTGCGGGGCCTCGGTAGTCCCTAACGCGCTTGAAGCGTCTTAAGGACAAGCCGCTCCACCTTCCGTCGCACACGTCCAGATTCCCGGACGCGACAACCGACGCTCACCATCGTTCGTAGCGCACGAGGCTCGCGAGCGGTTTGCGCTCTTTCAAGATAGGTTGGTCGGCGGGGTAGCCGAGCGGGGTGAGCGCGATGGGTTCAACTCCGGCCGGCAAACCGAAAACCTGCCGGGCGGCGACCGGATCAAAGGCGGCCACCCAGCACGTGCCCAGGCCTTGGTTGGCCGCGGCGAGAATGAGGTGATCGAGGGCGATCGCCACGTCGACCGTCGTATAATTGACGCCGTCGGCAGTGCGCACCCAACCCTGGCCCGGGACGCCACAGGCACAGATCACCAGGGGCGCCTGGATGAACCACCGTCGCCCGTAGACGCGCTGGAGTTCGGATTCACGGCCCTTGACGTGGGCGACGATGAGCTGAAACGGCTGCCGATTGGCGGCAGTCGGAGCGATGCGCGCCGCCTCGAGCACCTGGGCCAGCTTGGTTTCCTCCACCGGCGCTGACTGGTAAGCCCGCACGCTGTAGCGCTTCTGGATCAGTTCGGAATATTCCATGGGGAAGTTAAGCGTTTGTCATGAGCTGCGTACGGTAGGTGACAAGAGCGGTTTTGCGGCATCTAGACAAATCCCGAATTCTGCGGATCAGGTTCCAGTCGGCAGGCTTCGTCTTGGGACAGGGAACGCAAAACTGGCTGGTCGCGTGTCAGAATGTCGGTCCCTTCCCACCGTTGGTGTGGGGCCTCGGTAGTCCCCAACGCGACCAGCCGGACAAATGCAGTCGAATCGCTGTCTTCCTCGGAGGACCATGGACCTTTCGGTGAATGATGTAGGAAGCGCGCTTGCGCGCGATTTTCTCTGCCATCGCGCGCAAGCGCGCTTCCTACAAATGCACGGTTCTGACCACCCATCTTGAGAACCAGCCGCACCACCTTGGTCGGCTGCCAAGTCGATTCTGCCGCGTGCGCGTCCCCCCGCTCACACCTTCCCGCGCCGGGCTTCAAGCTCCCTGCGGATGGCGGACATGCGCGCCTCACTCAGCGGATAGAAAGCGAGCAGAACGAGCGCCACCAGGAGCGCAGCCACCGGAATCGAGGCGAACAGAAAGCGGATCCACCAGATCGTCTCCGGAGTCTGGGCCCCGCCTAGCGACTGCCGGTAGCCGACCGCTTCCAACAGGTAGTTGGCCAGCCCCAGACTCAGCGCCATTCCGAACTTGGCCACCCAGGAGTACCACGAAGTGAAGGCGCCCTCGCGACGCTGCCCCGACTTGATTTCATCGTCGTCCACCACGTCCACGCACATCGAAGGCAGCACCACCCAGAGCCCGGTGGACGAGAAACCCGTCAGCGCGGTGTTCAATACGATCAGCCAGCCATTGCCCGGCCGGTACATCCACCAACTGGAACCAAAGGAGAAGATCCCGGTGGCCAGGGTGAACAACAGCGCCTTGATCTTGCCGTGGTGGCGCGCGATCCATCCGGCTGTGAGAACCCCCATGATTCCGCAGACCAAATAGCCGACGCTGCCCCAGGCGTAGTAATACGACATGATCGCCTGGTCGCCGTCGAACGCATAGTAGGTGCCAACGAACTGCGAGAGGCCGCCCAGCATCGTGGTCGGGACGACATAGACCACGCCGATCGCCAGCAGCACGATGAACGGGCGCGACCGGAAGGTCTGTCCCAGCGTGGCCCAGAATTGTGTCTTGGGCTGCTGGGCGGCTTTCGCGTAATAGCGCTCCTTGACGCAGAAGAAGTTGGCGAAGCCGGCCACGATCATGAGCAGGCCCGCCAGGGCCGCCGCCCATTGCACCCCGCGCAGCACATCGGGTTTTCCTGTCGCCGGATCGTTGAACATCGGCCGCGTCGCGAACCACCACGCGAAGGCCATATAAACGCCGGAGATCTTCTGGATCACCGCCTTGAACGCCATCACGCTCGTGCGTTCGTGATAATTGGGCGTCAGCTCGCTGCCCAGGCTCCCATAGGGCATGTTGTAGAGGCTGATGATCGGTGCGTAGAGAAACAGCGACACGAGCATGAACCAGAACAGCCGGTTGTGCATCCAGGGCGCCGAGGCGTCCCAGTGGCGCGAAGCCAGGAACAGGCACGGGAGGGCGATGCCGGCCGCGATCGAGCCGAACAGAATGTAGGGCCGCCGCCGGCCCCACCGCGAACGGGTGTTGTCCGACAGCCAGCCGAACAGGGGGTCGGTGAAGGCATCGAACATGCGGGCGACCATCAGCACCGTGCCGACGAGGTTAGGGGCCAGGCCAAGGTACATCGTGAACACCGGCCCGGAGAGATTGGGATACAGCCAGTGCCCGAAGATGTCGTTCACCCCGCCAAATCCATACGCGGCCTTGGCCGCGAACGGGATCTTATCGTCGGGGGTGATTTCGTCGGATCGCGATTCCGGCGGAGGATCCGTGAGAGTGGACATGACGGAGTGGGGGGCGGAGGATCCGGTTCGCGCGGGCGTTCAGGGCGACCAGCGCCTGAAAAGGATGCGGCGATGGTGGCGGTCGGTGCCAATTCGTCGAGCCAGGAATAGTGCGGGGCGGCTCCTCCCTTGGGTGGCTGACGGGGCCGCCGGGGGGGAGCCCAGGCCCCCAGCTTGCGAAGAACGCAATGGAGTGGAGGGCGAGCCTCCCGGCGAGCCGCGGACAACTTGAACGTTGCATCGCAAATTAGAGGTTGCGAGAATTTCGTAGCTGCCGTAACCGACAACCTCCCGTGGCATCTCGGTCACTAGTTCAGTTTCCTGTGCGCCATCACCCCGTGCACTAGCCGGCTGTCGAGGTCGCCAACCGTTCCATTCTCGTTTTTCTCACGATCTGCGCGCGGGGCCGACGGTCTTTGCTTGCACGCCCGGAGATCCACCAACTTCTGACAAGGACATGGCTGGACGCGAACGAATGGATAGGCGGACGTTATGCATTGATGCCGGATCACCTGCATCTCTTCTGCGCGCCAGCGCGAAAGGGTTCGATTTCTCTGAGCAGCTGGGTGCGCTACTGGAAGAGTCGCTCCTCCCGAGCGTGGCCGTATGACGACGAAAAACCTGTTTGGCAGCAGGATCTTTGGGATCGTCAACTGCGTCGTGGCGAGAGCTACGCGCAGAAATGGGATTACATCATGCACAATCCTGTGCGTGCGGGATTGTGTGCGCGGGTTGACGATTGGCCATTCCAAGGCGAAATCGTTGAGTTTCGCTTCCACGACGATTGACTACGATCGCGGAAACGGGCAGGCCGGCTCGGCGGGAGCCTCGCCCTCCAGAAGTGGAACGAAACGATGAGGTGGCCGGCGAGTCACCCGGCGAGCCGCCAACCCTCACCTGCCTAGCAATCCGACCTCAGAGCTTCAACACCTCGGCGAGCTTGGCGGGTTCCTTCCCCCCGCCCATGGCGAAGTCGGACTTGCCGCCGCCCTTGCCCCCGAGCCTGGCGGACAATTCGGAAACGAGCCTGCCAGCCTGGAACCCGGCTTTGACCGCTGCCGGCGAACAGAACGCCACCACGGTGGCTTTTTCGCCGAAGGCGGCGCCGAGCTGCACAACGCCGTCGCCGAGCTTCGACAGGACCTGGGAACCCAGGCTGCGCAGCGTCTCCGGTGAGTTGGCGGTGACCACGGCCGAGACAAACTTCAATCCGTCTTTCAGCACCGACCGGGCGGCGAGGTCGTCGGCCAGGCCGGCGGAGGCCCTCTGCTCAAGTGCCTTGAGTTTCTTTTCGAGCTCCGCCCTGTGCGCGAGCAGCGAGTCGAGCTTCTCAGCCACATCCTGTGGACCGGCGTTAAGTTTCGCGTTCACGGCCCTCAGCGCAGATTCGTGTTCTTCCACAAGATCGTAGGCGGGCTGGCCCGCGACTGCCTCGATGCGGCGGGTGCCGGCGGCAATGGCCATCTCGGCGACAAACTTGACGAGGCCAATCTCGCCCGTGGTGGAGACGTGCGTGCCGCCGCAGAGCTCCCGGCTGTAGCCGCCAATGTCCACGACCCGGACGGTCTTGCCGTATTTTTCGCCGAAGAAGGCCAGGGTGTCGGCGGGCTTCTTGTCGAACTCGGTCTCGTAGATTTCCACTCGGGCATTCCCGAGGACCTTCTCGTTCACGAGGTGTTCGATCTCATGAAGCTGGGCGGGCTTGACCTGTTCGAAGTGCGAGAAATCGAAGCGCAGGCGCTCCTTGGT
>PMBT01000100.1:4785-6377 GCA_003153035.1 Opitutia bacterium
AGCTTGTGCAGATGGCGGCCGGACTTGTCCTTGACCGTGTAAACGATCGCGAGAACCTGCCCGGCGATCTCGGCGGCGCCGTGGTCGCCCTCCTGGCCGCCCATTTCGGCGTAGAAAGGCGTCTGGTCAAAGACGAGGTAGGTGTCCTTCTCGGTCTTGACCACGTCGATGACCTTGGCCTCGGCAGTCAGCTGGGTGTAGCCCAGGAACTTGGTCGGCGAAATGAGCACGGCTTCAACCGAATCACCAAGCCCGATCGAATCTTTGGTGGCTGCCACGATGATGTCTTTCTTTTGTGCGGCCCTGCCGCGTCCGCGTTGTTGCGCCATTAAGAGGTCGAATTCGGCTATGTCGACCGTCAATCCACGCTCCGCCGCGAGGAGCTGCGTCATGTCGAGCGGGAAACCGTAGGTGTCGTAGAGCTCGAAGGCATTCTCGCCAGAAAGAATAGGCGGCCGACCACATAGCTCCGTCACGCGTTTGATGTCGGCAATCGCTGTCGAGTTCACAGTCAATTCAGGGTAACCGGGCGACCCGTATCCTGCGGTCGATGATCCGGCACTCGTTGGCGTCTTGACTATAACGCGGTATTTCTCCTTCAACCCAGTCATGGCGATCAAGACATCGATAGCATCGCCGACAGCTCCTTCAAACAGACCCAAGCCTCTTTCAATCGTCCGCCCGAAGGATTCTTCCTCCGCGTGAATCACTCGGCGGATGATATCCTGCCGCTCCTTGAGTTCGGGGAACACGCCTCCCAGCGACTCGACGACGGGCGTCACTAGCTGTTCAAAGAAGCCGGTCGCAAGACCGAGTTTTTTCCCGCAGAGAATGCCTCGCCGGAGAATGCGGCGGACGACATAATTCCGACCCTCATTGCCGGGCAGGATTCCGTCGGCGATGGCGCAGGAGACACACCGGGCGTGGTCTGCGAGCACCCGGAACGCCACATCAGCATTCTCCTGGTCGGTAAGCCCTTCGCGCTTCGCTGGAACCGTGCCCGCGTAGCGTTTGCCACTTAGCTTTTCGACGCAGACGAAAAGCGGCGCGAAAATGTCGGCGTTATAGTTCGATGGTTCCGCGGTGAAATCCGTGAAGCCCTTTGTCGTGGCGGATAGGCCTGCGACGCGCTCGAAGCCGAGGCCGGTGTCAACGTGCTTGGCGGCGAGCGGCGAGAAGGTGCCGTTGGCGTTGGCATTGAATTGAATGAAGACGTGATTCCAGATCTCGATGCAGCGCGGCTGGCCGGCGTTGACCAGGGCGCGACCGGCCGACTCGTTGTCTCCGGGCAGGAGGTTGAAGTGAATCTCGGAGCACGGGCCGCAGGGGCCAGTGTCGCCCATCATCCAAAAATTGTCCTTCTTGCCACCGTAAACGATGTGGATCTTTGGATCAAGGCCCTCGGCTGTGAAGATGCCGGCCCAGATGTCATAGGCTTCCTGGTCGAACGCGGACGGATCGCCCTTGGCCGTGTCAGGCTGGTAGACGGTCGCGAAGAGCCGCTTCGGCGGAATACCCCAGACCCGCGTGATCAGCTCCCAGCCCCAGGCGAGCGACTCCTTCTTGAAATAGTCGCCAAACGACCAGTTGCC
>PMBT01000170.1 GCA_003153035.1 Opitutia bacterium
GCAACATCAAGGGCGCCCGCGTCGCCTCCACGATGCAGGCGTTCGCGCACCGGCTCGACCCGACGCGCCGCACCACCTACGCCAACAGCGGCGGGTGGGGCGGTATCTCGACGGTGATCGACCTCGTCGGCTACAACTACATTAACCAGTCCAATCCCGACGAGCAGCACGCGAAGTTTCCGAACCATCCCGGAGTCGGCACCGAGGAGACAACCACCCAATGCACCCGCGGCGTCTATTTCGACGACCCCTCGCGCGCTCTGCTTTCGCCGCAGCTCAAGGGTGACACCGGCGGCAACAGCGAGAAGGGCTGGAATTACTACGCCAGCCGGCCCTTCCTCGCGGGCTTGTTCTACTGGACCGGATTCGATCTTCGCGGCGAGGCGTGGCCATCCGGCTGGCCCGGAGTCGTCTCGCATTTCGGCTTTCTCGACGCGTGCGGGTTCCCGAAGGACACCGCCTATTACATCAAATCCTGGTGGAGCGACGAGCCCGTGCTCCGCCTCTATCCGCACTGGAACTGGGCGGGCAGAGAGGGCCAGGAGTTCACCGTCGGCTGCTTCAGCAATCACGAGGCGGTCGAGCTGTTCCTCAACGGCACATCGCTGGGGAAAAAAGACATGCCGCGCAACGGCCATCTTGAGTGGAAGGTCGCCTATGCGCCCGGCGTGCTCGAGGCCCGCGGCTACCACGGCGGCAAGGTGGTCGCAACCACCCGCGTCGAGACGACCGGCGCGCCTGCGCAACTCGTGCTCACGCCCGACCGCGCCGTCATCAACGCCGACGGCGCCGATGCGGTGGCTTTCACCGTGACCGCGCACGACGCGCAAGGGCGCACCGTTCCGACCGCCGGCAATCTGGTGAACTTCGAGGTCACGGGCGGCCGGATCATCGGCGTCGGCAACGGCGATCCGGGCTGCCACGAGCCGGACAAGTTCACCGAAACGATCGCGCTGTTCATGGTGGAAGACTGGCGCGGTCGCATCGCGCCGGCCGGCACGGTCGCCCCCGCGGGGCCGGAGTCACTGCAGCCTTTCCCGGTGATGGGCTACTATCAGGCTCCGCTCCCGAAGCGCGGCGAGGTCTACGATCTGTCCGGCGTGTTCACCCTTCCGGCGGTGCCGAGCGGCACGTTGGAATTGCACCTGCCGACGCTCGGCTCAAAGACGACCCTCTGGCTCAACGGCCGCGAACTGGCCCGCGATATCGACACCGCGACGGTCGGTCCCGCGCTCCGGATCGACCAGACGCAGTTGATCGCGGGCGTAAACCGCGTGCAGCTCATCGTGAAGCCCTTCGACGACCCGCTGAATCACATTCCCGAACTTACGCAGCTCGGTTCCATGCGCGCCTTCACGCCGGCGCCGCCGGCGCGGCGCAGCCTGTTCAACGGCCTGGCGCAGGTCATCGTGCAGTCCACGCGGGAACCCGGCAAAATCCGCCTCACGGCGAAATCCGATGGCTTGGCTGCCGCCGAGAGCATCATCACGGCCCGACCGGCGACCTTGCGTGCTGCGCTGCCGTAAGGCGGAACCCTTTTGGGGAACCCGGCGCTGTCCGGGCCAGCGAATCGAACGGCGGCGGTGACGGCCTGCCGGGCCGAAGCGTCAGCGAAGGCTGGCGCACCGCCATCGTTCTCACGCGCCGGAGTTGAGCGCGGCGGCGATGGTGGCCATTTCGGTGCGGCGGAGACGGTACTTTCCGGCCGCAAGCGCGCTGAGCGCGTAGCAGGCGGCGGGGAACAGGGTGAACAACGCCACGATGCAGCGCAGGGTCGGCGGCGCCTGGGTCGCCCCGCCTGCCAGGTACCCGCAGGCGGCCAGGGTCCAGCCGATCACGGCTCCGCTCAGCGCCAAACCGAGTTTCAGCACAAACAGCGTGCCCGCAAAGCTGACTCCGGTCAGGCGCTTGCCGTGCTTCCATTCGCCGTAGTCGACGGTGTCCGACATCATCACCCATTGGATGGGCGTGATCATCTGGTGCAGCACGCCGATGACGAAAATGAGCGCGAACATGAGCAGGTTCTGCCGCAGCGGCACGAAGAACATGACCACGCTGAGCGCGGCCAGCATGGCATTGGTCCAGGTAAAGACGCGCACTTTGCAGAAACGATCGGTGAGCGGTTTGGTTAGCAGGCAGCCCAGAATGTTGCCCACCGAATAGGTTGCCAAAAACGCGGTGAACAGACCCGCCTGTCCCATGATGTAGGTTACGTAGTACATCATCGCGCCGCCCCGGGTCGCGACCCCGAGAATATTGAGCACGGTCAGAACGCCCACGACGCGCCACTGGTCGTTGCCGGCGATGTCCTTGAGGTCCGCCCAGAACGAAGCCGCCGCCTCCTGTTTGGGGATGACCCGCTCCCGGGTCGTCGCAAAGCAGGCGAGCAGCATGGCCACCGCGGCCACGGCCAGCAACGCGATTGCGCCCCGGTAGCCCACGGCTTTGTTCGCTCCGCCGATCCACGTCGCCAGCGGCACCATCAGGACCGTGCTGAGCATTCCACCCGCGGTGGCCAGCACGAAGCGGTAGGACTGCAGGGAGATGCGCTGGGTGTCGTCACCGGTGACCACGCCGCCCAGTGCGCAATACGGGATGTTGACGACGGTGTACATCAGCGTGAGGAGCGTGTAGGTGACTGCCGCGAAGATCATCTTGCCGGTGAGCCCCAGGCTCGGGGTGCTGTACGCGAGGACACAGCTCAGTCCGAAGGGCACGGCCCCGAAAAGGAGATAGGGACGGAACTGGCCCCAGCGGGAACGGGTGCGATCCGCCAGCAAGCCCATGATGGGGTCGCTGACAGCATCCAGACCACGGGCGATCAGGAACATGGCCCCGATGAACGCCGCCGGGAGCCCGAAGATGTCGGTGTAGAAGAACGGCATGTAGAACATGACGTTGTCGAAAACAATGTGGCTGGCGGCGTCGCCCAGCCCATAGCCGGTCTTTTCCCGCGCGGAGAGTTGAGGGTGTTCCATGACGGTCGCCCGTTCCAGTGCGGGTTATTCGAAGCGATACACGTTGTAGGTTCTCGGCTGGTGAATCACATCGAAGACCGTGGTGTCGCCTTTGGTGTATCCGCCGCGCACTTCGGCCCCCGTCACCAGGTTGATCAGCTTCGCGCCCGGCTTCTTGATCACGATGCTGCCACGCGCGGCGTAAGGCAGATACGATTTCGCGATGAACGTATGGTTCGTGTACGTGAACAGGCAGACTTTCGCCGGGCTGTCGAGATACACCGGGATATCGCCCATCAGCTCGCGGCGGATCTGGGAGAGAATCGG
>PMBT01000051.1 GCA_003153035.1 Opitutia bacterium
CTCTACGGCGAGATGCCGACGCTGCCCGGCCTGACCCAGCACCAGTACACGGCGACGATGAGCTCCGATACCGGCGCCCTTCTGTTTCAGCACCTCTACTATCCGATGGTGCAGCAGGAGGCGTTGCTTCGCTACGGGGAACTGCCCCTGTGGAACCGCTACTCCCTTTGCGGCGAGCCGCTGCTGGGACAAGGCCAGTCGATGTTCGGCGATCCCTTCAATTTCCTGACGATCCTGGCCGATGGGGCGGCC
Source organism: Opitutia bacterium (assembly GCA_003153035.1). GTDB lineage: Bacteria > Verrucomicrobiota > Verrucomicrobiia > Opitutales > Opitutaceae > Fen-1467. Next base: position 253 of record PMBT01000051.1, read on the forward strand.
GGGGCGTGGGACGTGCGATTTGTGCTAGCGCACTGGTTGCTCGCCGCCGGCCTGGGTTTCACCGTGTGGCGGCTCACGCGGCATCTGGGTTCGGCGCTGCTGGTGACCGTCGGGGGCGGATTCATCGCCTTCTTCACGTTCCGCCTCGTTCACCCGGCCAACTTCAGCGTCTGCTACGCCCCGTGGATTCTCTGGGCCTGGACGGGTTTGGTGCAGGCGGACACGCCGCGGCGCGAGTTGCGCTGGCTGGGCGCCTTGTTCGCGGCGAACTGGCTTGTGCTGACCAGCGGCACGGTGAAGGAGGCCTACATGCTCATCGCCTGCCTGAACCTCGCGGGTCTGGCCTGGCTGGGCCTCCTGCCTGATGCCCGTGGACGCCGGGCGCGCCTCCTCGGGCTGGCGACGGCCACGGGCGGCATCTTCGTGCTGGTCGCGGCGCCGTTCTGGATGTCGTTCCTCATGGCGCTCCGGCATTCCTTCACGGGCTATGACAACCCGGGACAAGCCGATCCGTTGGCGCTGACCCAGCTCCTGGGTTTCTTCGACGACATTTTCTACCGGCAGAATCCGGCTGACGAGCGCGTCATCGCCCCCGCGCTCAACTTTTTGTTTATGCTCGGCGTACTCTGGTGGTGCGCCCGCCCGCAGCTCTGGCGCGATGACCGGGCCGGCCGGGCGGTGCTGCTCGCGGCCCTGCTGCCGTTTGCGTTGGCGTTTGGCATCGTGCCCTCCGCGGTGATTCTCAAGATTCCGTACCTCCGCAGCATCATGCATGTCGGAAACACCTTTTCGTGCGCGCTGTTGATTTTGGTCGCGGTGTTGGCGGGCTGCGGTTTTCGCGACGCGCTGTCGCGGCTGGCCGATCGCCGCTGGTGGGCGGTTTTTGGCCGCGTCGTGGCGCTGGCCGGGGGCCTGGCCGTGGCGTATTTCCTCTCCATCCGGGGACGTTCCGTTAGCCCGTTCTTCCAGGGTTATGTGCCGGCGCTGGCGCTGGCCGTACTGGCGCTTCCGCTCGGCGTGCGCTGGGCGGCCCGCACTCACCGACCCGGTCTGCTGTACGTGGCCCTGCTGCTTGGCGGACCGCTGCTGCTCTGGCGTCACAGCCAGTACAACCACACGGTTTTCGAGCAATATGCATTTGTCCCGGGAGCGCGTTGCGACCTTCGTGCGCCATCGCCCGCCATCGCCTTTATCCACGAGGACCAGAACGAGCCCGGGCGGGTGGTCGGCTGGGAGCATAACCTCTTCCCGTCGTATAACACTGCGCTGCACCTCGAGGGCCTCTACGGAGTGGATGCCCTGCGCAACCGGTACTATCAGGAACTGGCCAAGGCCTTCGATCTGCAACGCGTCTGGGAATGGGACGGGATCAACAAGGAAGCCGACGCGCCCCTCCTGAGGCCGACACACGATCTGATGAACGTGACCTATTATCTCGCCAGCCATCGCGGCCCGCCGCGGGTCATCGCCGGATTGCGCCTCCTCGTGCAGCGCGACTTTGATGTTTACGAGAGCCCCTTGGCGTGGCCGCGTGCCTTCTTCACGGACCGGCTGGCGGTTTATCCCAACGTGAAGGGCTTTGCGGAGCAGGTGCGCACGGGGGACGGTCATCCCTTTGCGGCAATTCAGATCGGCGAAGCGAACGCGCCCGTCCTCTCCACAGACCTGACCGGCCGCACCGTCCGCCCGGCGACCGGCTATCGCCTGACCGCCAACACGACCACATTCGTCGTTGATGCGCCCGGTCCCGGTCTGGCTGTGTTGACAGAGTCGTTTTATNNTTTGCCTACTGGCCTGAGCATTTCACGCTGGCGCTGGTGCTCGGTGCCACCGGTCTGCTGCTGCTGGCGGCGGGCGCTCACGTGCTGTGGCACGGCGGGTGGATCCCCGGATCGCTGCGCCCGTCCGCCCCATGAGACAGTCGCTTCTCTCGCGATGAAACCACTGCCGGTCCCCTGCACCCTTTCGGTGATCGTGCCCGTCTTCAATGAGCGTGCCACCGCCCAACAGGCGCTCGATGCGCTGCTGGCCAAGGAGATTCCAAGCGTGAACATCGAGGTGGTGATCGTCGAAAGCAACTCGACGGACGGTTCGCGAGAAATCGTGCTCAGCTATCGCGACCATCCGCGCGTGAAGCTCATCCTGGAGGATCGGCCGCGAGGAAAGGGCCACGCGGTCCGCGCCGGCTTCGCGCAGGCCGTGGGCGACATCCTGCTGATCCAGGACGCCGACTTGGAATACGATCTGGCCGATTATGAAATCCTCTTGCAGCCGATCCTCGCGGGCCGGCAGGCGTTCATGCTCGGGTCGCGCCATGGCCGGGGCGGCTGGGCTATCCGAAAGTTTTCCGACCAGCCCGTGCAGGCGTTCGTGCTCAACACGGCCCACTGGTTCTTCACATCCCTGATCAATATTTCCCTCGGTATCTGGCTCAAGGACCCGTTCACCATGTACAAGGTCTTCCGCCGCGAGTGCCTCGACGGTCTGACGTTTGAATGCAACCGCTTCGACTTTGACTGGGAGCTGTTGATCAAACTGATCCGCAAAGGCTACCGGCCGGTCGAGATTCCGATCACCTATTCGTCGCGTTCGTTCAAAGCGGGCAAGAAGATCCGCGTCTTTCGCGACCCGTTAACCTGGCTCCGCGCCTGGGCCAAGGCCCGGTTTGGCCGGCTGTGATTGCCTCCTGCGCCCGGAACTGTCTGCCTTCCTCCCGTTATGTCGTCGAAAACCATTCTCGTCACCGGCTCCTCGGGACTGATCGGCTCGGAGGTCTGCGCCCATTTTGCGCGCGAGCTCGGCTATCAGGTTCATGGCCTCGACAACAACCAGCGCGCCGTCTTTTTCGGCCCGCAGGGCGACACGCGCTGGAATCAGCGCCGGCTGCAGGAGAGCTTTCCTGGCTTCGTTCACCACGAACTCGACATCCGCGACCGCGCCGGGGTGCTCGCGCTGGTCCGGGAGGTGAAGCCCGCCGCGATTGTCCACACCGCCGCGCAGCCGAGCCATGATCGCGCCGCAGCCATTCCGTTTGATGATTTCGACACCAACGCCGGCGGCACGCTGAACCTTCTCGAAGCCGCGCGCCAGGCCTGCCCGGAGGCGCCGTTCGTCCACATGTCGACCAACAAGGTCTACGGCGATGCCCCCAATACGATCAAGATGGTGGAACAGGAAACGCGCTGGGACTACGCCGATCCGGCGTTCGTCCACGGCATCCCCGAGACTTTCACCATCGACCAGTCAAAGCATTCCCTCTTCGGCGCGTCCAAGGTCGCCGCCGATGTCATGGTGCAGGAATATGGCCGCTACTTCAATCTGCCCACGTGTTGTCTGCGCGGCGGCTGCCTCACGGGGCCCAACCATTCCGGCGTGGAGCTTCACGGCTTCCTCAGCTACCTGGTAAAGTGCAATCTCGAGGGCCGTGAATACCGCGTCTTCGGCTACAAGGGCAAGCAGGTGCGCGATAACATCCACGCGCTGGACGTGGCGCGGTTCATGGCGGCGTTTGTCGCGCAACCGCGGGCGGGCGAGGTCTATAATCTCGGAGGCGGCAAGGCCAACTCCTGTTCGATTCTCGAGGCGTTCGCCCTGGTCGAGAAATTCTCCGGCCAGGCGCAGGTTCACACCTATGTCGAGCAGAACCGGATCGGGGACCATATCTGCTATTATTCCGACCTGCGCAAGATGCGGGCCCATTATCCCCATTGGGATATTAGCGTCAGTCTGGAAGAAACCATCCGCCAGATCGTCGCAGCCTGGCGGGTGCGGTAGTTGAGAAATGCTGAAAGTCCTGTTCAACTGGCTGGACCACCATCCCGATTCTTATTGGCTGGCGGCCATTGCGTCCCTCCTGCTGCTGGCAGCATGGATTGTTTCTGCATTGCGGGCGGACGCGAGCCCGGCCCCCCGGAAACCGGAGTCGAGATTCTGGGCGGCCCTGGTTCTGCTGATCCCAGTGCTGGCCTGGCGCTGGCCTTTCTTGCTGTCGGCCACCGAGTACAATCCTGATGAGAGCCAGATTATCGCTGGCGTCATCACCCTCACCAAGGACCCGGTGTTCTGGCGCTCGGTGGATGGCACCAGCTCCGGACCGCTGAATTTCTATGCGCTCTTGCCGATCCACTGGATTGGGGCGCCGTTGGACTATTTCACCGTCCGGCTGGCTGGTCTCCTCATGGTGTGGGCCGCCATCTGGGCCTGTTATGAAGCCCTCAAAACGAGATACGGTCTGGCGGCCGCCCGGCTGGGGGTGCTCCCCACCATCATTTTCTTCTCCTTGGTGCATGAATGGGACTTTATTCATTTCTCCTCCGAGCATTTGTCCTTGGCCCTGACCGCTATCGCGGTCTACCAGTTTGTCCGGATGCTGCCGCCCGGGGAAAACGGGCGGCGTTACCGACTTGCCGGCGGCTTCATTGCCGGGTTGCTGCCGTGGGCCAAACTGCAAGCGGCGCCAGTGGGTCTGGCCCTGGTCTTTTGGGGATGCTGGATCTGCTGGCGATCCGCAACCAGCGCTCCGGCGAAAAAGCGGCGTCACATGGTCGAACTGCTGACCGCAGCGGTCGCGCCCAGCATACTAGCTTTTATCGCCATCGCTTTGACCGGCCAGACTGAGACGTTTGTCCGCAACTATCTGCTGCAGAATTTGGAGTATGCCACCAGCCATCGCGCCTTCGGGGCCGCCCTCCGGGGGCTGTGGGTTGCGTCCAGTGAGACCCACCTTTTCTCGCTGCTCCTTCTGGCAAACGCCATGGTCATCGGCACGGCCCTCGTGGTGATTCTGCGACAGCGCAAGCGGCCCGATCCGCTATTCTGGGGAGGAACGCTGCTCACCATCGTCGCGGCGGTCTGCGTGATCCTCCCCCAGCGAGGCTATCTGCATTATGTTTTGTTGATGATTGTTCCCCTGGGCCTGTGGGGCGGCGCCGCCTTCGGCGACCTTTGGTCGCGCCTGCCGGTTTTCCTGACGCGCTGCTGGCTGTCCGCGGTCTTCGTTTTCTTCGTGGCCGCACTGCCCGTGGGCCTCCGCTTCACGCAGCCCGAACCGGAAATGTACGGCCGGTTCGCCCAGCACTGGCGACGCCCGAATTCGCCGGCAGGAGAGGTTTTACGGATTCTCTCCCACTCCGGCGACCGCCTGGCCATCTGGGGTTGGTTGCCCCGCCTTTATGTGGAAAGCCGGCTACCCCAGGCCACACGGCAGGGCTATACCTATTGGGCAATCATGCCATCGTCGCAGCGCACCTACCACCGCAGATCCTTCCTGGAGGAGCTGCAGCACAGCCAGCCGGCCTTCTTCGTCGATGGCGTGGGAGCGGATAGCTACTATTTCCAGAATCGCCGGGAACAGGCCCACGAGTCATTCCCGGAATTGGCCAACTATGTCGCCCAGAACTATGCACTCCTGGCCGATCTGGGGTATGCGCGGATCTATGTCCACCCGGATCGGCTTCCGCAAGACCGTCTGACCATTATGCGTCTGCTGCAGCTGATCGACGATCAACCTGCCATCGACGATATTGAGCACATCCCCGAACAAGACCTCGCGCTGACGCAACTGCCTGAAAGAAATATTGACGGCCGGCAGGTGCGCATGATGCTGCCGCCGGCCGAGGCGGTCTGGCCGCTCGATGGAACCGAACGAGAGTTTATCTTTGAATACGGTTACGATCCCGTTGCCTGGCAAAAGGGGGAAGGAGGCGAGGGCACGGAATACAGGGTCGAGCTGGTAACTTCCGGCCGGGCACCCAGCCAATTGTTTCGACGGGTGCTCGATCCAGCCCACATTCCCACCGATCGCGGTCCCCAGACGACGCGAATCGTCCTGTCGCCCTTTCCGCCCGGCACCCGGCTACGCGTTCAGACAATGCCGGCGCGGTTCAATGACAACAGCTGGGCCTGGACATACATCACGCGAATCCGTTTCCGGCGCGATCCCGGTTACACGCATCAGCAATTCCCTCGCTTTAACCGCCTGCCGGCGACCGCCGAGGCCGAGTATTCCTCCCTGCTCCAAAAGGACGGTGAGCCTTTGAGGCTGTTGCACGCCCCGGCGGCCCTCACCTATGTCATGGGAGGAAGCGAGCGACGGCTGCGTTTCGACTATGGGTTTCTGCCCGGCGCATATTCAAATGGCGGCCAGACGGATGGCGCGGTTTTCCGGGTCGCTCTGCACTGCCCCGATCAACCCGACCGGATTGTCTTCGAGCGCTTTCTCCAGCCTTGCGAGAACACCGGGGATCGCGGCGACCAATCCGCCGATCTGCCGCTGCCCGCCCTCCGCCGCGACGATCAGTTACAGGTGACCATCGGCGCCGGCCCTGCCAATAACAACGCCTGGGATTGGACTTATATCACCCACTTCTTCCTGGAATAGCGAGGCGCCGCCTTGTCGGAGTCTAAAGCGAGTTCATCAGAACCGCCAACGGCGTTGCCGATGCGAGCGGCCGGCTCGGATGATTTCCCGCTTTCCCTTCCCGGAAGCGGCTGCTTAGCTGGGCGGCCATGCGAATCCTGATCTCCGGAGTCTGCGGCTTCGTCGGCAGCACGATCGCCAAGACATTGCTGGAGTCCGGCAAAGATCACCAGGTGCTCGGATTCGACAACTTCATCCGTCCGGGGAGCGAATCCAACCGCGCGGAGCTCAAACAGCTCGGGGCGCGCCTTTTCCACGCCGACCTGCGGGCGGCCAGCGATCTCGAAGAACTGCCCGATGCCGACTGGGTGATCGATGCCGCGGCCAATGCGAGCGTGCTGGCCGGAATCGACGGCCGCACCAGCAGCCGCCAGCTGGTCGAGCACAACCTCGGCGGCACCGTGAACCTGCTGGAATACTGCAAGCTGCGCCGGGCCGGCTTCATTCTGCTCAGCACCAGCCGCGTTTACTCCATCACCCCGCTCGCTTCGCTGCCCGTGGTCGTCGCCCAGCACGCGTTCAAGCCCGATGCCGGCCAACCGCTGCCGCCGGGCATTTCCGCCGCCGGCCTGGATGAGAGTTTCCCCACTACCGCGCCACTCTCCCTCTACGGCGCGACCAAGCTCGCCTCCGAGGCGCTCGCACTCGAATACGGCGAGGCCTTCAATTTCCCGGTGTTCATCAACCGCTGCGGCGTCCTCGCCGGCGCCGGCCAGTTCGGCCGGCCTGACCAGGGCATCTTTGCCTATTGGATCAACGCGTGGCTGCGCCGCCGCCCGTTGAAATATCTCGGCTTCGGCGGTCAGGGTCATCAGGTCCGCGACTGCCTGCATCCGCGTGATCTGCTGCCGCTGCTCGATCAACAACTGGCCGCGCCCAGGATCACCGCCGCGGACCGCATGGTGAATCTCTCCGGCGGCCTGGCCTCGGCCCGGTCGCTGCGGCAGCTCAGCGACTGGTGCGCCGAGCACCTGGGCGCCCACCGGGTCGAGGCGGATGGCACGCCCCGACCGTTTGATATCCCATGGATCGTGCTCGATCACGCCAAGGCGACCCGGTTGTGGGGCTGGCGGCCACAGACCCCGGCGGCATCCATCCTCGACGAAATCGCTGCTCACGCCCGGTTGAACCCTGAGTGGCTCGATCTTTCCGCCCCGTTGTGAGCCTGCCGCGTTGCCTTGTTCCCGCCTTCAGATGCCCGCCGCCGCCGATTCCGCCCGCCCCCTCCTGACCCTTTACTCGGTGGTTATGCCCGCCCGCGATGAAGAAGCGTCGCTGCCGGGCACGGTGCGCGAAATCTACCGCACCTTTGTGCAGGCGGGCGTCCCGCACGAGATTGTCGTGGTCGACGACGGCTCCCGGGATGCGACTTGGCAGGTCTTGCAGGATCTTCGCCCGGAGGTGCCGACGCTGGCACCGGTGCGAAATGCTGGTCAGCATGGATTCGGCCGGGCGGTGGCCTGCGGCCTCGCCCAGATGACGGGNNCTCAACGAGGGCTGGGAGTGCGTTTTCGGCAGCCGTTTCATCAAAGGCGGACGCGTCGTTGATTATCCCCGCATGAAACTTCTCATCAACCGCGTGGCGAATCTTTTCATCAGAATCCTCTTCCGCATCCCGCTCAACGACACCACCAACGCTTTCAAGGCCTACCGGCGCAACGTCATCGAAGGCTGCCGGCCGTTTCTCTCGCCGCATTTCAATCTCACGGTCGAAATCCCGCTCAAGGCCATTGTGCGGGGTTATTCGTGGACCGTGATGCCCATCACATGGCAGAATCGCCAGCACGGCGAGGCCAAGCTGAAGATCAAGGAGATGGGCAGTCGTTACTTCTTCATCTGCATGTACGTCTGGCTGGAGAAATATTTCAGCCGCGGCGACTACCGGAAGGAGTGACTGCCATTTGAATCCGTCCGCCCCCTGCCCTCCCTCCGTCAACGTCTTGCCGGAGCGCCGGATCCTGTTCAATGCCCTCGTCCTCTTCGCGCTGGCGGCCATCGCCCTGAGCGGGAAGTTCCTGTTGATCCGGGCGGCCGGCAGTGAGGTTCCCTATTGGGACGCATGGGATGGCGAAGGGATTCGAATCTACGCCCCCTATGCCTGGGGAAAGCTGGAGTGGAAGAACTTCTTTGACTTGCACAACGAGCACCGGCCCGCGCTGAGCCGCGGGCTGAATTTCGGAGTGTTTCTCCTCAACGACCGGATGTGGGACGCGCGGCCGCAGATGATCGTCAACGCGTTTCTGCATCTTTCCGCGCTGGCGATCCTCCTCCTCGCGATTCGCCGGGAGCTTTCTCTCGCGGCCTGGGCCTGGGTTGGCGCGGTCGCGGCGGGGCTGCTCGCCGCGCCGGTCGGCTGGTACAACACGGTGATTGGATTCCAGTCCCAGTTCCATTTCCTGCTGCTCTGCGCATTCGGCCATCTGGCGCTCTCGCTTTCGTCCACTCCGCGACAGACCCGGTGGTGGTTGGGGCAGTCGATCGGGGTCGCCGGCCTATTCTCGATGGCCAGCGGCTTCCTGTCCGGCGCGGCGCTGATCGCGATCGCGACCCTTAGGGCCGTCAAACGCCGGGAAGCCGGGATCCGGCTGTGGGCCAACCTGGCGGTGGGCGCGGGGCTGATCGCGGCCGGCTGGTGCCTGAAAAAGGAGATGCCCTACCATGAAAACCTGCGGGTGACGTCGCCCGGGCAGTTCATGGATGCTTTCGCCCATATTCTGGCCTGGCCCTATCACCGGATGCTATTCGGTGCCCTGCTGGTGCAGCTCCCAACCGCCTGGTTACTGGTGTACTTGTGGCGTGACCGTCGGGAAACCCCTGCTGCCGACTGGGTGCTTGGAGGCTTTGCCACCTGGTGCCTGCTGCAGAATGCTGCGCTCGCCTATCAACGAAGCCAGGGAGGGGACTTTATCTTCATCGACCGTTATTTCGATCTCTACGCGAGTGGCTTGGTTGTCGCCGCGGCCTGCCTGGCCCGTCTCCACGCGCTTTCTCACCAGCCCAAGCGCTGGCTGCTGTATGGTCTCGGATGGACAGCCTGGGTGGGCGCGGGCATTGCGATCGCCTCGTTCGCCGCATGGCAGGTCAAGATCATCCCGTTCATCGAAGAGCGGGCGGTCAATGAAGCCCGGCTTCTTCGCTACACCCAAAGCGGAGATCCGAACATCATTCTTCTGGCTCCAGATGGCGAGCTGCCCTACCCGAAAAACAATCCCTGGCTGCTCCACCTGCTGGCAATCCCAGAAATCGCCGCGACTCTCCCGCCGAGCGTGCGAGCGGCAGTACCCGTGGTTCCACCTTCCGCTTCAGGCTTCAGTCTGGGCGGCATTCCGCCGGACCTTTCGGCTGGGACTCTCCGATCGGCGTACGGAAACTGGATCTCCGGGAGTCCCTGTGCCCCGGCATCGTGGCAATCAGACCGGTTACCCACCTGCTTTCCCTTTATCCGGATGCGAATCGCCTGTGACCCGGCGGCGCCCCCGCCGGTGGTTGCCCTCGTATTTGCGGACGGTCGCGAGCGCCGTGTCCCGGCAGCGGAGTTCTCCGGCGCCACCTGGAGGACGGTCAACCTGTACACCGGCCGCCAGCCGTGCGCGTTGAGAATTGAGGCGCCCACCGGCGGGTGGGTTGGTTTCACAGCACCGGTTGAAGTCGGCCTGCTCTCATGGCTTGCAGGCAAGCCATCAAAAATCGGCCTTCCGCTGCTTTGCCTCGGCTTGATTGTCCTGGCTGGAACCGTCGGGCTGGCTTCCCGGCGGCGGTTGGCGGGCCAGAACCATCCGCTGCGCGACGTCCCGCGCCACGGGGTTGACTAGCCGGCCGACAAACGGAATCTTGATTGGGTCTTCTTTCGATCAAGTGAACGTCATCAAATGCGATCTGGAGGGTTTGCTGATTATCGAACCGGATGTTTTCGGCGATCATCGCGGGTTCTTCGTCGAGGCATGGAACCGGCAGCGATATCGCGAAGCGGGCATCGCGGATGATTTCGTGCAGGACAACTTTTCGCTTTCCCGACGGGGCACGCTGCGGGGCCTGCACTTTCAGAAACCGCACCCGCAGGGCAAACTAGTGTCGGTATGGCAGGGCGGGGTTTTTGATGTGGCGGTGGACATCCGGCGCAATTCTCCAACCTTCGGCCGCTGGCTGGGCCTGAATCTTACCGCCGAGAGCAAACGTCAGTTCTATATTTCCCCGGGATTTGCGCATGGCTTTGCGGTGCTCAGTGAAACCGCCCTTTTTCACTACAAATGCACCGAGCCCTATTCTCCGAAAGATGAAGTGGGTTTTCGCTGGAATGATCCAGCCATCGGCATCAACTGGCCGGTCGAGGCGCCCACCCTGTCTCAGCGCGACGCCCAGGCTCCGCTGCTCAAAGATCTCCCAGTCGACCGGCTTTTCTGACCCGCCCCGACTCCCATTCACCCGCATGACTCCTCCGAGGATCCTTTTGTTTGGCAAGATCGGCCAGGTTGGCTGGGAACTCCGCCGCACCCTGGCGCCCATGAGTCAGTTGGTCTGCGCCGACTATCCGGACGTCGATCTCACCAAGCCGGATTCCATCCGGCAGTGGATTCAAGACTCCTCCCCCGCCATCATCATCAATGCCGCGGCTTACACCGCCGTCGACAAGGCTGAAAACGAATTTGCCCTGGCCATGAAGATCAACAGTGACGCCCCGGGAGTCATGGCCGCCGAGGCTAAGAAACGGGGTGCTTTTTTGGTCCACTATTCCACCGACTACATCTTCGAGGGAAACAAAACCTCCCCGTACGTGGAGGACGACCTGCCGAATCCCCTGAGCGCCTATGGCCGCTCCAAGCTAGCTGGCGACCAGGCTATCCAGCAGGTGGATGGCAATTTTCTTATCTTCCGGCTCTGCTGGGTATACGGAGCAAGGGGCGCCAACTTCATGCTCACCATGATGCGGCTGGCTCGCGAACGGGAGAAGCTCCGCGTGGTCAACGATCAGGTCGGATGTCCGACCTGGTCGCGCATGATCGCCGAGACCACCGCGCTGGCGCTCAACCAGATTGACACGCCAGCCAAGGCCGCGGCCCGCAAAGGCGTCTACCATCTCTGCTCCTCGGGCCAGACCAGCTGGCACGGCTTTGCCAGTGCCATCATCGAGTCAATGCCGGAAGAGGAAAAGAAATGTCGCACGGTCGAAGGCATCTCCTCGACTGAGTATCCGACGCCGACCAAGCGGCCGGCGTACTCCGTCATGTCCTGCGCAAAACTGGAGCGCGTTTTCGGCCTTAGGCTGCCCGACTGGCGAGAAAGCCTTCGGCTGGTGATGGAAAAATGAGCCCTTTGAATTCGTTTTCCCTCGTCGACTGCCTGCCCCAATTCCCTCACCTCATATGAACCTACTCGTCACCGGCGGCTGTGGTTTCATTGGCTCCAACTTCGTGCGGCAACGCCTGACCGAGGCGGGCTCGCCCTTGGGCAAGCTCGTGAATCTCGACAAGCTCACCTACGCTGGCAACCCCGCCAACCTCGCCGACCTTGCGGGTGACCCGCGCTATGTTTTTGTGCATGGCGACATCGGCGATTCCGCGCTGGTCGCCCGTCTGTTCGCGGACCATGCGATTGACGCAATCGCCAATTTCGCAGCCGAAACCCATGTCGACCGTTCCATCGACTCACCCGAGCCGTTCATCCAGACCAATGTCGTCGGCACGCTGCGCCTGCTCAACTGCGCGCGCCGGCACTGGTCGAAACTGCCGGAGCCGCGGAAAAGCGCCTTCCGCTTCCTCCATGTCTCGACCGACGAGGTCTACGGTACCCTCGCGCCCGGCGAGGCTCCGTGGCACGAGGATTGCCCCTACGAACCCAATTCGCCCTATGCGGCATCGAAAGCGGCCAGCGATCATCTCGTCCGCGCCTACCACCACACGTTCGGACTGCCGGTCCTCACCACCAACTGCTCCAACAATTACGGCCCTTATCTTTTCCCCGAGAAGGTTATTCCCTTGATGATCCTCAACGCCCTCGAGGGGAAGCCGCTGCCGGTCTATGGCGACGGCCAGCAGATCCGTGACTGGCTCTACGTCGAGGACCACACGGCCGCCATCTGGCTCGTTCTCCAACGCGGTCGCCCCGGCGAGACCTACAACATCGGCGGCCTGAACGAGCGCCGGAACCTCGATCTCGTCAAAACCATTTGCGCGCTGCTCGACGAGAAATCCCCGCGCGCCGACGGGCGTTCCTATGCCACTCTCATCACTTTCGTGCAGGACCGCCCTGGCCACGACCGCCGCTACGCGATCGACAGCTCGAAAATCCGCCGCGAACTTGGCTGGGCACCGCGGGAGAACTTCGACACGGGCATCGCCAAAACCGTCGACTGGTATCTCGCGCACCGGGAATGGACTGCGGATATCACAGCCAGGAAATACGCTCGCGAGCGGTTGGGCGTGGCCAAATCGTGATCCTCTGAGCTTTGGTATCAATCTTGGTCCAGCAACCCCAGACGCCCCCAATCAAGACCATGCAACGCAAAGGCCTCATTCTCGCCGGCGGCTCCGGCACGCGCCTCTACCCGCTGACCATCGCCGTGTCGAAGCAACTCATGCCCGTCTACGACAAGCCGATGGTCTACTATCCGCTGTCGGTGCTCATGCTCGCCGGCATCCGCGAGATTCTCCTCATTTCCACGCCCCAGGACCTGCCGCTGTTCCAACGCCTCTTTGAGGACGGCTCCCAGCTCGGCCTCAAGCTGACCTACGCTGCGCAGCCGCGCCCGGAGGGCCTCGCCCAGGCCTTTCACATCGGCGCTGATTTCGTGGCCGGCCATCCGTCCGCGCTCGTCCTCGGCGACAATCTCTTTTACGGGCATGATTTCGCCCGGTCGCTCCAGGCCGCCTGCGCCCGGACCACCGGGGCCACCGTCTTCGGCTATCACGTGGCGGATCCGGAGGCCTACGGAGTCGTGGAGTTCTCGCCCGACGGCCGAGTGCTTTCCATCGAGGAGAAACCCCGGCAGCCCAAATCTCATTATGCGGTGCCCGGGCTTTATTTCTACGACGAACAGGTCGTGCCCCTTGCTTTGGCGCTCAAGCCGTCCGCCCGCGGCGAACTGGAGATCACCGATCTTAACCGCCGCTACCTTGAGCGCGGCCAGCTGCACGTTGAGATTCTCGGCCGCGGCACCGCCTGGCTCGACACCGGCACGCATGACGCCCTCATCGACGCCGCGCAGTTTGTGCATGTCATCGAACGTCGTCAGGGGCTGAAAATCGCCTGCCTCGAGGAAATCGCCTTTCGCGCGGGCTGGATCGACGCGGACCAGCTGCGCGCCCGTATCCGCTTCCTCGGCCAGACCTCCTACGCGCGCTATCTGGAAACCCTCCTGCCGGGATGATCGATCAGGATTGCTTCGCTCGGGAATGGATGAAATCCCAGTCGACAATGGGTTCGCCGGCCATGAACCGGTGAGATCTCCCGCCGTCCGATGCATCTGTCGATCATCACTCCCCTCTACAATCGCCTCGAGCTGACCCGGGAATTTGTCACGGCGCTGCCCGGCTCGCTGCCGCCGGAACTCGTTTGGGAATGTCTCCTCGTGGACGATGGATCGACGGACGGCACCCGCGAGTGGCTGAACGATTCGCAGCCACCTTTTCGGGCGCTGCTCAATGACGGCAATCTGGGGTTTGCCAGGGCCAACAATCGCGGGGCGCGCGAAGCCCGGGGTGATATTCTGGCGCTGCTTAATAATGACCTAGTTCTGTCGCCGGGATGGCTGCCGCCCTTGCTCGCGAGCCTGCGCAAACCCCGCACCGGTCTGGTTGGCAACGTCCAGCGCCGCGTGTCCGACGGTGCGCTCGATCACGCCGGCATCGCGGTGGACGCCTCGGGTAAGATTGCGCACGTGCATGCTTTGCCCCGGTTTGCCCGCGGCACGCGGGAAGTCTTTGCGGTCACGGCGGCCTGCTGTCTCGTGCGCCGGGCCGCCTTTCTGGATCTCGGTGGGTTTGACGAATCCTTCGAGAACGGTGGTGAGGACGTTGACCTGGCCCTCCGGCTCCGCGCCCGCGACCAGCGCACCGTCGTTTGTTTCGATAGCGTGGTGCGTCATCATGTTAGCGCATCGCGCGGGCCGACCTCGCTGCGGGACGAGCGCAACAGCCGCCAGCTTTACCGACGCTGGCGCGACGCCCTCGTTCGCGAGGCGGCCCTGGCCTGGACCCAGGAGGCGATGCGCCCGGCATGCCTGCGCGGGGGATGGGAGGCGCTGCGCACTGCTGCAGTCTGCCTGCCTTCCGCGCTTGGACTGACGGGCCAACCGCCGGTGGTGGCCCGGATGCATGCGGCGCACGCCCTCCTGCGCGAGGAACTGCGGTGGAGAAAGCTATTTCAGGAGAGCCCGGGCTCCGGCGCGCCGGCGGCCCCCGGCCAGTATCGCTGCGACCGCTTCGCGCTGGACCCCGACACGGCCTGGCTACGCGACCACGCGAGGGTGGAGCTGCCGGCGGATTTCCCCGTGTCGAATCTCTTTCTCAACGGTCTGGTGCTGCCCGCTGACCCCGCTTTGCCTCAATCGGCAGGGCCCCTCGGTCTGCGCATCCGGATCAACGGAGTGCAGACCGCCGGGTTGTTTCCGTTGCCGGAGGACCATTTCAACTTCGGAGTGGATGCCCCAGCCGCGCGGCCGGACCGCCCGACGCGGGTGGAGATCAAGCTGATCGGCGTTGGGTGGACCAATTTCCTCGCCTGGCTCGGACGGGTCATCGCCAATTGGCCGCTGCCGCGCCGCTGGCGCGAAGCTGCGGGCGCCTATCGGCGGCAGGAGCTCAACCGCCGGCTGCGGATCTCGCAGATCGTGGCCGACGACGAGGTGATCTTCGACTTCAAGTATCAGCCGGCGCTGGTGCCGAAGCTGCGAAAACTTCGCGCGCCAGCTGGTGTCAATCTGGTCGGCTGGTTCCGCGGCGAACTGGGCCTCGGTGAATCCGTGCGCTGCATGGCGAAGGCCTGCGACGCCGTCGGCCTTCCCGCCGCGCTCATCGAGCTGAAGCTCAACTGTCTCAACGCCAATGCCGACACGACCTACGCCGCGCGCTTACAGGCGGCGAATCCGTATCCGGTCAATATCTTCCACCTCGATCCACCGGTGGCGCAGGATATCGATCACCATCACGGGCCGGCGTTTCGCGCCAATCATTACAACATCGCCTACTGGGCCTGGGAGCTTCCGGAGTTCCCCGACGGTTGGGTGAGCAAGCACAGCTACTTCGACGAGATTTGGTGCCCCTCTGAATTCGCGCGCGCCGCCATCGCGGCCAAGCTGCCGAAGCCGGTGCTGACCATGCCGCACGCTATCAGCTTCCGGGTTCCCCAGGGCGACTGCCGCCCGAAATTCGGCCTGCCGGACCACACCTTTCTGTTTCTCTTTGTTTACGATCTCAATTCCACCCAGGAACGGAAGAACCCGCGCGCGGCGATCGCGGCATACCGGAAGGCCTTTCCGACCGGCGGCCCGGTCGGACTGGTCATCAAGACCCACAATGCGGACCGAAACTCCGCCGCCTTCGCCGAACTGCAGGCAGAACTGGCGGGACTGTCCAACACCCATCTGATTTGCGAAACACTGCCCCGCACGGCGGTCTACGAGCTGCAGCACGCCTGCGACTGTTTTGTCTCACTGCATCGCGCCGAAGGTTTCGGCCTGAGCGTGGCCGAGGCCATGTTCCTCGGCAAACCGGTTGTCGCGACCGATTGGTCGGCCACGGCCGAGTTCGTGAACGCGGCGAATGGCTGCCCGGTCAACTGTCGCCTGGTGACCCTCGACCGCAGTCATGGCCCGTATTTGCAGGGCCAGACGTGGGCCGATCCCGACATCGATCATGCCGCCGATTGGATGCAGCGGCTGGTGGAGGATTCCGCCCTCCGCGAACGGCTGGGTGTGCAGGCCGCCGCTGACATCCGCCAGAGGTTTTCCCCGGAAGCGATCGGCCGCCGTTATCAGCGGCGTCTGGAGTCGTTCGCGCTTTGGTAGAGACTGTGCGGAAGGGTTGGAGAGAATTGATCCCCCGCGGAATCGAGCCAAACGGCTCGCAGCCACTGCTCAAACCTTCCGGGCGCTCCAGCCCATGATCTGCCGGCAGATGGTATCGACGTCTTCGGCGGTGAGGCCCGGGTGCATCGGCAGGCAAAGAAGTTCGCGACTGGCCTGCTCGGTAACAGGCAGGTGAACGCGGTCGTCGCGATAGGCCGGCTGGCGATGCAGGGGCACGGGATAGAGCACAGAGGTTTGGACGCCAGCCGCAGCCAGATGGGTCTTCAATGATTCACGCGCCGGAGTGCGCACCACAAACTGATGCCATACCGGCTCGCAACCGGCCGCAGTTTCCGGCAGCTTCAGCCCGGCGCCGGCCAACAGTCGCAGGTATTGCGCGGCCAGCTCACGCCGCTTCTGGTTGTCCGCCTCCAGCCGGGTGAGTTTGACGCGAAGAATGGCCGCCTGCAGTTCATCCAGACGGCTATTCTGACCTGGCACTTCGGCGACGTACCGCTCCCGCCAGCCGTACTGACGCAGCAGACGAATGCGCTCCGCGACCAGTGCATCACCGGTGGTGACCGCGCCACCGTCGCCGATGGCTCCGAGGTTTTTCGTTGGATAAAAGCTGAAGGCTCCGGCCGCGCCCCAGGTTCCCACCCGCCGGCCATGAATCGTCGCGCCGTGGGCTTGGGCACAATCTTCGATCATTGCGAGGCCGTGCCGGCGGGCGATCTCGCCAATGACGGGCAGGTCGGCCGGATGCCCGTAAAGGTGCACCGGCACCACGGCCTTCGGCGCTGGCTCGCGTCGCGCAGCCATCTGTTGCGCCAACGCCTCCGGGTCCATCGTCATCGTCCGCGGCTCGATGTCGACGAACTCCGCCCGCGCGCCGCTCAACTCGATCGCGGCGACCGTGGCTGTCGCGGTATTGGCCACCGTCAGCACCCGATCGCCGGGTTTGACGCCCGCCGCTCGCAGCGCCAGTTCCACGGCGTCCGTGCCACTGGCGACAGTGACCGCGTGGGTCACGCCGAGGTAGGCGGAAAACTCCCGCTCGAACGCCTCGACCTCCGGTCCGAGAATGTAGTGCCCGCTTTCCAGCACGCGCCGGATAGCTTCCTGAATCTCGCCGGCCGCCGCGCGATAGGATGCGCCGGGGTCGGCGGTCTGCAGCCCGCGGGGAGCCGTCATAGGTAGTACCGCAGGTTGCGGCGGTAAAAGGCCAGCGTCCGCGTCAGCGCCGTGCGCAGCCGGGTGCGCGGATGCCAGCCGAGCGTGCGCTCGATCAGGCCGCAGTCGGAATAGAAATCGCCGATGTCGATCTTGCGGCGGTCCGGTGGATAGGTGCGGGTCACGCACCGGCCGCCACCATGAACCTCGATCAGCAGGTCGGCGAGCTGCCGCAGGCTGACGCGTTCGCAGCCGCCGAGATTGAAGACCCGCCCAAACGCCGCCGGCGACGCAGCCGCGAGCAAAAACGCCTCCACGGCATCCCCGACATAGGTGAAATCGCGGATCTGCCCGCCGCCCCAGACTTCAAACGGCCGTTGCTCCAGCAGGCAGCGGAGCCAGACTCCGAGGAACGTCTGCCGGGCGTCCTTCACCCGCATGCCCGGCCCGATGGTGTTGGTCAGCCGCAGCACGCAGCTGCGAATGCCATGCACTTCGTGATAGAGGAGATGATAGGATTCGCCGGCCAGCTTGTTGATTCCGTTCACATCGACGGGCCGCAGGGGATGTTTCTCGTCGACGGGCAGGTAGTCGGGCCGTCCATAAATCTGGCGGGTGCTGGCAAAGACGATGCGGACTTCGGGATTATGCAGGCGGCAGGCCTCCAGGATCGAGAGTTGCGCCCGGGCGTTGATTTCCAGGTCCGTCTGCGGATCAGTCATCGAGTCCATGTGACTCGTCTGGCCGGCGAGGTTGAAGAGGAAGTCCTGGCCCTTGACGAAGTGCGGGAGGCTGTGCGCGTCGCGCACGTCGGAGATGTTCAGATGCACGGCTGTCCCGAGCCCGGCCAAATTATGCAGATTGCCACCGTACTCGGGGATCAGGCTGTCGACCAGCGTCACTTTCGCACCGAGCCGGACCAGCCGCCGCGCCAGGTGTGAACCGATGAAGCCCGCGCCCCCGGTGATGAGCACGCGCCTGCCAGCGAACGTTTGCCCGAGCGACCCTGCCATGCGGGCCAAATGTGGATTGGCCGCCAGCCGAACGCCACTCCGAAAATGGGCGGCGGGCGGAGTGGCCCGGTTGGGAAAATCCTTGAGGCGCCCCGCCGCTCTGTTAAGCCGGGGCTCCGTCCATCGCCGCGGTCAGCGCTGCTTTCCCTGCCGGCGAGTTCACCGATCTTCCTCATGAAAGTCCCGTACTTCGACCTCCCGGCGCAGATCCGTGCGCTGCGCCCCGAACTCGACGCGGCGATTGCGCGCACGCTCGACGCCTGCTCGTTCTGCCTGGGGCCTGACGTGGCGGAATTCGAGCGCGCCTTCGCCGCTTTCACCGGGGCGGCGCATTGCATCGGCTACAACAGTGGCACTTCCGCCCTGCATGTCGCCATGCGGCTGCTCAACGTCGGCCCCGGCGACGAGGTCATCACCACGCCCTACACCTTCGTCGCCACAAGCTGGGCCATCGCCTACGTCGGGGCGCGGCCGGTCTATGTCGACATCGACGAGCAGTCGATGAACCTCGATCCCGGTCTGGTCGAGCGCGCCATCACCCCCCGGACAAAGGTTGTCATGCCCGTGCATCTTTACGGTCACCCGTTCGCGATCGATCCGCTCCTCGCCATCTGCCGCCGGCACAGTCTGCCGCTGGTCGAAGATGCCGCCCAGGCGCACGGCGCCCGCTATCGCGGCCGCCCGGTCGGCACCTTTGGCGAGTTGGCAGCCTATAGTTTTTATCCCGGGAAGAACCTGGGCGCCTGCGGTGAAGGCGGCGCCCTGGTGACCAACCGGGCTGACTACGCTGCCCGCGCCCGCTCCCTGCGCGAACATGGCTCGAACGTGCGCTATTATCACGACGAAGTTGGCTACAATTACCGCATGGAAGGCATCCAGGGCGCGGTCCTGGGAGTGAAGCTCCGTCATCTGCCCGCCTGGAACGCCGCGCGCCGCCGTCTCGCCCTACGCTACCACGAATTGCTCGCAGGCACCCCCCTCCGCCTGCCGCGTGAAACGCCTGACGCCGAGAGCGTCTATCATCTCTATGTCGTGCGCCACGCGGCCCGCGACCGGTTGCGCGAATACCTCTCGGGCCGGGGCATCGGCACCGCGCTCCATTATCCGGTCCCGCTCCACCTGCAGAAATGCTTCGCGGATCTCGGCTACAAGCCGGGGAATTTCCCGGTGGCTGAACGTGCCGCGCGCGAGTGCCTCAGTCTGCCCATCTATCCCGAGCTCACCGACGAGCAGCACGCCTTTGTCGCCGCCGCGATCGGCGAGTTCACCGGCTGGTGACCCCGGCCGGCGCGTAGAAGCCTATTTCACATTCTCTTCTGTCATCGCGAGCCCGAGGAACGAGGGCGTGGCCGCCGAGGCAGGATGCACTCGTCGCGATCCAGCTGAATGGATTGCTTCGTCGCTTCGCTCCTCGCAATGACAATGGTAGAATGTCGCGCTCTCCGCGATGGACGCAGCAAGGCTGCGCCCCTCCGATTCATTCCAGACTCTTCGGATCGCCGCTAGCCCACCGGCTCACTGCGCTCCACCTCACGCACGACCGACTGGGGCCGGCGGTTCACGGTCAGAAACATGCGGCCGACATATTCGCCCACCAATCCGAGGATCATCAGCTGGGTTCCCGAGAAAACTAGCATCGCCGCCATCAGCGAGCCCCAGCCCCATGGGGTGCCCTCGGCTGCGTGCCAGTAAACCACCACGATGACCGCCAGCAGGCCGGCCGCGCCGATCATCCCGCCGAGGAATGTCGCCAACCGGAGCGGCATCACCGAGAAATTGACGAAGGTGCTCAACCACAGGCGCACCAGCCGGCGCAGCGTGTAGCCGCTCTGCCCGCCTTGCCTGGCCTCATGGCGGACCTCCAGTGAGCCGATGCTCTGCGTGACCTGCAGGATGAGCCCGTCAATGTACGGATACGGCCCGCTGTGCTCGGCGACCGCCCTCGCGACCAGCGCACGCACGCACCGAAAGCTCGAAAGATAGAACCCCCGCGGTTTGTCGAGCATCCAGTCGGCCAGGCGGTTGGTCAGCCAGCTGCCGAGATTGCGCCACGCCGAATGCTCTTTTCGCGCGTAATGGCCGAAAACCACGTCCAGGTCGTGGCCGCGCGCATGCTCCCATAAACGCACCGCCTCCGCGGGCGGATTCTGCCCGTCGTCGTCCAGGTTGACCACGTAGGCACCGCGCGCGTGGCGGTAACCGGTCAGCACGGCATTGTGCTCCCCGAAGTTTCGCGAATGGCTGATAAGGGTGATCGGCACTCCGCCGGCGCGCAGCAATTCGCGGCACACGCCCGCCGTGCGATCGGCGCTGCCGTCATTGACCAGCACGATCTCGTGACCGCCCTCGATGCGGAGCGCCGCGATTTCCCGGACCAGCGGGGCAATGGTGTCGGCGCTGTTAAAAAGCGGGATGAGGAAGCTGAGCGCGGGCTGGCCGGAAGCAGACATTGGGGTGGGCTGCCGTGGAGAAACGTGTGCAGGATCGCCGCCCTGGCCGACGCAGTGCCAGGCCGCTCGATCCGGGAAGATCAGGCCGGCTTGGGCGATTCGCCTTCGCCGGCGGCCGGCGAGTCGGGCGGGGGCTCGGCAGCGGGCGCGGGGTCAGCCGGCGCCGGATCAATCGGCGCGGGGGCCGGAGCTTCCGTCAGCGGCGATGCTTCGGGAGTCTCGGCCGGTTCTGCGCTCGGGATCGCGGCCTCGGCCAGGGGCGTGGCCGGAGCCGCTTCAGCGGCCGGCGGCGGTGCAACCGGTTCGGACGGAGCCGGGATTGGCGCCGGCACCTCTGGAAAATTCTCGGGATCATGCTCCTCCCCTTCCGCCGACTCGGCGGCCTTGATTCGGGCCTCGGCCATCGGCGGCGGCGTGAACAGCCGCCCATCGGCGAATTCGGTCACATATCCCTCCTGCACGAGCCAGCGGAGGTCCATCGTCACGCGCTTGATCTTTTCCTGTTCCTCGGGGGTCAGGGGGGATTCCGTCGGCACGGCAGCCGGCACCGTCTCCGGAGATGGAGGAGCGTCTCCGGCCGGCGCGGTGGGCACGGGCATCGGCGGAGTGGACGCCCCGGCCGGCAGGGTGAGTCCGAGCAGTTTATGCGACAGCTCCCGCACCGTAATCATCGGATTGGCCTCAATGAATCCAATGAGCGTGCCGATGCTTTCGGCGAAACTCTGGCCGGGCACGCGGAACTTGCGCTTGACCGCGCAGACGTAGGAGATGCCCTTCGAGCCTTTCTTGAAGATCGTGAAGCCCTCGCGGCGCAGCCGCCCGCGCAACGCGTTGGCGGTGTCGAGCGGGAAGCGGCGCTGCCGTTCCAGCTGTCCGTCGATGGCGCGACGAATCTCGCCAGGCGGCAGCGACTCAAGCAGTTTCGCCTGGAATCGCGCCGACTCCACCGGCTTCACCGCCCGGTCCCGGGCCGCCGACAGCAGGAAGGCCCGCGCCTCATCCGGACTTTCGAACACCACCGGTGGCTCGCCTTCGGTGCCGAGTTTCCAGGTGTAGCGCGTGGCCTTTTTCATCTTTTCCAGCCACTGGTTGACTACTTCGGGATCGCGCACGGTCTCGATGCGCTCGCGAAACATCTCAAAGGGCATTCGCGAGAAACGCGTCGCGTGGTGGTGCTGCACGATCTGCTGGTAGCGATGATAATTGGGCGGGCCGAGCAGTTCGCCGGAAAGCGTGCAGCGGTTGACGAAGGGGAAGTTGCCCTTCGGCGGCTCCACGTCGACCACGGCCTGCTCAAAGTACTTGTCCAGGTGGCGCCCCATGGCATGGGCAAACGCCGCCTCCTCGCTGTCAAACGGCAGGCCATCGGCGACGGCCAGATAGATCGGCGTGGTGGACCGGGATGGCGGCGGGGCGGCGGGCGCCTCCGCGGTGGGCGCCGTTTCCGGGGCCCGCCGGGTGACCACCACGACAAAACGATCGTTCTTGCCGAGAATCAGCCGCGCGATTTCGAACAGCTCAAACGTCCGGCACGAGGTGCGCATGGCCTTCACCAGCGCCGAGAAGCCGGCATCCTCGGGATAGAACGCGACGTTGAAATATGGACTCAGGTAAGGCCGGTAATCCTGTTGCGGACGCGGGCCGGACCAACGGCGTTCGCTGCCGCCTTCGCGCTCCGGCGGACGTCCCCGGCGCTGACCTTCCCCCTGAAACGGTTCGCCGGCCGGCCGGCCGGGGCCTGCCGATTCGCCGCCCGGGCGCCCCTCCGCCTGCTCCGGTGCCGCCAGACCGCCGCCCTCCCCGCCCGGCCGACGAAAAACCCGCCGGTCTCGCCGCGGCTCGCCACCATCGGCGCCGCGCGGCCGGCCCTCGCCCCGACCGCCGCCATCGCGGCGTGGGCCGCGTTCGCGCTCTCCCTCCCGCCGTGGTCCGCCGGGAACCGATTTGATCTCGGTCCATTGGGTTCCGAAGCGAAAGTCTTGCAGCTGGCTGAGGTCGATCTTGTTGAGGCCCTCGGCGGGCGTCTCTTTTTCAGGCGTTTCGTCCATGGGTAAGTCGGCACAGCGGGCGCGGGCCCGCGAAAGGCGATTCAGCGATATCAAGGGCCGCCCGCAGGCCGTAAGCGCCTGGAGCGGCAAGCGGGTGAGTTTCGCCGCCGCCCCGGGCGTGGCAAGCGATTTCCCGGCATCCCACCGCTGATCAATTCAGGGCTTTACATTCGTGGCGTTGGTCCTACTTATCCGTCCTCTCAGCGCTCGCGTTGCTCGGGTGGTGGAACTGGTAGACACACACGTTTGAGGGGCGTGTGCCGTAAGGCGTGCGGGTTCGACTCCCGCCCCGAGCACCAAGTTCGACTTTGGCCGGTTCTGGCCAGAATCGCCCACCGCTGGACAAACGGCCCTGATTCAGCGATTTCTGCGACGATCAGAATTGCACTTGGTTATTTGTCAGCGATCGCCTTGGACTGAAGTTCCCCGTTTTGGCCGGAAATTCGGGGAGAACCGCATGGGGCGACTGATCCGACCGTCTCCACCATTGCCATAGTCTCGATGCGTTCCGCCAACGGCAGTTTCGTTGTGCCCATGTAAGTCCAATCCGTCAGGCGCGAACTCTCGTGCCGGGCTATCTACAAAACTGCGATAGACACCCGCCCAGACATGACCCCTGCTGAATTATCCGCCGGACGGTAAAAAGCCTCCGCGCGGGTCACCACCAGAATTGCCCAGCCACGACGATCCAGTTTGTTGAGGTTTGACCTCGGCCGCGAGATTGACGCGCCCGGCCAGCACCGCCAACCTTCACCCTCCCCATCCCGGTTGAGACCGCCGCCTTTCCGCCGCCGTGCTTCCGCTTCCCCTTAGACCCGATTCCCTTCGGATCCGTTTTCCCCCCTGCGGCCCGAATCCAGTTTGCCTTCAGTGAACCAGCAACTACCGCGGTGCCAGGTACGTCGTAGCAGTTCAATCCGCCGAGCCTAGCTATGCCACCCCACCGCCCGGAGATCTTTGTCAGCGCCACGAGCCAGGACCTGCACACCTGCCGGCAGTTGATCAAGGAGGCGCTGCTCACACTGGGCTGTATGCCTGTCGAGCAGGCCAACTTTCCGCCCGATGCGCGCACGGTGCGTGAGATGCTCCGCGTGAAGATCACCGCCTGCGACGCAGTCGTCCATGTCGCTGGCGAGGTTTACGGCGCGGAACCGAGTGCGCGCGATCCCGGCGAACCCCGGCGCAGCTACACCCAGCTCGAATATGAACTCGCCACGGAGCTCGGCAAACCCGTCTACGTTTTTATTTGCGGCACCGGCTTCCCCTACGATGAGCATCCACCCGAGGACGCGGAACGCCAGGCCCTCCAGCAGCAGCACCGGGCCCGCCTGCAGAAGAGCGATCACATCTACACGCCGGTCGGCTCCCGCGATGAACTTGCCCTCCGCGTCCACGCCCTGCAAACGCGGGTTGAGACCCTCAGCGGCGAACTGAACAGGACCCGGTCGTGGCTCGGCCGTGGCCTTGCGATTGGGCTCGTTGCGCTCACCCTCCTGGGCGGCGGCATCTGGTGGTTGAACCAACGCGCGAACCAAACGGATCTCAAAGTCACGAAGCTTGAGACCGAATTTGAGAAACAGCGCCGCTACATCAAATCCGTAGCCGACGCGTTCACCGAACAACAATCCGAGCTCCGGCAACTCAAACTTACGGACGATGAGATTTTCAACCGCGCCGTCGCCAACGTCGCCACCAAGGAAAAGATTCCCGAGGCCACGCTGCGCAGCGGCATCGATCTCTTCGTGGCAGCGATCCGGGCCGACCCCAAGGCCGATTTCTACGACCGGGCGCTCGCAGAATTCGCGCAGAAGAATTTTGCCGCCGCCGCCGAAAGCGCCGGCCAGGCGGGCAACGCCGCGCGCGACCAATACCTCGCGGCCGACAAACTTGTCGCCCAGGTGGCCGCCCGCGCAGATGAGGCGCGCACTCAAGCCCGGGAGGCGTACAGCCTCCAAGGACAGTCGCTCTATGCCGAACAGAAGTTCGGCGAAGCGGTCACCGCTTTCGAAGACGCCCTCGACGCTGCCCTGCGCGCCAAGGTGCCCCGAAAATGGGCCGAACTACAGGTTCGCCTCGGCATGGCCCTAAATGATTGGGCAGCGGTCGTTACTGGGTCTGCCATCACCGAACACCGCGCGAAGGCCGTCGCCGCCTACCGCGCCGCGCTCGAAGTCTACACTCGCCAAACGCTGCCCCGGGATTGGGCCTGGACTCAGAACAACCTCGGAGCTGCCCTCCACTACCAAGCCACCGCTTCCGAGGGAACCGAAAGCGCCCGGCTCCTCGCCGAGGCCGTCGCCGCGTACCGCGCCGCCCTTGAGGTCTACACCCGCGAAGCGCTGCCCCGGGATTGGGCCTGGACTCAGACCAACCTCGGAGCTGCCCTCCACGACCAAGCCGACGCTTCCGCCGGAACCGAAAGCGCTCGGCTCCTCGCCGAGGCCGTCGCCGCGTACCGCGCCGCCCTTGAGGTCTATACCCGCCAGGCGCTGCCCCGGGATTGGGCCTGGACTCAGAACAACCTTGGAGCTGCCCTCCACGACCAAGCCCCCAAAGCCAACGGATCCGAACGTGCCGGTCTTCTTCGCGAGGCCGTCGCCGCCTATCGCGACGCGCTTGAAGTTCGCACCCGCGAAGCGCTGCCTCAGGATTGGGCCGAGACTCAAAACAATCTCGCCATTGCCCTCCACGACCAAGCCGCTGCTTCCGCCGGAACCGAAAGCGCCCGGCTCCTCGCTGAGGCCGTCGCCGCCTATCGCGCCGCGCTTGAAGTCTACACCCGCCAAGCACTGCCTCAGGATTGGGCCGAGACTCAAAACAATCTCGCCAATGCCCTTCGCGACCAAGCCGCCAAAGCCAACGGATCGGAACGGGCCGGACTTCTTCGCGAGGCCGTCGCCACCAAGCGCGCGGCACTGGAGATCCTCACCGCCGAAGTCGATCCAGAGTGGCACCGACAACAACTGGAGTGGATCGCCGCAGTCGAAGCCGAGCTCAATAAACTCTGACCAACTGCAATTACTTCGACAGTTACGTCGTGCCCGTCCAAGTGGACCCCGTTTCTGTGAGATCTGCTCCAAGAAGTGGATGCTGGTGGCGTCACTGGTTGCAGCCGTGAATTATTTGCCACGGATTTGCCAGGAAGCCTATTTTTGGCTTGTTTTCGTTCAAGCTCGTTGCATTATTTTTTTGTTCTAACTCATTGCTAAACAACTCAAAGCACGTTCAACGAAGCTTTTCTGTTGTTGGGGTAAACAGGGTTCGACTCCCGCCCTGAGCACCAGCCTTCGCCAAGCCTTCCGCCGTCGCTGAAGCTATGGCGGACAGGACGGCTGACAGGCCACCCGCCGGTGTTTCCCATTCCCCCTGACACGCGCCTGCCGGGCCGCTGGCTACAGTGAGAATCCCGGTTTCCGGATTGGGCCGCACTCTGTCCAAGCCCTGCAAGACCGCACCATCAAATCTCCAGCCCCTAGGTTTTCATACTGCCTGGCAATGATTTCCGCAGCTGACGTCCATCCTGCATTCGACTCATCCGCCCGGCCCTCTTTGCCTTCCGGTTTGCCGACAGCCGATGACCAAGAAACTTTTTGCGAGTGCACTAGCGGGTTGGGCCCTTTAGGTTGTCATTGGTAGTAGCGTGACACCATTCTCAGCTTTCCCAATGATCCCCGTTGGGGGACCCCACCCAGCCTCCCAGTTGCGGTGGACCCATTCCGTTCACCGCCATGTCTGAGGAGCACTCCAATCCCCGGGATTTTGCCTCGCTTTACCGCGCGACCATTGCTCCGTTGCGGCGTTACCTCGCGCGCTTCCTAGGCGACCCGACCGAGGCGCAGGACGTGGCCCACGACGCTTACCTGCGCGTATTTCCGGCCGATGGAAAACCGCCGGCGCGGAAACCCGAGGCTTTGCTATACACCACCGCCCGCCGGCTGGCCATCAACCGACTCAAGCGCCGTAGCATCGCGCCCTTCACGCGCCAGGCATTCGAACCCGAAACTGCGGCCTCGCCGGCACCGGGCGTGGTCCAGCAGGTAATGGCGCGCCAGGAACTGCAACAACTCCAACAAGCCATCGGACAGTTGCCCGCCGGCTGCCGCAACGTGCTGCTCTTGCGAAAAGTCGAGCTGCTGTCCCACCAGGAAATCGCCGACCGACTCGGCATCGCCATCAGCACCGTCGAGAAACAACACGCCCGCGCCCTGCGGCTGCTGCGCTCGATGCTTGCCACCGAACTCGATCATCCCGCCGTCAGTGTTGCCCCGCTGGCAGAACAGGAGGCCCGCCCATGAATAGTTTTTCCAAGTGCCTCGATCCCGCCGCCGAAGAGCAGGCGTCTCTTTGGGCCGCGCGGCTCGACGGCTCCGTACTTTCCGCCGGCGATCAGAATGCCCTCGGGGCGTGGCTGGCCGAAACCCCGGCCCACCGCGAGCTGCTCTCGCATTACTGCCAGTTCTCCGCCGATCTTGAACAGCAGCTGCCGGCGTTGGTCGAGGCTGGCGCGGTGGAATTGCCGGTTAACTCCACTCCCGCACGCAGCTGGGCCTGGCTCAAATGGGGGTTCGGCGTTGGTCTGGCCGCAGTCGCCGTGATGGTGTGGGTCGCCCGCCCCAGAACCCAGTCCGAGAACCTGGCGTCACCCATGGCCGTGCGCCAGACACTCACCCTTGCCGACGGGACGCGGGTCGAACTCAACGCCCAGACCAGCCTCCAGATCCAAATCGACCGGAACGGACGCCACGTGCGCCTCGCCTCCGGTGAAGCGTTCTTTGCCGTGCACAAGGAGCCCGCCCGTCCGTTCATCGTCGAAACGCCCGCCGGTTCCGTGCGCGTCACGGGAACGCAATTCGACGTGCGCGCCGAAGCCGCCGCCCCGCTCGAAGTGACAGTCGTCGAGGGCTCCGTCCAGGTGCGGCCCGCTGACCCGGCCGGCCGGCCTGGTGCCACGGTATTGCTGGGCGCCGGCGACCAGTTGTCTGCCGGCCCCGGCGGCGTCGATGTCCGCGCGCTGTCCGCCAGCGCCCTTGACGATGCCCTCGCCTGGCGGCAGGGGCAGATCGTTTTCACCGACGTTCCACTCCGCACGGCCCTCGCCCGCTTCGCCCGCTATCATGGACGCGGCATCACCGCCACGTCCGCCGCCGCAGAAAGACGTGTGGGCGGGCGCTACAGCCTGGACGATCTCGACGGATTTCTTGCCGCGCTCGAAGAGGTGCTGCCGGTCCACGTGACACGCAACCTGGATGGCACGGTCCAGGTGAGTCTGCGCACCGAACATTAGTGTCCCTGGCGATCTCCAGGCATGAAGAACGCATTCCGCCGACGAGATTGTGCGGCCTTCCCATTATTGTTGTGCAACCCTTCCGTTCATCCCGCTGTGCGTCCCGCCTTGCTTCTCCCGCGCCTGCTCCGCTGGTTGTGTCTGGGTACCGTGCTTTCCGGGCTCGTCCTGGCCGAACCGGTGGAGTTCAACCTTCCCAGCCAGCCCGCTGCCGACGCCTTGCTGGCCTTTTCCAAGCAGGCCAGGATCGAGGTCCTGTTTTCCTCGGATGAGCTGCGGCTGACGCAGTCCGCCGCCGTTACCGGCGCCCACGAGCCCGAGGAGGCGCTCAGCCGCCTGCTCCAAGGCACCGGTTTCGCCGCCCGCCAGAATCGCAAGGGGAAGTTTGTCGTCACGCGCGTCAAACGATCGGTCGGTGCGATCACCGGGAAGCTGGTCGCTGCCGATGGGGCCCCGGCGCGCGGCCTGCGCGTCACCATTCCCGGTATGCGCCTGTCGACCGCAACCGACGAGCGCGGTGAATTCAATTTCGCTTCCGTGCCACCCGGCACCTATCGGCTGGTGGCTTCCGGTCCGGGGTTCAAACCATTGCTGTTGTCCGGCCTGAAGGTGGAGGCGAATCAGGTGCTCACCGTCAATCCGCAGGCCCTGCAAACCGCCGATGACCTTGTCCGGCTCGATCCCTATGTCGTCAAGGCGGAGTCGGCCTGGCCGATCGACCCGAGTTGGGACGCCCTCGCACCCCGGATCGCCGGCGGCAACCTCGACCTGCCGCGCACGAATGACGATCCGCTGCCCTACACGATCTACAGCCGCGCCCAGATCGCGCGCAGCGGGGTGGTGAATCTGAATGAATTTCTGCAGCGCGAGCTGCTGGACAGCGACGCGACCAAGCGCCCCCCGGAACAGGACGGCAGCCAGAATAGTTTTGTTACCGGCAGTTCGAACCTGAATCTGCGGGGCTATAATGCCGACCAGACCGTCGTGCTCGTCAACGGCCGGCGCCTGCCAGAGATGCTGACCAATGTGTACAACAGCACGAGTTCGCAGCCTCCGGACGTGAATTTCATCCCGCTCAGCCTGGTTGAGCGGGTCGAAGTGCTGCCCGTCTCCGCGTCGGCCCTTTACAGTGGCAATGCGGTCGGCGGAGCGATCAATATCGTGTTGCGGCCGGACGTGGATGCGAACGCGACCGAAGTGACCGCCACTTACACCAATGCGCTGCGCGGTTTCGACGCGCCGCAATCGTCCCTGTCCTTGCTGCACGGCCAGACCTTGCTCGACGGGACGCTGCGGGTGCGGTTCAACGCCACCTTCACCCGGGCGTTGCCGCCCACGGAGTCGGAGCTTGGTTACATTCAATCCAATCTCGCGGCGCGCGCCGGGCCGTCCGACTTCCTCCACCGCGCGACGCCCAATATCCGCAGCGCCGACCTTTCGCCGCTTTTCGGGCCGGGCTCAGCCGCGGTGACTTCGGTGGCGCCGGGCGCGGACGGCACGGGAGGACTCGCGGCCTTTGCCGGCCGGCAGGGCGTGCCTAGCCTAGGGCTGTTCAAATCTCCTGGCGGCCTGGCCACCTCCCCCGACAGCCTGGATTACGCTTACGGCCGCCGGCAGCAGACCGCCAACTATTTCGCCTCCGCGACCTACGATCTGTTCCCGTGGCTGCAGCTGGGCCTCGACGGCATCTACGCACACACCGTGGTCAATCGCGGCTACAATGTGTTCGCTGGCGACCTCACGTTTCGGGCGAATTCCCCGCTCAATCCATTCCATCAGGATCTTATCGTATCCTTGAACGAAGCCGCGCCGCTCCTGGGCCAGGATTTCAGCGAGGCCCGTCTGGATTTCTCCTCCGTGGTGGCCGGCCTGCTGTTTAAGCTGCCGGCGGACTGGCGCGTGTCGCTTGACGGCCAGTATGGTCACAATACCACGAAATACCGGGGCATCGCCGGCGCGGACCCGGACCGCTGGCAGCAATTGGTCGACGCGGGCCTCTACAATCCGCTGCGCGACACGCAGGTCCACGGCCCGCCGCCCCAGTTCTATGACGAGGTGCTGAAATATTACGGCGGCAAGAATCGCTTCGTCACCCTCGGCGATTATGACACCCTGGACGCCGCTCTGCGGATCACGAATCAATCGCTCGCTCTGCCGACCGGCAATGGCGCTGTGACGGTCGGCGGCGACTACCGGCTGAACCGTCTGAAGTCGTACACCGACGAACAGCGCTACGGCGACGGGTCGCTAGTGGACACGCCTACGCTTTGGACTGGCCGCGCGCTGGAGCGGATCAGTGTCTTCGGTGAACTGCAGGCGCCGCTGCTCCCGCCGCACTGGCTGCCGCACTGGGTTCACGAGATCGCGGCCGACCTCGCGGTACGCTATATCGCGGCCGACACCTCCCAGGAAACCAATGTGGCTCCGACCGGAGGGTTGAAGATCGGCTTTGCCAATGGACTGGCTTTGCGCGCCACGGTGGCAACCTCGAATCGCTTTCCCACGCCGTACATGAGCCGGAAGGTGTCGGCGCCGGCGGCCTCGACAGGAGCGGGCGAGGTTAGTTACGTCTCGATTCTGGATCCGGTGAGAAACCAAACGTACAATGTCCCGGCCAGCGACGCCCTCAATCCGAACCTGCGCCCCGAGGCGGCTGTCACTCGAACGGCGGGGGTGGTCTTCCAACACGGCCAAAGTCAGCGGTTCCGGGTTTCAGTGGACTTTGTGGACACGAGGAAGTCCGGCGAGCTGTCCTATCTTGATGCGCAGGCAGTCATGAATCTGGAGGGCTCCCTGCCGGACCGGGTCGACCGGGCGGCGCTGGCGGCAGGCGATGCGCACAGTGTGGGGCTGGTGACTGCCGTCCGCACCGGGAACTTCAACCTCGCCTGGCGTCACTCCCAGAATTGGAATACCTCCCTGGATTATACGTGGACGGAGTGCCTGGGCGGCCAGTTGGATCTCTACGGTCGGTGGGTCTATTTCCAGCGCTACGAAGTTCAAGTGCTGCCCGATTCCGCGGTTGTCGATGAACTGCGCCAGCCGGACGGCGCGGCGTCGGGATTGCTGAAACACCGCATGAATTTCGGCGCCGGCTGGTCGACCCGCAATTACGGTTTCGGCCTCGACGGGCATTATTTCCATTCGCGAATCCTGCCGGCCTTCGAATGGCCGAGCCAGGGCAGCCGCCAGATCAATCCAAGCTGGCAATTCGATGCCTATCTGCAAAGCGATCTTTCCCGATGGTTGCCGTGGAAAAGCTCCCGGTTCGGCCTGCGCGGACAACTGCGCATCAATAACGTTTTCGGCGCCGACTTCCCGAAATACGCCAATGATCCCTCGGGCGCCGGGGTGCAGCCTTACGGCGACTGGCGCGGTCGCACCTACTCCCTCTCGCTGACCGCCACGTTTTGACTGGGCAGATTATCCGCCGCATGGTGCACACGAATTTCCAGTTGGAGTAGCGGATTTCACGCGCAAAACTGTCATATCTTGCAGCGGGCTGCGGAGGCGCCGCCCCTGATCCCTCCCGGCTCAGTCCTTCCTCTCAACCCAAATGTCCGCTCGCCTGCCAATCACCACTCACGATCGCCCCTGAGACCGCGCAACCGCCTGGATCCTGAATTTTCCGCAAGAATCCTTCTGTTCCATGGACAAGACGCTCAACTCGGGAAATCACGACATCGCACCAACCGCCTGCACTGATCTGGAAGCCGACCACCGGTTTCCGGCTCCGGCCACCACGATGGCCGCCGAAGATGACCGCACCCTGCGTGACGTGCTGAAGCGCTGTCCTGCTTCCACCTACGAAGCCGCCTGCCAGTTTCGCAAGACGGCCAATCCAGCGCATCTGCCCGCGATCATCCTTGGTGTCATCGAACGGTATGTGGAGCCAGCCTTGCGGCCCAAGCTCAGGAAGCCTGATGATGACCTGCGCTTGGTCGAGGATCTGGGCATCGATTCGCTGACCATGATGGAGATTGTCATCCTCGCAGAAGAGGTGCTCCGGATCTCCATCAACAATGAGGAACTCTGCCGGCTCCGCACGCTGGGCGATGTCCGGCAGTTCATCGAATGCAAGGTGCGCGGCGTTCCCTCTCCGGCGCCCGCGAGGTTGATGGCCGGCGACCTGGTCTTGGAGTGACGGATCGGGCTCCACCCGGCGGACGGCGGAGCACACCGGGAGTTTGCCGACCGTCCGGTTGGACGCCGTGATCCGGTTTGACCCGGCGGGGTTCCTCACGGAAGGTGGCGTGCGCACGGCCATGTCCCTCGAACCCATCAAGCAGGCTCTCCTCGCCTCTTACGAAACCCACGGAGGCATCAACCATTTCGACGGCACCAACCTGCCTTCCGAAGAGTCGGTCAACCGCTTGGCCTCGGATCTCATGCACGTGCTCTTTCCGGGGTTCTTCGAGCAGAGCCCCGTCACTCGCCGGAATGTCGCCACGCTGATCGAGCGGCGGCTCGGGGAAATCTCCGCCCGGCTGACCACGGAGATCGAGAAATGCCTGCGCTTTGCCAAGGACCCCCATCCGGGGACGCATGCCAGGGAGCTGGCCCAGGAAACGCTCCGCCGCCTGCCGGAGGTGCGCGAGATCATCCAGACCGACGTGATCGCCGCCTATCACGGCGATCCCGCGGCCCGCAGCATCGAGGAAATCATTCTCGCCTATCCCTGCGTGCTGGTTATCTCGCTCCAGCGCATCGCCCATGTCATGTACCAGCTCGGCGTGCCGCTGCTGACCCGCATGCTCACGGAATACGCCCACGAGCGCACCGGCGCCGACATCCATCCCGGCGCGCAGATCGGCACGCATTTCTTCATCGACCATTGCACCGGCGTCGTCATCGGCGAGACCGCCAGCATCGGCGCCCACGTGAAAATGTACCAGGGCGTCACGCTCGGCGCGAAATCATTCGAGCTCGATGCCGCCGGCAATCCCATCAAGGGCGTCAAACGACATCCCGACGTCGAGGATCATGTGACGATTTACGCTCATGCCACGATCCTCGGCGGCGACGCGCGCATCGGCGCCCACTCCGTGATTGCCGGCAACGTCTGGCTGCTCGGCCAGTCCGTCCCGCCGCACAGCATTGTCTACAATCAGGGCGAAAGCCTCGTGATCCGTCCGCGGAGCTCGAGAGAGTCCCTGGTGGGAGAGGCGATCGACTGGCAGATCTGAGGCGCGGCCGGCGCCGGTATCAGAATCCGAACGGCCGGTCCTGCCGGGCGGCCAGACCCCACGCCAGGTCCCGGGCGAAGAATGGTCCGCGGTAGATTAGTCCGGTGTAGACCTGCACGAGCGTGGCGCCGGCATCCAGCTTCTCGCCGGCGGAGGCAAAATCCATGATCCCGCCCGATCCGATGATCGGGAGTTTTCCATTCGTGGCCCGGGCGATGTAGCTGATGATCTTCGTGGCGGCAACCTGCAAGGGCCGGCCGCTGAGCCCGCCCGCCTGGTTCACGGCGCCGAATGGCCCTGGCCGCGCCAGGGTGGTGTTGGTGGCGATGATGCCGTCGAGCCCGAACTCGGTGATGGCGGCGAGCGCACTGTCGATCTCGCGGAACGTCAGGTCCGGGGCGATTTTCAGCAGCAGCGGCCGCCGGGGCCGGCCGGTCGCAACCCGCGCGAGGTTCGCGTTGACCATGGCGGGCAGGAGTTCCCGCAGCCAGTGCGCCTCCTGCAGCTTGCGCAAATCCGGCGTGTTCGGGCTGCTGACATTGATGACCAAATAGTCGGCGTGGTCGGCCAGCAGCTCGAAGCTGCCGAGATAATCCTGCACCGCCTTGTCGAGCGGCGCCGCCCGCGACTTGCCAAGATTGATGCCCAGCGGGATGCGGCGCCTGCCCGGCGGCGCCAGCCGGGCCAGGCGGCGGCCCACCGCCTCGGCGCCGTGGTTGTTGAATCCCATGCGGTTGATCACCGCCTCGTGCGCGGGAAAGCGGAAAACGCGCGGCCGGTCGTTGCCCGGCTGGCGCAGCAGTGTCACCGTCCCGATCTCGACGTGGCCGAACCCGAGGGCCGCGGCGCCGCGCCACGCCACGCCGTTCTTGTCAAACCCCGCCGCCAGCCCCACGGCGTTGGGGAAGCGCAGGCCGAGGCACTCCACCGGCCGCACGCGCGCGGCTGGCTGCTGCGTCCAGGCTTCGAGCAGGCGCCGCACCGGCGCCACGGCGCCCAGCACCGTCATCGCCTCCACGGCCCGCTCGTGGGCCACCTCCGGATCGAGCCGGAACAAGACGGGCCGGATAAGCGCTTCGTAGAGGAACCCCATGACCGCGAAATTGCAGCCCGGGCCGCAAAAACTCAAGCCCGCCCCGGCCCTGGCGCCCGGTCCGGATTTTGTGCTTGTTATTTGCGCCCCCCCGCCCACCCTGCGCACCGATTTCGTCCGCCAAGCCGCGGGAGGGACGTTCCCGATATCATCACCGATTTTTTTCGCGCTGAGGGGTTGACACGATCGTCAAGCCGGCTTTTTGGTGCACGAAAACCATTCGTCATCTTTTTCCACCACCCATGGCTAAATCCGCCCCCCAACTCGAATGGTGCATTGTCCGCCTTGGCGACGACCACAACTGGTGGGTCGAGGAAGTCAGTGACGCCGTGCGCTGGGATGTCGATGGCCTGAGCATCATCGACCCGCGCCAGGTGCAGCACATCATCGAGCTGGTCGAACCGCTGCGCGACTACGCCTTTGAGCAGGACCTGATGGAGCGGGCGTTCTTCCCCTTCCGCATCGAGAAGGACCTCGGGGGCGGACGCGTGCGCCTGGCCCGGGTGAAGGACTCGCTGTTCGAATCCGAGGACAAGCTGTTCGCCCTCCCCGACCTCCTCGACGAGGAGAACGGCCCCTATGCCGATTTTCTCGATCACATCACGCGGCTGCGCGTGAAGATGCTCAATGACCTGTTTGACTTTGAGCAGCAGCTGACCGTCGACGAAGTGGAGGACGAACTCCGCGAAGCCCGGAACATCGACTTCATGGAAGGCAAGGCCGTGCATGTGTTCGCCGAGATCACGGCCATCCTCGATTATGTGCCCGTCGGCTGGGAGAGCGAGGAGGAGGGCGAGCGGCCGGCGCGAAAGGAGGACGAGCTGGATGATCAGGACCTGCCCGCGCTCGACGAAGCCGAGGAGGAACGCCTCAAGAACGACCAGTCGCTCAAGTGGGATGAGGATGAAGAAGAGGATGAGGAAGAGGAAGCGGGCGAGGAGGGTGAGAAGAAAGACTCGGAAGACGAGGACGAGAAGGACGGCGAAGAAAAGGAAACCACGGAGGACAAGGACAAGGGCGAGCCCCCGCGCCGCCGGAGCAGTCGGGCAAAGGAGTAGAATTGTCCGGAAGCCAGTCGCTTCGGTCTGACCAGTCTTCGAAACCCCGCACGATTAAGCGCATCCTCCGGATGCGGCGGCCCGGTGGGCTGGAGTTGCACGCTCCGGCGTCTCACTGAAATACCTTTGACAATTCCCTCCGCCACCGATTGCATTTCTTGGGCCGGACCCACCCGCCGCTTCACCCTAAAGACATGGCCAGCAATTTCTTTGGTTATTTTTCGAACGACATCGGGATCGATCTCGGTACGGCGAACACCCTGGTGTACGTGAAGGATAAGGGCATTGTTCTGCGGGAGCCTTCCGTAGTCGCAATCAGCACGTCATCTCGCAAAGTTCTGGCCGTGGGCGAAGAGGCCAAGCGAATGCTGGGCCGCACGCCCGGAAATATCCAGGCCATCCGTCCGATGAAGGACGGGGTCATCGCGGACTTCGATATCACGGAGGCCATGCTCCGCTACTTCATCCGCAAGGTGCACAGCAATTCCTTCCGCGTCGCACCGCGGGTGATCATCGCGATTCCGTCGGGCATCACCGAAGTCGAAAAGCGCGCNNTCGTCGACATCGGTGGCGGCACCACCGAGATCGCCATTATTTCCCTCGCCGGCGTCGTGTTCTCCAAATCGATCCGCGTGGCCGGTGACGAGCTCGACAACGCCATCATCAATTATATGAAGCGGGCCTACAATCTGCTCATCGGCGAGCGCACCGCGGAGGAGATCAAGATCAAGATCGGCTCCGCCTACCCGCTCGAAGAGGAGCTGACGATGGAGGTCAAGGGCCGCGACTCCGTGGCTGGCCTGCCCAAGACCATCCACATCACCTCGCAGGAGATCCGCGAAGCCCTCGGCGACACGATCGCCGCGATTGTTGATGCCGTGCGCAACGCGCTCGAGCGTTGCCCGCCCGAACTTTCCGCCGATCTCGTCGACCGCGGCTTTGTCATGGCCGGCGGCGGCTCGCTCCTCCGCAACATCGACCGTTTGCTCAGCGAGAAGACTGGCCTGCCGGTCACGGTGGCTGACGATCCGCTCAGTGCCGTGGCCAACGGCACCGGCGTGGTGCTGAGCGACCTGAATTTTCTGCTTCCGCACTTCACCAGCGAGGCGAAGAATTGACCTGCCCGTGCGGCCCCGCCCGCCACGCCAGCCCGCGCGTCGTCCCCCGCCCGCCCCGCGAGACGGGCTCGCCGGAGGGTCCTTCCAGGGCCGGGGAAAAGGCCTCGCGGCCAGCGAATATTCGGATCGATTCGTACGCGCCGTGACCTAACGTCTCCTGCCGCCCGTGCCCTCCAACCGTTTCGACCAGGCCAAGCCATTTGCCACCCTCGGCATCGTTGTGCTCGGGTGGCTCCTGCTCCCTGTCTTCGTGAAGGTGTTCCTGCGCGTGGGTTTTTTCGAGCTGCAGGCGCCCGTTCACGCGACCACCTCCTATGTGCGCGACCTGCAGGAATATTGGGCGGACCGCGCCCATTCCAACAATGAGCTTGTCGAGGCGGGACGGCAGCTCCGGCATGTCTACGCCGGCTACGAGTATCAGGCCCAGCAGATGGAGGCGCAGCGCGCCGAGATTGCCCGCCTCGAGCAGCTCTTGCGCCTGCCGTCCAACCCCGATTACCGGTTCGAGCCGGCGCGCGTCGCCCGGCGCGACCTGTCGGGGTGGTGGCAGCAGCTCGTCATCCGGAAGGGGGCCAACTATGACATCCCGATCGGCGCGCCGGTTGTTTACAGCGGCGGCGTCGTCGGGCGCGTGCGCGAAGTTCATGCCTACACCGCCGTCGTCGATCTCGTCACGAGCCCGCGCGTGCGCCTCGCCGCCACCATCGAGGATGACCCGCGCCCGGTCAGCTACCAGGGCGGACTCAACCCTCCGCTGGCCCCGGCCCGAGGCATCGTGGAGTTTGTGCCCCCCGACCTCGTTACCTACTCCTCGGCTCCCCGGCGCCTGGTCACCTCCGGCCTCGGCGGCGTGTTTCCGGCCGGGCTGACGATCGGCTATGTCTCCCGGCTCGAGGCCAGCACCGACGGCCTCTTTCAAAGCGGCGAAGTCTCCCTCGACCCGCGTCTCTCCGAGCTCACCGAGGTTACCGTGCTGGTGCCGCTCAGCCCGGATTGAATCCCGGCTCCTCCCGCTCCGCCTTCGTGCTTTGACTCCCACTGATCGACCTTCGACCTTTCACTCATGTACCGCCGCTGGCTGATTCCTTTCGCCACCACGCTGCTGCTCTGGTCCCTGGTTGGGCAGCTCAACCATTATCTCGCCCCGTATGGCGCCTACCTTTTTGTCAGCGGACTGCTGGTGACTTTCGCCGCCCTGCGGCTGAGTCTGCGCAACGGTCTGGCGGCCACGCTGCTGACCGCCCTGGCCGTCGACGCCCTCGAGCCCGTGCCCTTTGGCACCCACTTCGTGCTCTTCGGACTGATGCACGTCGTCCTCTTCCACCTCCGGACGCGCTTTCCCCGCGAAGAATTGATCTTCGGCGTGGTCGTCGCGCTGCTCGCCAACCTGGGGCTCTTTCTCGGCCTCTCCTTCGTGACCCTCGGCGACCCGCCCGCGTCCGGCGCCGCCTGGTTGCGGCTCTTCGCCGACCTCGGCTGGTCGCAACTCTTCATCGTTGCAGTCGCCCCCTGGTTCCTGGCCCTCCAGCAGCGCGCGCTCGAGCTCGGGCGCGTCGATCTCGCCGACGAGAGCCGCCGCTTCTTCTAGAACTGCGAGGGATGTATGCCGCCTTGCCGCCAACCGTCCCGGAGTCATCCGGGTCTTGAAGTTTCCTCCGGGTTTCACTGGGCCAGGAGTTCTTCATCGTGAGCGTCATCGAAACCCACAAAGCGCAGCGCCCGCGCCTCCTGTTCTTCCAGCTGCTGATCGGCGCGATGCTGCTCGTGCTGGCGGCCGGCCTGGCGTACCGGCAGCTTTTCCGCTCGGGCGACTACGGCGAGCGCGAGCGCCTTCAGAACCAGCGCCGGGTGCTCGTGCCCGGTCCCCGTGGCAACATCTACGACCGCGATAACCACCTGCTGGTGGGCAACCGATCGCGGTTCGCCGTCACGCTCTACCTCGACCAGCTGCGCCGGGAATTCCGCACCGAATACATCCAGATCGTCCGCCGCTACCGCGAGAGCGAGGCGGCGGGGGACATCACGCGCAGTGACCGCCCGTCACCCGGCCAGCTCGAGCAGATCGCCCGCGCCCAGGTCGTCCAGCGTTACCTTGACCAGATCAACCGGCTGCTGGGACGAAACGACCAGGTCGCCCTCCGCGACCTCCTCCGCCATTTCCAGCAGCAATTGCTGCTGCCCTACATCCTGCTCGACGACCTGAAGCCCGAGGAATTTGCCCGCCTGCTCGAGCGGCTCCCGATCCAGTCGCCGCTGCAGGTCTACACCTCGAGCACCCGCCATTATCCCTATGGCTCGGCAGCCGCGCACGTGCTCGGCTATGTTGGCTCCACCGAAGAAATCGATGTGGAGGACGTGCCCGACGAGGATCTCAAGACCTATGCGTTCAAGGGATCCGCGGGGCGCGACGGACTCGAGCTGCACTACGACTCCCTGTTGCAAGGCAAGACCGGCGGCGCCACGTACTGGGTCGATCCGGCCGGCTTTCGCGTGAGATCCGCCGTCAAACCGGTAACTCCCCAGCAAGGGGGTCGGCTCGACACCAGCCTCGACATCGACCTGCAGATCGCCGCCGAAAAGGCCATCGACCAGTTTGAGACCCTCAAGGGCGCGGTCGCCGTCCTGGATGTGCGGACCGGAGAGGTGCTCGTGCTCGCGAGCAAGCCGGATTATGACCTGAATGCGTTCTCCCCGCGGCTGAGCGCCGCCGCGGCCCAGGACATCAATGATCGCGAGGCCTGGGCCAATCTGGCGATCAGCGGAGTCTATCCGCCGGGCTCCACCTTCAAGCTGATCACCACCATTGCCGGGCTGCGCAGCGGCCGGCTCACTACCGACAATTCCACCGCGGACTGCGAGGGCACCATGCGGATCGGCGGGCGTATCTTCGTTTGCGACAAGAGTGCAAGCGGCTACGCCCGTCACGGAGTCATCGCGCTGCGGGAGGCCATCGCGAAGAGCTGCGATATTTTCTTTTATACCTACGGTCTCAGGATCGGCCCCAATCTCATCGCCGACGAAGCTCGCCGGTTCCAGCTTGACCAGCCCACGGGCATCGATCTGCCGCACGAGACCCGGCGCATGCTGATTCCCGATCCCGAGTGGAAAAAGGCAACGCAGCACGAGGGCTGGTTCGACGGCGACACCGCGAACATGGCGATCGGCCAGGGTTTCATCGGCGTCACGCCACTGCGAATGGCCTGCTTAGTCGCCTCGCTGGCGCGCGGTGAAACGACGACCCGGCCCACGCTGCTGCACGACCCGCACCGGGCGACTCAGCACACCGAGCCGATCGGGCTCACGACTGGACAATACGCAACGCTCGTCAGCGGTATGGAAGGATCCACGATCGACGGAACCGCGAAGATCTTTCAAACCCCGACCTACCGCATTCCTGGCCTGCGCATTGCGGGCAAGACCGGCACGGCGCAGACCACGCGGGACGGCAAGAAGATCAACATCGCGTGGTTTGTCTGCTTCGCGCCGGTTGAGGATCCCAAAATTGCCATGGCAGTCGCCATCGAGGGAGACACACCAGGCGAGAGCTTTGCCGGCGGCCTTTACTCCGCCCCAGTGGCGCAGGCGGTATTGAAAGCCTGGTTCGAGAAGAGCCAGCAACGCGTCCCCGCGGTGTCAGGCGTGGCGGCCCGCTGACCATTCGCCGCGCCGCCCGCCGCCGGCGGGAGGCAATCCCTCGATCATCGTCCGAAGAGCCGGTCACTTCTCCGGCGTTGCGACCATTCCCTCGCCGCGCGCCGGGCGCGGCGGAACACCGCCCGCGGTTCCGCCCATGAGCGACGCGGACCGTACCGCAAGCGCAGCAGTTCGGCCACGACTTCCTGATTATCGCCCTTTGCCTCGCGAAGCCCGCGCATCCGGCGCAGCCACCGCCCCGCCTCGCCCCGCACCGGATCGGCTCCGCCATGCGCCCGCGAACCGCGGAGGCGCCCCCACCAGGCGCGACCGCGCCGCCACCAGAGGATCGCCCCCGTCGCCGCGACGCCGGCCCCGCCGAGCCAGCCGAGCGCCCGCCGGGCATCCCACGGACGCAGGAGCCACTGCCGCAG
This sequence comes from Opitutia bacterium, assembly GCA_003153035.1. Classification (GTDB taxonomy): domain Bacteria; phylum Verrucomicrobiota; class Verrucomicrobiia; order Opitutales; family Opitutaceae; genus Fen-1467. The sequence goes on from PMBT01000051.1 coordinate 41,161, forward strand.
CGAGGCCGCCGCGCCGTCGAACGTCGCGCGCAAGGCCGCGCGGAAGCGGTTCGTTGTTTCCTTGAGGGACTGCACGAGTGCGAGCTGGGTGCGCTGGTCGAAACTGACAATGCGCCGGTACCAGAGGATGCGGATCGAATCGAGACGCGCGCCCCAGCTCCGGTCGGGCTGCCTCAGGCCGGCAGGCTCGCCGGCCTGGTCCTGTGGTCCGGCACCGATTGGCGCCGAACCGTCGGTCGGATCCACCCGGATCCATCCCGTGCCGCCGTCGTAGACTTCGCACCAGGCGTGCGCCTGGGAATTGCGCACCATGAAATAATTCTCGTAGGCGTTCCAATCGCCGCCCTTGAATCCGGTGACTGCGCGCGTCGGAAAGCCCGCGGCCCGCGCCAGCAGCGTGAACGCCACCGTGAACAGTTCGCAATGCCCGGGCTGGCCGGACTCCATCCACGCCACCACGGGGTCCCGGTCAGCGCCCGGCAGGTCGACCTTCAGGGAGTAACCGTGCTTCTGCGTCAGCCAGCCCCGCGCGCGCGCGGCAAACTCCACCGCGCTGAAGCTGACCCCGCCGGTGACCTCCTCCACCATCCGCTGCAGAGCCCGTCGGTCGCCTTGCTGTTCCGGCAGCAGCAAGGTCGTCAGTGGATAGCTGGCCCGCGGCCGACCTTTTTCATCGAGGTCCGGGCGGGCGGGCCGGCCGTCGGCAGCGCCGTGCTGGGCCCGGCTCAACGCAGCGCCGAACAGGCGATCGGAGACGAAGCCATCGGCCACCATGCCCTCGACGCGGTAGGCCGTCATCGTCACCGGCTCGTTGCGCAGCGCGACGATGCGGAGCTCAGACTGGTGCAGCGCCTGCTGCGGCTCGCGAAACCGCAAAATCGTGAACGGTCCGCAGAGCGGCAGAAAGCGGCTGATGCCCGACTCCAAGTAAAACGTCCACGACGCCGGCGTCCCCGCGGGCGGCCTGAGCTGATCCCGCACCAGTGATGTCGTCTGGGCGTTCAGCGTCAGCGCGTTCCGGAGCCGGCGCGAGGTGCGCAGCTGACCATCGCGATAATCGTCAAGCACGACCATCCGCCAATAGGGCATCGCCGGCACGCGCGCCGGGTCCGAAACATCCACGCGAAGCGCCACCGAATTGTCCTGCTGGATGTCGATCACGTCGCCGAGGCGGATCGACTCCGAAAACCCGGTGCGACTTTTCGCGCTGATGAAACGACTGAGGAAAAAGCTGCCGTCCAGTTGGAACCGCGGGATGACCAAAAAGAGCAGCGCGGACACCGCCACGACCCCCGCGAAGAGCACCCCGCCCAGCGCAAGCAACCGCAGGTCGGCCACCTCGCGCAGCCGCCGGGCCAGTCTTCGCCAACGAACCTCGGTCCAGGCGGGCCGGGGTCCCGACATTTGTGCCGCCGGCAATTCCGCCGGTCCCCCCAAGGTCCGGGCGAGCAAGCCGCGCCCCCCCTCCGCGGTCTCCGCCAGGGTGACCACGAACAAGAAGGCCAGCGTGGTCGCGGTGAAAACGAGCATCTGCACCGCGAATTCCAGCGAGACCGTGAGCACTCCCGCCGCCGTCACCAGAAACAGGCCGAGGACGATAATCTGCAGGTCGTCCCGCTTTTTGCGGTAGCTGCAGCCCCGGTATAGCAGCAGCAGGATGTCGAGGCGGATCACCGCCGGGAGCCACTGCGCCGTCGAATAGAGGTCCCAGGCAAAGAACGTGACGATGAATGGAAACGCCAGCTTGTGCACCTGGGGCGGCAGGCGGGCCGGCAGACCGGGCCGCACCAGCGTCAGGAGCACAGCCCCGGTCGTGATGCCGGTCAGTACCCACGCATCGATCTCGAGATACCACACGGTCCAGACTGAGATCAGCGTCAGGATGCCGCCAAGCAGCCACCGCAGCTGCTGCAGTTCGTCCTGGCTAAGCTGTGGCCGATTTCTCTCCATCGACGTAAGCGGCGACTCCCCGGGTTCCCTCGGGCGCGAAAGTGATGACGTTTCGCCGGTTTCGGCCGGCCGGGAATCCGGTACTTGAGTCCGGACTGGTCTCCCGCCCGCCGGCCCGCCGGCTGGGTTCAGGCGGGTGGTTCTCGGCCTCCGGCTCCAGCACCGCCAGGCGGTCGAGAAACGACTCCAAGTCGCGCACGCGGCGGATGGCCATCGGCTCCTCGATGTTCACCCTTGCGCCGGTCAGGCGGCCCGCGGTGAACAAATCCTCGGCCAGGGTCGCGGCGAAGCGGCACAACAGTTCGAACTGCTCCGTGCGCGGCCAGCTGCCCGGCGGCGTTTCGAGCCACAGAAAGAAACCCTCGGCGCTCTCCGCCGCGAACTGCCGGACCATGAGCTGCCGCAGCCGCGCGCTCGCCTTCCAGTGGATGAGCCGGTGGGAGTCGCCCGTCTGATAACGGCGCAGGGCGAGGAGATCGTTGCCCGCGCCGGGCCGCGCCACCCGCCCGCCCTCCGCCTGGCGGCCGGGCGCCGCGGTTCGCGCGGACCGATACTCCACCGGCGCCGGCCAGACAATTGCCTCGCGCTGGAGCTGCGTGCCGTGGTTCTTCCGGAGAAAGCCGAACGGAAAGAGCGAGCCCACGCTCGTCAGTTCCACCCGCACCCGGCCGCGGCGGGAGGGAGTGAACACCCAGTCCAGTTGCGTCCGGCCGGCCGGATCGAGGCGTTCGCGCAGCGGCAGCACGGTGGCTGCCGTGCTCTGCTCGAACCGGGTGAACGCGGCCCGGATCTCGCCGGAGGTCGCCCGGAACGTGGCCTCCGGACGCTGCGGGCCCGCCGGCACCGGCCGCGCGGTGAGTTCAAACCACAGACCATAGGTCGGCAGCAGTCGCTTGCGGTTCCACAATTCGAGCGTCACCGGCTTCTCCTGACCCGCCCGCAGCGGCGGCGCCAGCAACAGGCGCCAGCAGACGCCCCGCACGTTCAACCACGACATCACCCCGCTGAGGATCAGGCAGGCCAGCAACAGCGAGAGCGTGATGAAGAGGATGTTGCTCGCGGCATTGTAGGCCGCGGATCCGATGCCGAGCGCGAGGCCGATCAGCACAATGCCAGACACGGTCGGCATGACGCGTTGGGTTCTGGACGGGTAGATCAGCGCCCAGAGAATCTCGCTCCAGCGCCAGCGCCGCCGGCTGCGCACCCCCGGGCCACTCCAGTCGACGCTCGGATCTGCGATTTCTCGGCCGACCTTCATCGGTGGTTCCTCGCTTCGAAACGCCAAGTGCCAATTTCCAAATTCCAAAGGATGCGCAAGGCAAAGTCCCGCTTCTGCTGTTGGGATTTCTTTGGAGTTTGGACGTTTGAAGTTTGGCCTCTGGGCCTCTGGCGTTTGGAGTTTTCCGCCCGGCGGCCTATACCGGCAGGGGGATGGCGCCGACAATCCGGCGAAGCGCGCCCTCGACGGCATTGCGCTCCTCTAGAGCGTCCGAGGTCTGCCGCACCAGCGCCAGCCGGTGGCCGCAGACCGCCGGCACCAGTTCGAGCACGTCCTCCGGCACCACGAAATCGCGCCCGCTTAGCAGGGCCTGCGCCTGTGCCGCCAGCTTGAGCGCCAGTCCGCCGCGCACGCTGATGCCGGCCTTGAACTCCGCCTCGGTCCGCGTCGCCGCGACGATCTTGAGAATGAAGTCGAGCACACTCTCCTCGATGAACACCTGGGCCACGAGCTGCTGCAGTTTGAGTACCTCGGTCCGCGCCACCACGGGGTTGAGCTGGATCGAGTCGTAGGTCATGCGCGGGGCGCGGAGAATCTCGCGTTCGTCGGCCGGCCCCGGATATCCCATCCGGATGCGCATCAGGAAACGGTCCATCTGACTCTCCGGGAGCGGGAAGGTGCCTTCGTAATCCACGGGGTTCTGCGTGGCCAGGACCATGAATGGCGCGCCGACCGCATGGGGCTCGCCGTCGACCGTGACCTTTCCGCGGTCCATCACCTCGAGCAGCGCCGACTGGGTCTTCGGGGTGGCGCGGTTGATCTCATCAGCCAGCACGATGTTGGCAAAGATCGGCCCGGGCTTAAACACGAACTCCTTGAGGTGCTCGTCGTAGATAGCGACGCCCGTGACGTCGCTCGGGAGCAGGTCGCTCGTGAACTGGATGCGGGTGAACGAGCAGTCCATGGAACGCGCCAGGGAATAGGCCAGCGTGGTCTTGCCGAGGCCCGGGAGGTCCTCGATCAGCAGGTGCCCGCCCGCGGCGAAGCAGACCAGGGCGCGCGTAATGACGTCGTCCTTGCCCATGACCGCGAGGCGCATGTTGGCCTTGAGCCGGCCCAGCGCCTGCCGGGCCTCCGCCAACTGGGTTGCTTGCAGGAACTCGCTCATCATTCCGAGGCTAGGCGGAACGGCCGCCGCGTCAACGCGTCCGGCGGGTCTCGAGGAGACCGGCGAGGAGGGCGTCGCCGCTCCCGTTTCACAACGTTCAGGACAAGAGCTTCATCAGCGCGCTGAAGTCCTCGTCCGCGAAACCCCGCGCCTCCGCCAACCGCAGCCGCTCCCGCACCGCCTCAAGCAGGGGCAGCGGGAAAGCCCGGGTCGCGCCGGAGGCCAGCCGCATGTCTTTGTACATGTGCTTGACCGAAAACTGCGGCGAGAAATCGCCGGCGCGCAGCTTGGGTTCCTTGAGCTTGGCGAACGGGGAATAGCCGGCATTTTGCGCCAAGGCATCGAAAAAGCTGTCGTCGCTGATACCCGCGCGCCGGGTGAAGGTCAGCGCTTCGCACAAACCTTCCAGCAAGACCGCCAGATTCAGATTCATAGCGAGCTTGAGCGCCGCAGCCTTGCGCGGCTCGGCAGCGATGACCAGGCGCGTCTCCGACACGAGCTTCAGCAGCGGCTCGACGGCGGCGACCAGGTCGGCCGGCCCGCCGAGATAATAGACCGTCTTGCGTTGTTCCGCCGCCGGCTTGCTGCCCGTGAACGGCGCCTCCAGGTAGCGGGCGCCGCGCGCTTCCACCTGCGCCCGGAACCGGTCGCTGCTCTCCGCATCGATGGTGCTCGACTGGACGACGACCTTGCCGGGACCGAGCCGCGGCAGGATGCGGTCGAGCACGCCCTGGACGGCCGGCGGATCGGCCACCACAATCTGCACCGCGTCGGCCGCGTCGGCGACCGCCTCGGGCGTGTCCATCCATCGGGGCGTTGCCGGCTTCGGCGTGCGATTCCAGCAGCCGGCCAGCACGCCCGCCGCGGCATAATGCTTGGCCCACACTCCGCCGATGATGCCCAGTCCGATGACGCCGATGGTCTTCATGATAGCTGACTACAAAACACACAAGCCGCGGAAAGAAAAGCTCCGCCCGCAATTCCCGCCGCCGTTTTTTCCTTGTTCGCTCCCGACGCCGCGATGAGATTCATCCAGCGGGAACATCAGGCCCATGCGCTGGATGATCCTGCGCAGCCTGACCGATGAAACTCATCAACCGGGAAGTCATCAACGAACTGCTCAAGCGGGCCGCGACCGCTCCCCGGCGGCGGGCCAATTTCAATCTTCACCCGGGGCCGGAGGATCCGGTGCAACGCCTGCTGGTCGCAGCCAAGGCGGACACGTATTTCCGTCCCCACCTGCATGAGACCAAATGGGAATGCGCCTTGGTCATTCAGGGCGCATTCGATCTACTCATTTTCGACGATACCGGTGTCATCACCGAGAAGGTCCGGCTGGGCAAACTCAGCGCCGCCCTGGGCTTTGAAATCCCGGCCCGCACCTGGCATGGATGGGTGCCGGTCGGGGACGACGGAGTGTTCTTTGAAGTCAAGCAGGGCCCCTATGATCCGGTCTCCGGAACCACGTTTGCGCCGTGGGCGCCGCCGGAAGGGGATGCCGCGGTGGCGGCTTTTCTCGCCCGCCTGCGATCGGCCGGGATTGGCGAGCGGATGGCAAGCTGAGCGGCGGCTTCAGGCGAGGATTTCCAGGAGCCGCGCGAACAGCCGGTTGACCTTTTCCTGGTTGGATTTCACGAGGTCCTTGAACTTGGCGAAGTCGATCTCGGTGCCCTCGAGTCCGTTGGCGTAGTTGTCGATCAGTGCGAGACTGTTGTAGTGCAGGCCGGCTTCAACGCAGAGGTCGGCCTCATGGGCGGCGGTCATCCCAATGACGTCGCCCCACTCTTTCACGATACGAACCTCCGCCTTGGTCTCGAATCGCGGCCCGCGCATCTGCACATAGACCTTGCCGGTCTTGATCTCGAATTCCGGCGCGAGCTCCCGGACCAGGAGCGGAATCAGATGGTTGGCGATGCCCGGGGCGCCGCCCTTCAGTTCCGTGTCGAAGAAGGTCGCCGGCCCCTGCTGGAGCCCGACATAATCGCTGCACGAGACGAGGGTGCCGGGAGGAAGTCCTGGCTTGAGCGAGCCGACGGAATTAAGCGACAGCACCTCTTCGCATCCCAGGTCGGCCAGCGCGCGGATGTTGGCGCGGTAATTGATCGCATGGGGCGGCAGCGGAAAGCCGTAGCCATGGCGGTTGATCAGAGTGAACCCGTCGTGCTGCTTGTACGTCACCGGGCCAAATTGCGTCTCGATCGTCCGGACTTCCCACGCCGCGAAGAGCGTGCTGTTGACGATGCTCGTCCCGCTGAGAAAGGCGACCTTCATGCCCCCGACTACGCTCCCACCGCCCTCGCGAGGCAAACGCTTTTTCACCCGGGCTTGCCGCAGCGCGCATTTTCTCCTTTCACTCCCACCAGGTTCCTGACGTTTGCCCTTCCATCAGTCATCGGGCCGGGGAGGGCCCGCGCCGGCGATGTCGCGAAGCGAATTTCTCAATCCAATCTGCCAACCTCCTCACCGCCATGCCGCTAACCTTCGACAAGCCCCTGCCCGAACTCCAACGATATCAAGGCATCAACCCGCGCCCAGCCGATTTCGACGCTTACTGGGACGAGGCGCTGCGCGCCATGCAGGTTCTCGACCCGCAGCTTGAACTGCGGCCGAGTCCGGTGCTGCAGGCCCGCGGGGCGGATTGTTTCGATCTCTACTTCACGGGAATGGGCGGCGCCCGGGTGCATGCAAAGTACCTGCGCCCGAAAACCCCCGGACGGCATCCGGCCGTGCTGCAATTTCACGGCTACAGCGGCAACAGCGGCGACTGGCTGGACAAGCTGGCCTTTGTAGCCGAGGGTTTCTGCGTCGCGGCGCTCGACTGCCGCGGCCAGGGCGGTTCTTCCGAGGATGTCGGCGGCGTCAAGGGCAACACCCTGAACGGCCAGATCATCCGTGGCCTCGACGATCCCGACCCGCGGAAGCTTCTCTTCCGCCAGATCTTCCTCGACACCGCCCAACTCGCCCGCCTCGTAATGAACCTGCCCGAGGTTGATCCCGGGCGGGTCGGCGCGATGGGCGCTTCGCAGGGCGGCGGACTCACGCTCGCCTGCGCCGCGTTGGAGCCGCGAATCCGGCTGGCCGCACCGGTTTATCCCTTCCTTTGTGACTACCAGCGGGTCTGGGAAATGGACCAGGCCAAGGACGCATACGACGAACTGCGCCGCTATTTCCGGAACTTCGACCCACGGCACGAGCGCGAGCACGAGGTATTCATCAAACTCGGGTACATTGACATCCAGCATCTCGCCCCGCGCATTCGCGCCAACACGCTCTTTTTCACCGGCCTCATGGACACGATCTGCCCGCCCTCGACCCAGTTTGCGGCCTACAACAAGATCACGGCGCCAAAGCGGATGGTCCTCTACCCTGACTTCGGCCACGAATATCTGCCGGGGCAGGGCGATGAGACGTTCAATTTCCTGCGCCCACTGCTGGCGTAGGCGCGGCCGGGGGGCGTCGCCCGCTCGGCGGCTAGTCCACCCACGAGATCTGCTGGATCTTGCGCGCGAGTTCGACGTCCTGTGCAGTGACCTTGCTGCCGGCGTCGTGTGTGGTGAGGCGCACGGTGACCCGGCTATAGACATTGGTCCAATCGGGGTGATGGTCCATGGCCTCGGCCTCGAAGGCCACGTGCGTCATGAACGAGAAGGCCTCGCGAAAGCTGCCGAGCTTGAACGACTTCGCGAGTGCATTGCCCTCCCAGGCCCACCCCGGAAGCCCGCGCAGCACCTGCTCGATTTCCGCTGGATTCAAGGGAATCGCCATGCGGGACGATGGACCGGTCATTCCCCTTGTCAAACGGCAGGGCCGCTTCATAAAGGGCCGGAATCCACGCATGCAGCCAGCGAGCGCCAACCTACCCCAGCATGTCGCCATCATCATGGACGGCAATGGACGCTGGGCGAAACAACGCGGCCTTCCCCGCATCGAGGGCCATCGCCGGGGAGTGGAAACGGTGCGCGCCATCATCGACGCGACGCGCGCCCTCGGCATCCGTTACCTGACGCTCTACGCGTTCTCGGCCGAGAACTGGCAGCGCCCCGCCGACGAAGTGTCGGCGTTGATGGGTCTGCTCGAATATTTCCTGCGCCGCGAAACGAAGGTGCTGATCAAGAACCACGTCCGCCTGCATACCATTGGCCGCATCGACGAGCTACCCGCAGGGCCGCGCAAGGAGTTGCAGCACGCCGTCGCGGCCACCCGCCATTTCACGGACTGGAACCTGGTGCTGGCGCTCAATTACGGTTCGCGCACCGAGCTGGCCGATGCCGCGTGCGCCTATGCCGCCGCCGTCGTCGCCGGGCGCGAAAAACCCGGCGAATCCTCCTGGACCACGTTCAGTCGGTATCTTTACACCGCCGGCCTGCCCGATCCCGACCTGCTTATCCGCACCTCCGGCGAAACGCGGCTCAGCAACTTTCTCCTCATGCAGTGCGCGTACGCGGAGATGGTTTTCTCCCCGGTGCTCTGGCCCGACTTCACCAAAGCCGAGCTGGCCGCCGCCGTGGAGGAATACCAGCGCCGCGAGCGTCGGTACGGTCTCACCGCCGAACAGATTAAAGCCGGCACCGCGCCCACCGCGGCTGCGATCAACCGGTAACCGCCGCAACCCCATCCCCGCCTGTGCTAAAACGGACGATCAGCACTGTCATCCTGTGGAGCCTGGTCATCGGCTGCCTGCGCTATCTCGGCACCACCGGCGCCGTCTGGCTCGTCACCGCTGTCAGCGTGCTGACGCTGCACGAATTCTACGCGATGCTCGGACCTATGGGGCACGCGCCCTTCCACCGGCTCGGTCTCGTGCTCGGGGCCGCCATCACGCTGGCGCCGTGCTATTTTGAGCCATCCATCACCGCGGCAGAACTGCTGGCGCTGGGCGTGATCGTGTTCGCCGTGCGGATCCTCGGCGAACGCCAGTCGCAGAACCGGGTGGAGACCCTGGGCTGGACCCTGTTCGGCCTCGCCTACATTCCGTTCATGCTGCACTTCCTCGTGCGCATCATCCTCCTTGCCAGCCCGCATCCCCACACCGGCCTGGTGTTCTGCCTCTGGCTGATCGCCGTGACCAAACTGTGCGACACGGGTGCGCTCCTGACGGGACTGGCCATCGGACGGCACAAGCTGGCGCCCGACATCAGTCCGAAAAAAACGTGGGAAGGCGTGGCTGGCGGTCTGCTCACCGCGGCCCTCGTCGGAGCAGCCGTCGCCTGGGGCGGACGCGCCTACCTGCCCGCGAGCTTCACCCCGCTGTTTGGAGCCCTCGCAGCGCTGCCATTCGCCGGGCTCGCCATCATCTCGGATCTCGTCGAGTCGGTCATCAAACGCCGGGCCGACCTCAAGGATGCCGGCCGGACAATCCCCGGCATTGGAGGGATCTTCGACCTCTCCGACAGCCTGATCCTCACCGCGCCCGTCGGATGGGTCGTGTTCCACCTGCTATAGGCTCCAATCACCCCCGGACCAGGATCCGCGCAGGAACCCCGCAAGACCGTGCCCACCGCCCCCGCCAAGAAACGAATCGTCCTCCTCGGCGCCACCGGCTCCATCGGCGAGAATACGCTGCGTGTCATTGCCGCGCATCGTGACCGGCTGGACCTCGTGGGGATTGCGGCGCGCGCCAATTACCGGCGGCTGGCAGAGATCGCCCGCCAATTCGGGGTTCGGCACGTCAGCCTTTTCGAGAACGGCGCGCTGGCCGAGGCTCGCGCCGACCTCGCGGCCTTTCCCGCCGGCACCCAGCTCAGCGGCGGGCTCAGCGGGCTCGTCGAACTCGCCCAATTGCCCGAAGCCGACCTCGTGCTGGTGGCGGTCGTGGGCACCGCTGGCCTGCGGCCCGCGCTGGCCGCGCTCGCCGCCCACAAGCACCTCGCGCTCGCGTCCAAGGAGATTCTGGTGCTGGCCGGCAAGTTTGTCATGGCCGCCGCGCAGGCCGGCGGCGTCCGGCTGCTGCCGGTCGACAGCGAGCACAATGCCGTCTTTCAATGCCTCGAAGGCCACCCACGCACTACCGTCCGCCGGATCGTGCTGACCGCCTCCGGCGGGGCGTTTCGCGATCTGCCCACCGCGGCCCTCGCCCACGTGACTCCCGCCGATGCGCTCACCCATCCCAACTGGTCGATGGGACCCAAGATCACCGTCGACTCGGCCACGATGGCCAACAAGGGCCTTGAGCTGATGGAGGCGCAATGGCTGTTCGGCCTGCGCCCGGCGCAATGCGAGGCCGTGTTGCACCCGCAGAGCATCGTGCACTGCCTGGTGGAATTCGCAGACGGCATCATGCTCGCCCAGCTGGCGCCGCCCTCGATGACCTTTCCCATCCAGCATGTCCTCCTGTATCCCGAACGGGCGCCGGGGGTTGATGCCCCGCTCGATCTGCAACAGCTGTTCGCGCTCGATTTCCGCCCGGTGGACGAAACGCATTATCCCTGTTTGCGACTGGCGCGGGCGGCCATGCTGGCGGGCGGGGCGGCTCCGGCCGTTTTTAACGCTGCCAACGAGGTGGCGGTGACCGCCTTTCTCGCCGGCCGGGTGCCGTTCCTTGCTATTCCCGAGGTCATCGATAAGACTCTGCAGTCCCTCGCGAATTTCGAACCGGCCGACCTTGATGCGGTCTTGGAGGCCGATCTTGCTGCCCGCCGCTCCGCTCACGCCAGCCTCTCCAATCTCCAACTCTGACCCGCGACGTGTTTCCCGCCCTGCTCCAGTCCATCTTTTCCAGCCTCTGGTCGGTGTTCCTGATCATCCTCTTCTTCGGGGGTTCCATCTTTGTCCACGAACTGGGTCATTTCCTGGCCGCGCGCCGCCGCGGCGTCCATATCGCTCGTTTCTCCATCGGCTTCGGGCCCAAGATGTTTTCCTGGCAAGGCAAGGACGGTGTTGAATACTGCCTGTCCTGGCTGCCGATCGGAGGCTATGTGGCCCTGCCCCAACTCGCCGACCTGGGCCCGATCGAGGGCGAATACGAGGCCGATCTGGAGCGGCTGCCGCCAATCAGCTACAGCACCAAGATGCTGGTGTTCGTGGCCGGCGCGGTCTTTAACGTTCTCTTTGCGTTCCTGCTCGCCTGTGTGGTGTGGCGGGTCGGCCAGCCAACCAGCGCCGAGCTCAACACCACGAAGATCGGTCAGGTGACGGCGCTGCCGGACGAGCCGAACGTGCCCAGTCCGGCGTTCGAAGCCGGCTTCCGGCCCGGCGACATCATCCGGGCCATCGACGGCCAGAGGGTCACGAACTGGCCGGATTTGCAGCAGACGCTCTTCGCCGGCAGCGGCCGCACGGCCGACGGCCGGCCCAAGGCGGTGTTCACGATCGAACGGGAGGGCCGGGCGCTGGATCTGACCGTCTATCCCCGCCTCGCCGGCGACGAAGGCATGCGCCGCATTGGAATTTCCCCGGCCGAGGAACTGGTGGTCGGCACCCTCGAACCCGGCCTGCTCGGAGCAAAGATCGGATTGCGCCCCGGAGATTCCATCGTGGACTTTGATTCCATTCCGCTGCTCTCGCGGGATGAATTCATCGAGCATCTCGGGAAGAATCACGCGCACGTGGTGCGGTTGGGGATTCTGCGCGGCACGCAGCGCCTGGTCCTCGAGTTGCCGCCGCGCCCCGAACGGGCCGATATCGCCGATCTCGGGATTCTGCGGCAGACGAGCTTCATGCTCACCTATCCCGATCCCGTCAGCCAGATCACCGACAACTTCGTGATGACGTTTCGCGTGCTGGCCGGCCTGATTAATCCGCAGTCCGACCTCAGCGTGTCCAAGCTGAGCGGCCCGGTGGGGATCATTCGCATGTTCAACGCCACCGCGCAAAGCGACTTCCGCCTCGTGCTCTGGTTCACCATTCTGGTCAACGTCAACCTCGCCATTTTCAACTTGCTGCCCATTCCGGTGCTCGATGGCGGTCAGATGCTCTTTGCCACGGTCGCGCGGCTGCGCGGCCGGGCCCTGCCCGCGAATTTCATCATGACCATGCAAAGCGTCTTCATGGTGCTGCTCCTCTCCCTGATCGTCTACGTCAGCTTCTTCGACACCCGCCGCTGGGTGAATGACACCCGGAACGAACGGGCGATAGCCCGGCAGCCGGCGCCGCAGCCAGCGCCCGTCCCGGCGACGCCCTAGCTGCCGGACGCCGCCGTCCGGCCGACTGCGATGCCCTATTGCGCATCCCGTTTCCACACCGTCCGCCGCCCCACCGTCGAAGTGAAGGTGGGGCGCGTCGGGGTCGGCGGAGCCAATCCGCTCCGGCTGCAGTCGATGACCACGAGCGACACGCAGGATATCGCGGCCACCGTGCGCCAGTGCATCGCGCTGGCGGAGGTCGGCTGCGAAATCGTGCGCATCACCGCGCCCAATGTGGCGGCCGCGCAATGTCTGCGCCCGATCCGGGGGCAATTCACTGCCGCGGGCTTTGGCGGCGTGCCGCTGGTCGCCGACATCCATTTTCTCCCCTCGGCCGCCATGGAGGCGGTCGAGCACGTCGAGAAGGTGCGCGTCAACCCCGGCAACTACGCCGACAAGAAAAAGTTCGCCGCTCGCGAGTACACCGACGCGGAGTACGAACGCGAGTTGGAGCGCCTCCACGCCGCGTTCTCTCCGCTGGCGCGGCGCTGCCGCGAGCTCGGCCGCGCTCTGCGCATCGGCACCAACCATGGCTCGCTCTCCGACCGCGTTATGAACCGCTTCGGCGACACGCCGCTCGGCATGGTTGAAAGCGCGCTGGAGTTCGTCCGCATCGCCGAATCGCAGGGTTGCCACGACCTCACTCTCTCGATGAAGGCCAGCAACCCCAAGGTCATGATCCAGGCCTACCGGCTGCTGGTGGAACGCCTCGATGCCGCGCACCGTCCCTACCCGCTGCACCTCGGCGTCACCGAGGCGGGCGATGGCGAGGACGGCCGCATCAAGGGCGCGATCGGCATCGGGGCGCTCCTGCTCGACGGGCTCGGCGACACGATTCGCGTTTCGCTCACCGAGGACTCGGTCTACGAGATTCCGGTCGCGCGGGCCATCGCGGAAAAGGCCATGAGCCTGTGGAGAATGCCGGAAATGGGAGACCGGATGCCGGATAGTTCCGCGGGCGCACCGCCTGGCCCTCTGGTCTCCACCCTCCGCTCTCCGGTTTTGGCAGACTCCATCGACCCCTATCATTTCACGCGGCGCGCGACGACGTCTCTCCGCCTGTCGGGACACTGCGCCGTCGGGTCCGGGCACCCTCCGCGCGTCATCGTCCGGGTCTCCCAGCCCAGCCAGCTGGCGCAAGCCGTGGCTGGTCTGGCCGCGCTGGCGCGCAAGGAAACGCCGGCGGAGGGCGTGCTGCTCCCCGTGGGGGAACCGCGAGTCCTGGACGATCTCCGCCGGGTGCTCGCAACCGTGGAACTTCCGGTGGATTTTCTCGTGCTGGATCTGGCCGCCGCCATCACGCTTCCGGATCTGGCTGATTTCGCCGCCGCCAGCCGCAGGCGCCTGGTGCTTTGCCGCCGGTTCGCCGCCGCGGCCAGCGACGAGCTCGCTGCCTGGACCGAATTCGTGCGCCGCCAGGGTCATTTTCTCGCGCTCGACCTTTCGCCGGGGGAATTTCCCGCTTTGGCTGACTCCCTCCGGACGCTCGGCAGCGACCAACTGCTTTTCACCCTCTCCGGTCTGGGATCACCCGGCGTGGCCGGCGGCCATGCGCTCGGGGCTTATCGAGCGCTGGCCGAGCAATTGCACCAGCTCGGTATCCGCGCGCCGATCTGGATCCGCAACACCACCGCCACCGCGGTGCGCACCGATCCGGGTTTCCTCGGCCGGCTGATCGAGGCCAGCATCCTCACCGGCGGGCTGTTGTGTGACGGCCTCGGCGATCTGCTCAGCATCGAGACGGAGGCGGACCCTGTCCGGGCCGCGCGACTCGCTTACAACGTGCTCCAGGGCGCCGGCGCCCGCATTTCCAAGACCGAGTTTGTCGCCTGTCCCAGTTGCGGCCGCACGCTTTTTGACCTGCAGACCACCACGCAGCGCATCCGCGAAAAGACCGGCCACCTCACGGGCGTCAAGATCGCGATCATGGGCTGCATCGTGAACGGTCCGGGGGAAATGGCCGATGCAGATTTTGGATACGTCGGTGGCGCCCCCGGCCGGATCAACCTCTACGTGGGGAAGGACTGCGTCCAGTACAACCTCCCGCAGACTGAGGCGGACGACCGCCTGATCGCGCTGATCAAGGAACATGGGCGGTGGCGGGAACCGCGGCCCGCGGCGGAGGCCTGACCATTTTCCGGGACGCGGCCCGGCCGAGATTTGTCACGGCGCCGCCACTACCTTCATGCGATTGTCACCCCATTATCACCGGACGGTCGGCGGCGCGGTGCGTAGTGGATGTTTTGTTACGATCGCCCCGCGGGCGGGGCGGCGGGGCCGCGCGGCCCGCGAGCACCCGCGCCCGGGGAAGGAGCGGTGTGAATAACTTGTGGGAAAGTTCCTCTTGAAATGCATTTTGTGATTCACGTTACTGCCCAAATCGTTTTTAGTGTTCGCTACCTCGGTGGTTCTTTTCCACGTCCGCAGTTCGTATTCCTCCGCCAGCCCTCTGGGAGTCTTCCCTATCTTCTGGTTCTCAACGTCTTAACCGACCGCTCACCTTGCATCCTGCAACGCTGAGACCGGACCTGCCTTTCTCCCGTGAGCAAGCGAACGAATCGGACCCTGCCAGACGCGCGGCCAGAGTCCCTGCCGGGGAAGTGTGAATAATGTTTTTCATTTGCCTGCTCCATGCCCTCGTTGACCCTCCCACCCAGTCTCTGGGAAACTGTGAAATGCGACTTCAAGGGGCTCTTCCCTGAAGACGTGTTCCAGATGTGGTTCGAACCGGTTGTCTGCCTCGAAACGACCGAAGACACGATGGTGCTGGGCGTACCCAATGACTTCGCAGCCATCTGGATCCACGATAACTACCTCGACCTCATCACGCAGCGCCTGCGCCTCACCGCCGGCCGGCTGATCAATGTAACCCTCAAGGTCTACCAAACCGGGCAGGGCACCCGGTCCGGCCTTCCGGCGGCGGCGGCCACCAATGGCACCACGGACGGCCTGCCGGTGGCTGCCAGCCATAACCGGATGCGGGGCCCTCCGCGCCGCGCGGGTCGCTACGACGAAAAGGGGCCCTATGCCGGCCCGCTGAACCCGCGGAATACGTTCGAGAATTTCGTCGTCGGCGCCAACAACCAGTTGGCCCACGCCGCCGCCCTCGCCGTGGCCCAGGCGCCCGCCCAGGCCTTCAATCCGCTGTTCATCTACGGCGACACCGGCCTCGGAAAGACCCACCTGATGCATGCCGTGGGGCACAGCATTCTCCGCAACAACCCCGAAGCGAAGGTCGCCTATCTTTCGACCGAGAAGTTCACCAACGAATTCATCCAGGCCCTGCAGGAGAACAGTCTCACCCGGTTCCGCCAGCGCTACCGCAACGTCGACGTGCTGCTGTTGGACGATGTGCAGTTCCTCAGCGGCAAGGAGCGCATCCAGGAGGAGTTCTTCCACACCTTCAACGATGTCTTCGAGTCCGGCAAGCAGGTGGTCCTCTCCAGCGACCGCCCCGCCAGCGAAATCGCCAAGCTCGAATCGCGCCTCGTGTCGCGCTTCCAATGGGGTTATGTGGCCGACATCCAGTCGCCCGACCTCGAGACCCGCGTGGCGATTCTCCGCACGAAGGCCGCCAGCCTGAAGTTCGACGTCCCCCCGGCCGTCATCAACTTCATCGCCCAGCACATNNTCCAAGAACATCCGCCGCCTGGAAGGCGCCCTCATCAAGGTGGCCAGCTACTCCGCCCTCACCAACAAGCCGCTCGACCTGCCCACCGTCGAGCTCCTCCTCCAGGATGTGCTCATGGAGCAGGCGCAGAACCTGCTCACCCTAGAAACGATCCAGAAGCGGGTGGCCGATCACTATCAGATCCGCCACAGCGACATGACCAGCAAGCGCCGGCCTGCCAACATCGCCATGCCGCGGCAGATTGCCATGTATCTGGCCCGCCAGCTGACCAAGCACTCCCTGCAGGAGATCGGCGACGCCTTTGGCGGCCGCGACCACGGTACGGTGATTCATGCCTGCAAGACGGTCGATAACATGATGGAGCAGGACGATTCCGTCCGCGGCAGCGTCGAGTTCTTGAAGACCCAGCTCTCCAAATAGGCCGGCGGCGGCCCGGGCGTTCCCCGGCGTCGGGGTGGATTCTGCTCGTGTCCGCCCGTTGGTCTATTGTAAGAACACCTTCTGATTTCTCAGCGCCGGGCCGTTATGCGATGCCAACGTCCGCCTACCCTTCTATGAAAAAATCTTCGGCTCACTTTCCCCAGATTCGGCAGATCGCCTATGAAGGCCCGAAATCGGAGAATCCGCTCTCGTTCAAGCACTATGATCCCACCGAGATCATTGACGGCAGGTCGCTGAAGGACCACCTGCGTTTTTCCATCGCCTATTGGCACTCCTTTCGCGGAGTCGGCTCCGATCCGTTCGGGCCGGGGACGATCGTCCGTCCCTGGGAGAGCGGGAGAGATCCCGTTTCCGTCGCCCGGGCGCGCATGGACGCCGCCTTCGAGTTCTTCGGGAAGATCCAGGCCCCCTTTTGGTGCTTCCATGATCGCGACATCGCGCCCGAAGGCCGCACGCTGGCCGAGTCGAACCGGAATCTGGACAAGCTGGTGGCCCACGCGAAGCAACTGCAGAAGGCCACCGGCGTGAAGCTCCTGTGGGGCACCGCCAACCTGTTCTCCAATCCCCGCTACATGTGCGGGGCGGCCACCAACCCGGACGCCCATGTGTTTGCCTATGCCGCCGCCCAGGTAAAGAAAGCGCTCGAGGTGACGCAGGAGCTCGGAGGCGAGAACTACGTCTTTTGGGGTGGCCGGGAGGGCTATGAAACCCTCCTCAACACCGATCTTAAACGCGAACAGGCCCACTTGGCCGCCTTTTTGCACATGGCGGTCGCCCATGCCAAAGCCATCGGCTTCAAGGGCCAGTTCCTCATCGAGCCAAAACCGAAGGAGCCCACCAAGCACCAGTATGATTTCGACGTGGCGGCCGGCATCGCCTTTCTCAAGACCCACGGCCTCGACAAGCATTTCAAGTTCAACATCGAGACCAACCACGCGACGCTCGCCGGCCACACCTTCCAGCACGAGATCGAGGTGGCGGCGGCCCACGGCCTGCTCGGCTCGATCGACGCCAACACCGGAGACCTCCTCCTCGGCTGGGACACCGANNTCGACGCCAAGCTGCGCCGGCCCTCGATCGACCTGGAGGACCTCTTCTACGCGCACATTGGCGGATTCGACGCCTACGCCCTCGCCTTCAAGCTGGCGCGACGGATTCTCGCCGAGGGCAAGTTCACGCAGTTCATCGCCGCACGTTACAACAGCTACAATGTCGGTTTCGGCCACGATCTTGAATGCGGGAAGCTGGGTTTCAAGGAACTCGAGAAAATCGTCCTGAAGCTGGGCGAGCCGGTCCCGCACAGCGGCCACCAGGAGTACCTGGAGAACCTGCTGAACCAGTACCTCCACGGCTGAGCCGGCGCGGCGGCCGTGGGAGCATTCGCCTTGGGATGCGGCCGGTCGCTTCGGGGATTTTCCAGTCCGGCATGCCCTTGAAGCCCACGGACATAATCGGCCGTCGGCGGGGCCGTTCCTTCGGCCGCTTCAAAAATACTTCCTTTGACGGCGCCGGTGATCCAATATGAACCGACGCGTCGGCTCCCGACGGCCCTGTCCGGCAGGCCTTCCCTCTGAAAGCTTGGTGGCAGTTCCTGATTATCCTGCGCGAGTTTTCTCCCAGAGCCGAAGAGGCGGTTCGCAGGATTCAATATGTCACATCCGATCATTATTCAGGGCGGCATGGGCGTCGGCGTCTCCGACTGGCGGCTGGCGCGCGCCGTGTCGCAACTGGGCCAGGTCGGCGTGGTCTCCGGGGCCTTGCTGGCCGTGGTGTTCGCGCGGCGGCTTCAGGCTGGCGACCTGGAGGGCCACATGCGCCATGCGCTCGATTACTTTCCGGTTCCGGGCATGGTCGAGCGAGTGCTCAAGGACTACTTCGTGCCGGGTGGCAAGTCGCCCTGGACTCCTTTCAAGCTCAGCGCGATGCCGACGCTTCATCCCAGTGCGGCGCTGACGGAGTTGATGGTCATCGCCAACTTCGTTGAGGTGTTTCTGGCGAAAGAGGGTCATCAGGGAGTGGTGGGCATCAACCTGCTCGAGAAGGTGCAGCTGGCCACGCTGCCCGCGCTCTTCGGAGCCATGCTCGCCGACATCGACTACGTGCTGATGGGGGCCGGCATTCCCCGCGCCATTCCCGGCGTGCTCGATCGGTTTGCCGCCGGCGATCCGGCGGAACTGAGAATCGACGCCGCCGGAACGATGCCCGGTGACGAATTCGTCGCCTCGTTTGACCCCCGTGCCTTTTGCGGCGCGCACCTTTCGAAGCTGAAACGTCCGCATTTCCTGGCCATCGTCGCCTCGGCCACCCTGGCCATCACCCTGGCCCGGAAATCCAACGGGCGGGTCGATGGCTTCGTCATCGAGGGAGACATCGCCGGCGGGCACAACGCGCCGCCCCGGGGTCCGCTGCAACTCACCGCCGCGGGCGAACCGATCTACGGATTGCGCGACGTTCCCGACCTAGAGAAATTCCGCGCCCTCGGCCTGCCGTTCTGGCTGGCCGGCGGATACGCCCGGCCGGAAAAACTCGCCGAGGCCACCCGAGAGGGCGCCGCGGGCATTCAGGTCGGGACGCCTTTCGCCTTTTGCGACGAGTCCGGTATCGAAGGCTCTTTGAAGCGTCAGGCCTGCCAGCTGGCCCGGACGGGCGGCGCCCACGTCTTCACCGATCCGCTCGCATCACCCACGGGTTTCCCGTTCAAGGTGCTGCAGATGGCCAACTCGCTTTCCGAAGCCGATCAATTTGCCCTCCGGGAACGCGTCTGCGAACTGGGCTACCTGCGGCAGGCGTACCGGAAGCCGGACGGCACCCTGGGTTATCGCTGTCCCGCCGAGCCCGAGGGGGATTATATCCGCAAAGGCGGAGACGCGGCTGACTCCGAGGGTCGAAAATGTCTCTGCAACGGCCTGATGACCAACCTGGGGTTTGGGCAGGTCCGTTCCAACGGCAAGCGGGAAATGCCGCTGTTGACCGCCGGCAATGATGTCGCCGACCTGGCACGATTCCTCAAGCCTGACACGGACTCATATACCGCCGCCGACGTGGTGGCTTACCTGCTCAAGCCGACCGGGGCGACCTGAACGGCCGCCTGGTGGATGGGGCGCGTTCATTTCCGCTGACCCAGACCGGGCAGGGCGCCCGTCTTTCCGGCGAGCGCCGGGGAGGCTTCACTCTGCGTCGTAGACCTGCACCCGCATCCAATACGAATTGAATCGGGCGACGAACGCCAGATGGACTGGATCAACCTGATAGGCGTTTTGAGCAGCCACATCGCGGCAGACCACTGTGAGCCCGACCGCAAAAGTCCTGTCGATGACCGGCCGGTCCGGGACCGCGGCCGGGGCGCCAACATAGACCTTTTCGACGTGTTTGACATTCGCCAGCGACTCGACGCCCCGACGGAATTCGGCGCGCTCGGTTGCGGTCAGCTCCGGCTTCAGCCAGAAGAATACAGTGTGAATCAGCATGGTGGAAAGTACCGTGGCAAAGGACTAGCCGGGCCGGTCAACGCCGCCTGGGCGCCGCTGGGTGGTGGCAGGCGACGGCCGGCCCGCCAAGGCCCGGCGTTCCACCCGGCGGCGCCAGGCGCGCCGCACGGGATACTTCACCCCGCCGTGATAGAGCGCCAGCATCATAAGCACCCCGACTCCGGCGTAGAACAGACCCTCGACGGTGGTCGGCACCGCCGGTTTGAAAATCGCCCACGTCGCGTGGGCGATGGACAGATCAAGGTGGCGCAGGAAGATCAGCGGGCGGCTGAATAGCGACGCGTTCCGGATACCAGCCTCCGCCGCCGCCAGGGCGTCCACTCGGGACGACGTGTCGCGCATCAGCTTCCCGAGTTGGACCACCGTCGGCTCGGGGCTGCCCTGGCTCTTCACCATCAACTCGTCGATCGTGAGGCCGGCCTTCGTCGCGATCTCTTGAAAACGCCCCAGCTGCCGCCGGGCTTCGTCGAGATGGCCGCCCAGCCTCTGCAGGTATTGCTGGATGAATTCAGGTATTTGTGAAAACAATACCGCGCCCAAGACACAGAGCACGCGGTCAATCAGGGTGTCGCCCGCGGAATAAACTGAATGAAGCGGCCGGGTCCAGCGCACGGTCCAAGTATTCACCCGATGCCGCCGCCCGGCAAGCCTGCGCCGCGGCCATCGCGGAGATGACACGCGACCAGGTGCGCGGGCCGTTCGCAGTCCGCGGCCTCTTCATCCTTCAATTCCGGCCGGAGCTGGGCGCATGGGGCGAAGCACTCCGGACAACGCGGATGGAAGGCGCAGCCGGACGGCAGATTGCCCGGGTCGGCCGTCTCGCCGGCCAGCCCGCAGTTCATGCGCTGGTCGGGATCGGGCCGGGGCACGGCCGAATGCAACGCCCGGGTGTAGGGATGACGGGGATCCTCGAACAGCGCGGCCGTCTCCGCCAGCTCGACGATGCGGCCGGCGTACATGACGGCCACGCGGTCGCACACATGCCGGACCACGTCGAGATTGTGCGCCACCAGCAGGCACGTCAGGTTGAACTCCTGCTGCAGGTCCTTCAGCAGGTTGAGCACCTGGGCCTGGACGGACACATCGAGCGCCGACACCGCCTCGTCGGCCACGATCAGCGACGGATGCATGATGAGGGCCCGGGCAATGCCGATGCGCTGGCGCTGACCGCCCGAGAAGGCGTGCGGATAGCGCGTGCGGTGCTCGGGTTTGAGGCCGATCCTCAGGAGCATGTCGTCCACCCGGTCGTCCAGCTCGCTGCCCCGGGCAAGCCGGTGGATCACGAGGGGTTCACCGATGATCTGGCCGACCGTCATGCGCGGATTGAGCGACGAAAAGGGGTCCTGAAAAATCAACTGCAGGGCCGGACGCAGTGGTTGGAGGGCGCGCTCGGAGAGTCCGGCGAGGTCCACGGTCCGGCCGTTGGTACGGAACAGAATTTCGCCGGCCGACGGAGCGAGCGCCCGCACGATGCAACGCGCCGCCGTGGTCTTGCCCGAGCCGGACTCCCCCACCAGTCCGACGGTTTCGCCGGGATACAAGTCGAAGCTCAGATCATTCACCGCCTGAACGGTGCTGCCCATCTGCCGGAACAGGCCTCCGCTCCGGACCGGGAATTCCTTGCGGAGATGGCGGACGCGCAGGAGGGGTTCCGTGACCCCGGCCGGAAACGCGGCGGGGCCGGGCAGAGGATCAGCCGGCTTCATGGCAGCCCCCCTTCCCGTCCGCGGCAGGCGTCAAGCTCCTCAGCGCGGACGCAAGCAGCGGCATGATCCGGGGCCAGGAACCGCAGGACCGGGACGCCGCCAAGGTCGCACCGGCCGGCTTGGGCCTGCGGGCACCGGGGATGGAAGCCGCAGCCGCCCGGGATATCGGCGAGGGAGGGCACCGCACCGGGGATGGCGGCAAGGCGGCCGCCCACGTCCGCGCCGGGCAGGGATCTGAGCAGGCCCAGGGTGTAGGGATGGCGGGGATGCGTGAGGACATCGCGCACCCGGCCGCGCTCGACGATGCGGCCGAGATACATCACCGCCACGTCGTCGGCCGTCTGTGCCACGACCCCAAAATCGTGGGTGATGAGCAGCACCGCGCAGCCGATGTCATGCTGGAGTGTTTTGATCAGGCCGAGGATCTGAGCCTGGGTCGTCACATCGAGGGCGGTTGTTGGCTCGTCGGCGATGAGCAGTTCCGGGTTGCTGGCGAGCGCCATGGCAATGATCGCCCGTTGCCGCATTCCGCCAGAGAACTCGTGCGGGTAATAATCAAAGCGGCGCTCGGGCGCGGCCAGACCCACCTGGCGCAGCAAGTCGATTCCGGCCTGCCGGGCCTCCGCTCCCGTCATCGCCCGATGCAGCCGGAGGGCTTCGGAGATCTGGTCGCCGACCGTGTGCACCGGCGAAAGGGCGGTCATCGGTTCCTGGAAAATCATGCTCACGAGCCCGCCGCGGAGCTGGTAGAGACGGTCGTCGTCTTCGCGAAGCCGGGTGATGTCGATCAGGCCCGCGCGCCGCGAGCGCAGAATAACCCGGCCGCGCACGATCCGTCCCGGCCACGGCGTGAGCCGGAGGAGGGCGTAGCTGGTGACCGATTTGCCGCAGCCGGATTCGCCGACCAGCGCAAGGGTGCGCCCCCGTTTGATCGTGAAGGACACCCCGTCGACCGCGGGCAGCGCGCCCCGCTGGGTCAGGAAATGCACGCAAAGATCCTCCACCGAGAGGAGCACGTCCTCCCCGGCCTGGACTGGTTCCGTGATGGTGGGCTGAATGGCGCTCAAGCGAAGAAGCGGAGTCGTGGAAAGATTCCCGAACGCATGGCGGGGGCCATCGACGCCGGTGAATCACACCGCGCGATTCAGGCATTGTCATGCGAAAAAGAGATCCGGCGGAGGGCCGGGGCCCGCCCGCGGCCGCAGTGAGGCCCGCCTGGCGGGCATCGGGCGGCCCTTCCGACGCCAGCTGGCCCCGTTTGGCGGGGAAACGACCAAGGTATTGCACCGCGCCGGGAAGTCGCCACGCTCGGATCGTGCAATTCAGCTCTTCTACCCATCCGCTCCCTGGCGCGGCTTCACCCCAGAACGGCCGGCTGGCCTGGCGCGCTCCGGTCCTGAGATTGCTGGCCGCCGGAGTCATCCTGGCCGTCATCACGGCCTGCGCCTCTGAAGGCTCGAGGAAGAAAAGGCTGCTCGAGCGGATTCAACCCCCCCAGCCGATGCTGATGGATTCCGCCACCTACGGGGGGGGCGTCCTGACCGTGGAATCCTGGCTGGGCCCCTCGGTGCGCCTGAAGAAGACCGGCGACCTGGCTGAGACCGCCGAAGGAAAGCCGCGGCCCGCACGGCGGCGGCCGGAGGCATCGCCCGGGGAATCCGCCTATCCGGAGCGTTCTGATGATCCGTTTGAACAGGGCGGCAGCAGTTTCTCCGCCCAGGAAATTGACGAGATGTATGGGCATACCAACTACGACTACATCCTGCCTCCCCGCCTGGCGCTGACCTTCGTGTTTGTCAACAACGGGGCCAAACCCCTCACGTTCACGATCGCCGATGTGAACTCGTTCCTCGGCAATTTCGCGTCTCGTCCCCCGACCTTCACGCTGGCCCCGGGTCAGCGAAGCTCGCCCGATCCGATGCTGTCGAACCTGGACACCAACTTTGACGGGCTTGACGTCACGCTGGCCGTGCAGGTCGGGGCCAAAGTTGAGACGAAAGTGCTGAAGCTTCACCGGACCACGGGGTCGCGGCCAGCGGCACCGCATCCCAACGCAGACTGACGTCGGCCGGGCCAAGAAATGCCGATAGTTTTTGCTGTCCTTTCAAACCGCCCCCATCACAATCGCCGCCACCTATGAGATCCGCCATTGCCCTCATTCTTCTGGCCACGGGCTACCGCGTCGTCGCGGCCTGGAATCCAGAGCTGGTCAATTTTTCGCCGCTCATGGCCCTCGCCTTCTGCGGCGCCGTCTACTTCCGTCATCGCTGGATGTGGCTCGTGCCATTCGTGGCGTTGAGCGCCTCCGATCTTTACCTCGACCACTACCACGCCACGCAGTTTGGCTATACGTGGGACCTGGGCGGCGTTGTGGTGCGCACGCTGTGCTTTGTCGCGGCGCTGGTGCTGGGTTGGACGGTGGCCCGGCACAAGAGCTGGCTGAAGCTCCTCGCCGGCGCCCTCGGCGGTTCGTTGCTGTTCTATCTCGCGACCAACACGTCCTCGTTCCTCGGCGACGCCTACTATGCCAAGACCCTCGCAGGCTGGTGGCAGGCCATGACCGTCGGTCACCCCGAGTTTCCGCCGACGCTCTTCTTCTTCCGCAACACGCTGGTTAGCGATCTGCTCTTCACCGGAGTGTTCGCGCTGGCGATGGAATGGGCGGCGGCGCGCGCCTGCCAGCCCAGTCTGTTGCCGACCCGGGCCGCGCGGGCGGCCTGACCCGGATCGGCGAGTGATTTCAAGCCGGGCTGGAGAGCCCGGCTTGATCGTTTTCGGACCTCCTGCTATATCGGAATTCCAACCTGGCAATCCCTCCCGGCCGGAAACGCGCCGCCGGGCAAACGCTCCCTCCCATGGCTACCTACGGCTACTTCGACGACAAGAATCGCGAATTCGTGATCACGCGCCCCGACACCCCCCTGCCCTGGCTGAACATGCTCGGCCAGGACGAGTTTTTCGGCCTCTGCACCCAGACCGCCGGCGGCTACACCTTCTGGAAGGACGCCCGGCTGCGCCGCCTGACGCGCTATCGTTACAACAACAACCCGATGGATAACGACGGTCGCTTCCTCTACGTGAAGCAGGGCCGGACCATCTGGAATCCGAGCTGGAAGCCGACGCGGACTCCGCTCGACGCCTTTGAATGCCGCCACGGCCTGGGTTACACGCGGATCACCGGCCGCAAGGCCGGCCTTGAAGTGGAACAGCTGATGTTCGTGCCGCCCCAGGAGAACGTCGAAGTGTGGAAGATCTCGGTGCGGAACAAGACCAGGAAGCCCCAGAAGCTCACCCTCTTTTCGTTTGTCGAGTTCTGCTTCTACGAAGCGCTGAATGACATGACGAACTACCAGCGCACCTACTCGATCGGCGAGGTGGAAATCGAGGGTTCGGCCATCTATCACAAGACCGAGTATCGGGAACGCCGGAACCACTACACGCTCTTCGGGTGCACGCGCCAGGTCGACGCCTACGACACCTCGCGGGATGCGTTTGTCGGCGTGCACCACGGCCTCCACGATCCGCAGGCCGTCCTCGCGGGGAGATGCACGAACAGCCGGGCCTACGGCTGGAACCCGGTCGGGGCCCACCAGCTCAATCTCACCCTCCGGCCGGGCCAGGAGGAGACCTTCGCGTTCGTTCTCGCCTACATCGAACAGGGCGACCGGCCGAAGTTCGATGCGCCTTTTGTGCTGAACAAAACCCGGGGCCGCGAAATCCTCGCCCGGTTCTCCGACCTCCAGGCCATTGATGCCGCCTTTGCGTCGGTGAAGCAACGCTGGGAGGACCTGCTTTCCATCTACCAGGCGCCGAAGGTCCCCAATGAGCACCTTCGCCGCATGGTCAACACCTGGAACCAGGCGCAGGTCATGGCCACGTTCAACCTCTCACGTTCGACCTCCGGCTACGAGACGGGCATCGGCCGCGGCATGGGTTATCGCGACTCGAACCAGGACATCCTCGGATTCGTTCACCTCCTGCCCGCGCGCGCCCGGCAGCGCATCCTGGACATTGCGTCCACGCAACTCTCCGACGGCACCTGCTTTCACCAGTACCAGCCGCTCACCAAGAAGGGCAACGCCGACGTCGGCGGCGGCTTCAATGACGACCCGCTCTGGCTCATCCTCTCGACCTGCGCCTACATCCGCGAGACCGGCGAGGCCTCGATTCTCAACGAGCCCTGCGGCTACGCCGACAAGGCCGGCAGCACGGATTCGCTGCTGCACCACATCGAGACGTCGATCGCCTACACGCTCAAGAACCGCGGACCGCACGGCCTGCCGCTCATCGGACACGCCGATTGGAACGATTGCCTCAACCTAAACTGCTTCTCGAAGGAACCGAACGAGTCGTTCCAATGCACCGGCGACATCGGGGGCTCAAAGGCCGAGTCGGTCATGATCGCCGGCCTCTTCCTCTATGCCGCACGCGACCTCGCCGCGCTCTACCGCTTCATTGGCAAGACCGAGGATGCCGCCCGCGTCGATGGCTGCTACGCCGACATGCTCAAGACGGTCGAGGAGCAGGCGTGGGATGGCGCGTGGTACACCCGGGCATTCGACGCCGCCGGCAATCCCGTCGGCTCGAAAGCGTGCAAGGAAGGCAAGATCTTCATTGAGAGCCAGGCTTGGTGCGTGCTCGGCGGCGCCGGCCAGACGAATGGCCGTGCGAAAAAGGCGCTGCAGGCGGTGGAGAAGTATCTTTACCACCCGGAGTACGGCTGCGCGCTGCAATACCCGCCCTACTCGGAATACCACCTCGAACTCGGTGAAGTCACCAGCTATCCGCCCGGCTACAAGGAGAACGCCGGCGTGTTCTCCCACAACAACACGTGGATTCACATCGCCTGGGCGATGTTCGGCGAAGGCGAGAAGGCGCTCGAGTATTACCTGAGCATCTGCCCCTCGGCGAAAAAGGACCACGACAAGTATCGATCCGAGCCCTACGTCTACGCGCAGATGACGGCCTCGCAGTTCTCACCCACCCCGGGCGAAGGCAAGAACTCCTGGCTCACCGGAACGGCCGCCTGGTCGTTCGTCACCGCCAGCCAGTCGATCCTCGGCGTGCAACCCGACTTCACCGGCCTGCGCATCGACCCGTGCATTCCCAGGAAATGGAAGGGCTTCACCGTGCAGCGGAAATTCCGCGGCGTGACCTACACCATTGAGGTGAAGAATCCGCGCGGAGTCTCGAAAGGCGTGAAGTCGCTCGTCGTCGATGGCCGGAAGATCTCCGGCAACCTCCTCACCCCCGCCAAGGACGGCCGCACGGAGGTGAAGGTCGAGGTTACCTTGGGGGCCTGAGCCGGGCCCGTGCCGTCGAGAGGCGAATGTCGAGCGACGAGTTGCCAACCGGATTCTGCGAGGCTCGTTGGCCGGCGATTCGTGCGAATCCAGAGCGAGAAACAGCACTCGACCGTCGACGTTCGACTGCATGGACCCGCCTGAGCCGGCCTCAACCGAGCACCGCCACGATCCGCGAGCCGTCCTTCAGTTTCTCCAGTGGGATGAAGTCCCCTTCGATGACCTTCCGGTCGACCAACAGGCTGGCCACTCCTCTGGAGACACCCTGCGGGTTCTTCACTTCGATCTTCAGAGCGCGGCCGCGAAAAACCCGGCGCATCGTGAAACCCGGCCAGTGTTTCGGAATGCAGGGATCGATGCGCAGGCCGTCGATCTCCGGACGGACGCCGAGAATCCACTGCAGGGCCGTGTGGTGGCTCCATGACACGGTGCCGCTGAGCCATGGCACCCGCGACTTGCCGGCATTGCGGTTGCAGGTGGCATAGGTGGTCTGGCAGTGGACGTAGGGTTCGCTTTCGCGCAGTTCGGCTCGGTCGTTGTAGGCCGAGGGCAGGAACGCGCGATAATACTCGTAAGCCTGGTCGCCATTGCCGAGCAGGATCTCGGCGATCACCGCCCAGCTTTGCGTGTGGCAGAAGATTCCGGCGTTCTCCTTGATGCCATGGTTGTAGATCACCCCGCCCATGACAGTCCGCGGCGTGTGGGTGAACGGCGGGGCACTGAGCATGATGCCGTAGGGCGTGGCGAGGCGCTGCTTGAGGGCGTCCATCGCACTGCGGCCCTGCTCGCGGGTGGCGGCGCCGCTCATCACCGCCCAGACCTGCGTGTTGATATAGATCTGGCCCTCCTCCTCCTGCCGGGATCCATAGCGATGGCCATCGGGGCCGATCGCCCAGAGGAACCACTCGCCGTCCCAGGCGGCCTTTTGAATATTGGCTTCGAGTCGCTCCAGCTCGCCGCGGGCCCAGACAGCTTCGGCGGGCAGTCCGAGCCGGCTGGCGGTCCGCGCATAGACGTCGAGACCGTAGCGAACCTGAAAAGCCACCATGACTGACTCGCCGTTGTAGCCCATCTTCACACAGTCGTTCCAGTCGGCGTGAAGGCCGCACGGCAGCCCGTTCTTCCCGGAGCGTTCGAGGTTGAACTCAAGCGCGCGGCGCAGGTGCCCGAGCACGGTGGCCTCGCCGTGGTCGGCGTACGGCAGCACCTTCAGGTAGAAACTGAGGTCGCCGGTTTCCGCCACGAAGTCGGGCACCGCGTTGAAGAACCACAGACAGTCGTCGGAACGGAACTCCTCCGCCTTCGGAGCTTTCTCCTGTCCCGGACGGTGGCCGAAGCTCTTGATGACGGGCAGGGCGCCCCCCGCGGCGACCTGACCGGTGAGCATGAGCTCGAGGCGATCGCGGATCCGGTCGCCCATCATCGGCATGACGCCAAGAAAGTCCTGCACCGTGTCGCGAAAGCCAAGCCCGTCGCGCTCGCCGTTGTACACCATCGAGGCGTGGCGCGACCAGGCGTAGGTGATGAGCGCGTTGTAGCCGCCCCAGACATTGGCCATGTGATCGAAGTCCGGATCCGGGGTCTTGACCTTCACCGCCGCGAGCAGTCCGTGCCAGTGCGCCTGGAGCTTCAGGAACTCGGCCGCGCAGCGACCGGGATTGCCGAATTCCGCAACGGCGGCCCGGCCGTGCGATTCCGGCGTGCCGATGCCAAGCAACACAATGAGCTCACGGCTTTCGCCCGGCTGGAGGAAGAGCCCGGTCTGAAACGTGCCGCACCCGTTCTCGCCTTCGGCCAGGAAGTTGGAGCAGCGTCCGTCCGCCACGGCCTGGGGATTGGCGTAGGTCCGGTAGATGTTGCCGAAAAACCTCTCCCGCACGGTCTCGTAGCCGGAGACCGGCGCGCCCGTGAGCGCCATCCACGTGCGGCCGCAATCATCGAGCTTCCGGGGATCGAATTTGAGATAGGGCTCCGACGACATCCCCAGGATGCCGTCGACCATGTCCGCCTTGATGACGAACTGGGAATACTGGAGGTTCGACAGGTCGTTGGGCATGCTCCAACAGCTGGCGAATTCGCAATAGGTGAAGATCGAGAGTTGGCGCGGCTGCTTCGATTTGTTGGTCACCTTCAGCCGCCAGTACTCGAACAACTGGCCGAGCGGAACGAAGTAGGTCGCCTCCGTCTCGATGCCGCCATAGCGCGACGTGATGACGGTGTAGGCGGTGCCGTGGCGGCAGGTGCTCTTGTATCGGGCCAGCGGTTTGCCGACCGGTTGCCAGGAGGAGCTCCAATAATCACCGCTCGCCTCGTCCCGGAGATAGAAATAGCGGCCCGGCTGGTCCATCGGGACCGCGTTGGAGCGGATGCGCAGGAACCGGCCGTTGAGCGCACTGCGGTAGAAACCGTAGCCGCCGGCGTTGTTCGTGACAATCGCTCCATACTCGATCGAACCGAGGTAATTGCTCCATGGACGCGGCGTGTCCGGACGCGTGATGACGTACTCTTTGGCGGCATCGTCGAAATAGCCGTAGTTCATCGAGGGAGGAGCGGGAGGGTTCGGGAGAAAGGCCCGGGAGCGGGCCGGGCCGCAGCCGGGGATTCAAGCCGAGCGCCCGAGGGAAGCGCGAGGCAAAAGAGAAACGACTGCCACCCGGGCAGCCGCTGCCGCGGCCCCGGGAAGAACCAGGGAGGGGAATCCCGCCCGCACCTGCCGGCCGGCTGCCCGCGCCTACAGCAGATCCGCCGCTAGCTCAGCCAGCTTTGAGCGCTCGCCCTTGGTCAGTTTAATATGGGCGGCGATCGGCTGGCCCTTCATCCGATTGTGACAGTAGACGAGGCCGTTGCTGCGCGAATCGACATAGGGATTGTCAATCTGCGCAGGATCGCCGATGAGCACGATCTTCGAGCCCTCGGAGATGCGGGTGATGATGGTCTTCACCTCATGCGGAGTGAGCTGCTGCGCCTCATCGAGGATGAAGAACCGCCGGGCAATCGAGCGGCCGCGGATGAAGCAGAGCGCCTCGATCTCCAGCATGCCGTTCCGGATGAGCCGCTCGTAAGGCTTGGCCACCGCCCCGTTGACGTGGCCGTTGGCCAGGGCCGGATTGGACATCGGGAGCAGGCCATCCTCCTTCATTTTCCGCTTCTTGCTGGCCTTCTTGCCAATGAATTGAGGCTCCTTCGGCGGTTTGGAGGGCATGAGCACCTCGAGCGCGTCGTAGTAGGGCTGGAGCCATGGCCGCATCTTTTCCTCGAGCGAGCCTGGCAGGAAGCCGATGTCCTTGCCGAGGGCGATGACCGGACGCGAAATCGCCACCCCCTCGTAGCGGCCATGTTCGTCGCAAGCCTGGTGGAGCGCGCAAGCCGTCGACAGGAGGGTCTTGCCCGTCCCGGCCTTGCCAAAACAGGTGATGAGCGAAATCCCCTCGTCCAGCAGCGCATCCATGAAGAACTGCTGCTCGAGATTGCGCGCGCGAACGGGAATGCCGCCCGGTGCCTTCACGAAATCAGGCAGGCGCAGCCGGCGCGCCATCCCGGACCCGTGATAGCGCGCGGGCATCGTCTTGCCCTCGGGTGAGACCAATAGCAGATACTCGTTGACGACGAGAGGGCCCGACCGCTCGGTCTCAAGTTCGAGCGCCCCCTCCGATGCGAAACGCTGCAGTTCATAGACGCTCAGCGGAATGCGCTGGTAGGAGTCTTCGTCGGGATTCTCCGGCACCTTGTCATTGAGGTAATCCTGCGATTCGAGCCCGACGGCCCGCGCCTTGAGCTGAACGTTGACGTCCTTCGTGACCAGGATCGTCGGCGGCGGAAACGTCTCTTGCACGAAGAGGGCGCAGGCGATGATGCGATTGTCCTTCTTGGAAAGATCCGGAATGACCGCGCGGAGCCGCTGCATGGCCGGCGACACCTCATTTTCCTCGACCAAATAGCGATTGATGATGACCGAAAGAGTGCCGCCATTGGGAAGCTGGACGCCTTCGAGCATCGCCCGGGAGTCCGGCAGAAGTTCCTGCAGAATCCGGTGGACGCGGCGGGCATTGCGACCGCGTTCCGTCGACTGCTCGCTCTTGATGGCATCAAGCTCCTCTAGCACCTCGACGGGAATCGCGAGATTATTGTCCTCGAATTTGAAGATCGACTGCGGGTCGTGCAGCAGGACGTTCGTATCGAGGACGAAGGTCTTTACTTTCCCTGTGACCTTGAGCTGCGGTTGAAGGGTGATGCCCCCGCTCAGGTGTTCCATCGATGTGGATATCTTGTGAAGAACTCTGTAACTTTTTGCCAGATTGTCGATACCGGAGTTCGATCTGGCCGGAGGATTTCGTGTTCAATCCGGCAGCGGCAAGCTGGCGGTCTGTCAGGAAAGGCGTCTCCAGCAACCAAGGTGCCGGACGGATTCTCGCCACCGAGCCCAGCCGTTTTCGCAAAAAAGAAGGCGGGCCGCCTACCCCTAAGCGGCCCGCCATATTGCTTTCTTTAGTTACCCCAAATCTCCCGCTAAGCGGGAGAGAGTGTACCTTAAGCAGTGAGTATGACGCCACAACCGACGAAATGCTTCAATCATCTCGGTCCATATTAGTTCATATTAGCATCACTATTACTCCGGCTGTTTGAGATTAGTTTCGCTCACGTTGTCCTCGATCTGCGCCTTCTCGTTGCCTCCCACAATGGTGGCTCTGGTTGCCGCACCCGGCGCCGAATGCGAGCCGTTTGACGAGGTGTTCCGCCAGCATCACTTGAAACGCCCGGGGCGGGATCATCAGCGTTTTCTTCCGGCTTCTATCGAACTTTCGATCGCCGTTGGGGTCTTTCCTTCATGTGGTCATTTATCAACTGAAGCGTTCCGCGCACGTATGGTTAGGGTTCATGCTGTGCATATTACAGAGACACTGTCTTGGATTCCCTCCCAGACGCCCCTGTGAAACCAGCATTGCATTCGCAAGCTGTACTGCCTACACTTCATAAAATTTTAACCCTGCACCTCCCATGTGGCAAAAACTGAAAGAGCAACTTCCTGCTATCATTATTATCGCGCTGATCGTTGTCGGCGCCGGCTTCTTCCTCCTTAAGACCGTCAATGATTCTGCCGCCCGGCAGCAACAGGAAATTGCCGCCCTGCGCGAGCAAAACAATGCGGATCTCAAGGCTGTGGCCGCGGAGACCCGCAGCCAGATCGACGCTGTAAACACCTTGCTTAAGGATGCCATTCAGAAACGTGCCGCCGACGTTTTCATGACAGAGCAAGAGGTTGCCAAGATGAACGCGGAACGCGTGAACCAGCTTGCCGAGGCGATCGCCCAGAAGATCCAGCCCTATAACCCGTTGCCCAAGACACCGGAAGAGGCCGAAAAACAGCAGAATGAGCAGGTCGACAAGGTTTCCGCCCGGATGGCCGAGCGCATCCAGCCGATTCTCGCCGATATGGCGAAGGACCAGCACCTGACTCGCGAGCAGATCAATGCCTATAGCCTGAAGATCAGCGATCAGATCAGCAACGTCCTTACGACTGAACTCGCCGCCAAGCAGCAACTCAACAACAATTTGATCGCCACGGAAGCGGTGGCGCGTGATTCCATCAAACTCTCCCAGGAGGTCACCGCCCTTTATCTCAGCAGCTTCAAGGATCAATCGCTAGTCACCCGCCTGCTTACCCTGCCGGCCAACGTTGTGCGCGACGCCGCCAGCCTCAGCATCGTCAACAGCTCCGAACGCAAACAAATTGAGGAACGCCTCGTCCGTGAGATGAACGCCCTGCAGAAGCGCCTCGAGACCATCGAGGCACAGGCACCGAAGAAGTAAGCTCCGGTTCGCTTGCAGCCAGGATTCAAGCTATGCGCCAAGCTGGTGCGCAGCTTTCTTATTGCCCTTTTCCCGTGGGGCCCGACGGATACCCGCGCGATTATTGCGCCCCTGCGGCCTGCGACCCATTCGCGACCGCCACGCATTCATAGAGAAGGCGCCCGCCCGTATACGGCGTCAGATTGGTCACAAACAGCTGATGGCCCGCAAACGGAAATGCCGCGCCGCTGGCGAGGCCTTGCGTCAGTCCAGGTTCTTTCTCCAGCGCGGCCACCCAGGCCGCATCCTGCGCCAAGACGAGGACGGTGCTGGGAGGCGCGACCAACACCGAGAATGACGCCACCCGCGAGATCTGTCGGCCGGGCGTCGCCGCCACCTCTTCGGGAACCGTCGATGCGACTGCCGTCACCGTTTGGGCCTGCTTGACCTCCAGCTTGATCATCCGCGCGACCGCCTCGGGTCCCGCATCGCCCAGCCCCGCGCTCACCCAATCCAACAGGAGATTGCGCACCGCGTTCAGGTCCGCGGCATGGGCGATTGGGTCCATGCCGCCACTTTTGCGGATGGCTTTGACGAGGCTGGAGATCTCCTTGAGGTAAACGTTCTTCTGCGCCCCGGGGATGTAGTACATCACCACCAGATGGACCGGCTTCCCGTCCGCCGCGTCGTAATCGATCCCTTTTGATGACCAGCCGATCGCGCTGAAGAGCTCGCCTTCCTCGCGCCGCGCGCGCACGTGCGGAACCCCGACCCCCATGCCGATTCCCGTGTTGCACTCCTGTTCGCGCAGCTGGATCTCCTCGATGGTGTCAGTGCCCACCTCGATGTTGGGGTTCGCATCCAGAATGCGCGCCAGGAATTCCAGGGCCCGGGCCTTCCCGGCCTCGGGCAGTTCGAAAAGTCGCCCATCCTGGAGGGCCGTCAAAATGCTACGCATAAATCAGTCCGTTCCAAATCGCTGGTAGAACCACGTCTTCACGTTGTGGGTCAGGACACTGTACGCGAGGAGAAAGCCCGCCATCCAGAGGAAGAATGCCGGAGGCAGGCGCACCAGGCCGAGAAACTGCGCCAGCGGAGAGAAGGGCAGCCAGGCGCCCAGCACCATGATGCTCAGCGTCGCAAACAACATGGTCTTGCTGGGCCGACTTTGGATGAACGGAATGCGCTGCGTGCGGATAATATGGACGATCAGCGTCTGCGTCAGCAGTGATTCGACGAACCAGCCGGTGTGAAACAGTTTCTCAAGATAGTCTTTGTCCGGACCCGAGGTTCCTGGCGCGCCAAAGGCGACGCATCCGAAGAAATAGAGCATCAGGAAGAACGTGGCATAGTCGAAGATCGAGCTTATCGGCCCGATGAAGAACATGAAATTGCGGATGCTGCGCATGTTCCAGCGCCGCGGTTTGGTCAGGTATTCCGGATCCACGTTGTCGAGCGGGATGCCGACCTGCGAGAAATCGTAAAGCAGGTTGTTCACCAGCACCTGGATTGGAGCCATCGGCAGGAAGGGAAGAAAATAGGCTCCCCCGACCACGCTGAACATGTTTCCGAAATTGGAGCTGGCCCCCATTTTGATGTACTTGATGATGTTCCCGAACACCTTCCGTCCCTCCATGATCCCGTCCTCCAGGACGAGGAGACTTTTTTCGAGGAGGATGATGTCGGCCGATTCCTTCGCCACATCCACTGCTGTGTCGACCGAAATGCCCACGTCCGCGGCCTTCATCGCAAGCACATCGTTGATCCCGTCGCCCAGGAAGCCCACGACGTGACCAGCCGCCCGCAGTGTCTTGATCACCCTCTCTTTCTGGTCCGGCGTGAGGCGGGCCAGCACGTTTGCGGCTTCGACCTCCCGCGCAAACGCGGCTTCGTCGAGCGTCGCCAGCTGCGGCCCGGTGGTGACCTTGGTGATCACCATGGCCACGTCATGGCAGACCTTGCGAGTGACGAGCTCATTGTCACCGGTCAGGATCTTGACCGCAACACCGGCGCGCGAGAGCGCCTCGATGGCCCGGGCTGAAGTGTCTTTCGCCGGATCAAAAAAGGCGATGTAGCCGAGCAGGATCAACTCGGACTCATCGGCCACGGAAAACACCTGTTTGGAGCGGTCAAACTCGCGATAGGCGATCGCCAGCACCCGGTATCCCTGCGCGCTCAGGCTCCGGTACTCATCCATCAGGTCATCGCGGATCAGCCGGATCAGGGGATTGATGTCCTCGTCCACCTGGTAGTTTTCACAGGCCGCACTCACCTCCTCGACCGCGCCCTTGCAGATCAGCACATTGCGGTCCTCGTAATCGATCACCACCGACATGCACCGCCGTTTGAAATCGAAGGGAATCTCGTCGATCTTCCGGCAGTTGCGTTCGACATCGAGTTCGCTGTGAGCGAGGATCGCCCGGTCGAGCAAGTTGCGCAGTCCGGTCTGGTAAAAGCTGTTCATGTACGCGTAGCGCAGCACGTCTTCGCTGGACCGGTTGGTGACGTCGACATAGCGCTCGAGCACCACATGGTCCTGGGTCAGCGTGCCCGTTTTGTC
>PMBT01000163.1:0-933 GCA_003153035.1 Opitutia bacterium
TGTGTTCCTTTGAGCACAACCGCGGTTCCATCGCATGGATCCGGTTCAGACGAATTCCTATTTCACAATCAGCAGCACCACGCCGTGGGCGGGAATCCGGCCATTCCAGCCGCCTGCGGCCGGCTCCAGGTCGCGGTGCTGCCAGGCATCCCGCAGCGCCTTCGGTGCGGCTGAGAGGCCGAGCTGGGCCCAGGTGAGCGTCGCGGGACTCTCCTGGTCATTGCGGTTGAAAACGCCGACCGCCTGGCTGCCACCAGCAAGCGGCTTGGTCCAGATCTCGATGCCCTCCCGCTCCTCCCGGCGCTCTCCCTGCTTTCCGAGGGGATCCTGATCGATAGCGATGACTTCGCGGTTGTTCAGGATCTTCAGTGTCGCGGCCGACATCGTCCGAAGGTCGTTGCCGGCCATGAGCGGAGCGGCCAGCAGGCACCACAAACTGAAGTGCGTTCGGTACTCCGTATTGTTCATCCCGCCGTTACCGATCTCGAGCATGTCCGGATCATTCCAGTGGCCGGGGCCGGCGTAGGGCGCGAGGCGGTTCTGGTTGAATCCGATGTCGGCCATCGACTTCCAGTTGTCCTGAATGTCGCCCGTGGTGCGCCAGAGATTCGCGGCCACCTTCGGCCCCCAGGTCCAGACGTCGCCCATCCCGTATTCACAGAGACTGTAGACGATGGGACGGCCGCATCGCGCCAACGCCTGGCTCATTTTCTGGTATGCCGCCTGCAGGTCGGAATCCTGGTAGATCCGCCCGGCGCTGCACCAGTCGTATTTGAGGTAGTCAATCCCCCACTCTGCGAAAGTCTTCGCATCCTGCTCCTCGTGACCGTAACTGCCCTCGTAGCCGGCGCACGTCACCGGACCGGGAGAAGAGTAGATGCCCAGCTTCAATCCCCGGCTGTGCACGTAATCCGCGAGCGCCTTCATGTCGGG
>PMBT01000163.1:1046-3219 GCA_003153035.1 Opitutia bacterium
ATTCGCGTCGGTTTCAGCCACGCGAACCGCCGAGGCCTCCTCGCGGTCTTTGGCCCCATAGATGATCGTGACCCGCAGTTTGTCGCCCTCAAGATGAACACGGTAATCTGTGCCCCAATCGATGCTAAAAACAGCGTCCGGTCCCTCGAGGTGCGCTTTGCGCAGGGGGAGGTCGACCCCGCCATTGATGACCACCTTGCCGTCGAGTTCGGTCCCTTTCTGCCGGAGGACGAAGAAGGTATGCAGCGTGACTCCACCGCGCCTCGCCTGGTCGATCCGCCAGGTACCATCCAGAACGGCGGCATTGGCGGATATGAGCAGCAGCCCAAGGACAGCAGCAACGAGTGTTCTTTTCATTTTGGATCTCCGTGAGGGGTCTCTGGTTTCAAGCGAACGTCATCCGTCACTCTCGCTCGCGCGCATCGTCTCGAGGGATCGCGCCGAGGGACCGGGATGACACTTTCCTTTCCGGCCGCTATCCTGTCTAGCCCCAAAAGGAACCAGCTTGACCGAGGTCATGCAGCTCCCACCCGCCCGCCGAAAGTAGGAAAACCTTTGGTTGATCTCGGACCGGCGGCAGGAGCAGCTGCCAGGAAACGCACCCTCCATGCCCACGCCCATTACGCCATTTCCCTTCATCCATACGATACGAGGCGTTAAGGTTATTCTCGATAGCGATCTCGCGCACCTCTATGGTGTGCCGACCAAGCGGCTGCTTGAACAGATGCGGCGAAATGCCGGACGATTCCCGGAGGATTTCGCCTTTCGCCTCCGTCATCCGGAATACGCCGTTTTAAGGTCGCAAATTGCGACCTTAAAGACCGGCCGCGGCCAACACCGGAAATACCTGCCCTTAGTGTTCACTGAACATGGGGCTCTGCAGGCAGCTAATATTATCAACAGCCCCCAAGCCGCTCAAATGAGCATCTATGTAGTGCGGGCGTTCATCCGGATGCGCCAGGAATTCGTTACCAGCGCCGCCATTCTCAAACGGCTTGCCGGGATCGACCGAAAGCTCCTGGTGCACGATGTCGTCCTGCGCGACCTCTACCGAAAACTGCAGCCCCTTCTCTCGCCGTCATCTTCCCCGTCCAAGCGCGAGATCGGATTCCACGTGAAACCTTAGCGCAGTTGCCGGTCTACGCTGGATTGGCCGTTCCAACACGGGAAAACCTGCGAGCTGAGGCGAAGATACCAGCGGATTCACGCTCTCGGTTTCCTCCGTTACCTCCTGTAAAATCGACTTAGTTCCGATCCGGGATCAATACGTCCCCAACTGCACCCGCAGGACCTGCGCCGTCGATCCGAAGTTCAGCCCCCAGTCGGTCTCATCGCCGTTCCAGATCCGCGCGGGACGAAAGATACCGCCTTCATAGCCGCCTTCCTCCACCCGCAGGAACTCGCGCTGGGCGCCGGCCGCCGCCTCGGTGATCTTGAAGTCCACGCGGCCCATATACCCGGTGACCAAGAACTCGTTTTCGCCCAACGTCGCGATCAGCATGCGTCCCACCGGCTCCGGGTTTCCCTTCGGATTGTTGCCGTAGCCGCCGGTCGGCGGCCCAAAGGTGATGACCGCCTGCCAGCGTCCCAGCGCGAGCGTCTGCCGGTACTCGTCTTTCTCCTCGATGGCCGCATGCAGGCGCCCCTCGAAACTCCACTGCGCAACCTCGCGCATCATTGGATTGAGCACGCGGCAATTGATGGCGATGGGATTCAAGGCTGCGTCGCCGGGCGTCGCTTCGAAGATCCGGTGCGGACTGTCGATTCCGAAGGGCGACCAGCCGATGGCGCCGCGCGCGAGCGCCGCAAAGCAATAACGGGTGCCGGTCGGAGATCCGATTGTCTCTGGAATGAAGAGCGCGTTGTCCGGCCGGTTGTAGAGATCCATCACTCTCAGGTAATGCGCGCTATCGTTCATGTAGATATCGGGAGCGAGCACATCCACGGCCGGCGCGGCGGCCTTCCAGATATCGAGCACGTTGTCCGTCGGCCCGCCGCTCTCATAGGAACTGGCGGCAGGCTGGGTGAGCGGGTCACGCAACGCGGCGTTACAGTAGAACGGCAGCGGATACTCCGCCTTGCCCGCCGCGGCCACCTGCCCGATGAAGCGCGCCACCGACCAGGCCTGGAAGAACTCATCGGCATCCCGCCCGAAGACCGCCGACCAGTCGCC
>PMBT01000058.1 GCA_003153035.1 Opitutia bacterium
GGATAGCGGCGGGAGCGTGCCATCCGCTGCCGGCTGGAAGTGCCCGTGCCCGTCATTCAGGAACAGGCGTGGCTGGTACTCGGGCGCGCCCGCGGGCTGGCTGGCCCCCCCGGCCGTCACGAGCAGGTCCGCCCGGCCTTCGCCGGTGGCGTCGAACAGCAGCAGCGGCCCGTCATCCACGTCGGGCGGCGCAGCCAGCGCCGGCGAGGCCGCGGGCGCCCAAGCCTCCGCGCCCTGCGGCAAGAGGACTCGCCGGGCCTCACGCGTGGTCCCTCCGATGCACACACTGTCGCGTCCGCTGCCGTCGAGGTCGCCCACGGCGATCGCCGGTCCGCGGCGGTTGAACCCCGTCGGGAGCAGCCGCTGGTCGAGAAACTCGTCGTAGGATTCCTCGGGCGCCGTCCAGGAGAGGTGGGCGGTCCGGCTCGTTTCCGTGAACTGGGGCTCCGGCCGGGTCGCCGGCGGCGCCGGCGTGGCCGGCGGCGCCGAGGGCTCAGTGATCGTAAACCGTCGATCAGTGGGAAGATTCTCAAACGTCTGCACCGCGCCGCTCGGCCACCACACCGTAAGCCGCCGGATCACCGCATCCTCGCCCAGGCCGAAATGAACGATCGGTTCGCTGCTCGACATGAACCCGCGCGCGAGCGTCAGCGTCCGGACCTGAATGCCCGCCGCGCTTTCGAGCGTCACCTTCGCCCCGATGCCGAACCGGTTGGACCGGGTGCCGCGGAGCGCGCAGATGACCCGATGCCCGGTATCGCTGTCGTTGCGCAGCAGCGTCACCCCTGCCTGGAAATTGCTGTACACCAGGTCAAGGTCGCCGTCGCCGTCGAGGTCGCCGAAGGCCGCCCCGAAACTCACCCCCTTCTGGTCCAGCCCCCAGGCGCTCGAAACGTTTTCGAAGCGCAGGCCGCCCAGGTTGCGGAACGCGAAGTGCGTCTCGGCGAATACCGGGCTGTTCCGCACGATCGGTCCGCCGGCGAGCACGCTGCCGGCCATGGTCCGGCGCGCGATCAGGTCCTGGTTGTGAATTTCCCGATACATCCCATTCGTGACAAACAGGTCGAGCCGCCCGTCGTTGTCCAGGTCCTCCCAGCGCGGCGACCAGGTCCAGTCGGTCG
Source organism: Opitutia bacterium (assembly GCA_003153035.1). Classification (GTDB taxonomy): domain Bacteria; phylum Verrucomicrobiota; class Verrucomicrobiia; order Opitutales; family Opitutaceae; genus Fen-1467. The sequence goes on from PMBT01000058.1 coordinate 1,122, forward strand.
CGTCGAGCCCGGCGAGGTGCGCCGCCTCCAGGCACCGGCCGGTCCCGGTGTTCAGATACAGGGCGCTGCAGGGAAACTGGCGGACTTCCTCCGAGCCTTCCTCGGGGACGCGCATCCGCGCCCGTGATTCCGCCATCGCGCGCTGGTCTTCGACGTGGTCGGTCGCCGCCATGTCCGCGACCAACAGGCCGATCCGGCCGTCGTTGTTCACGTCGCCCAGGTCCGAGCCCATCGACGAATACGGCGCGTGCGGCACCACCCGAGCGATGACATCCGTGAACGTGCCGTCGTGGTTGTTGCGGTAAAGCGCATCGGGAACCGCGAAGTCGTTCGCGACATACAGGTCCGGCCAGCCGTCGTCATCGAAGTCCCACCAGACCGCCGAGTTCCCGTGCGTCGGCCCCGGGGCGACCCCGGCCCGGTCCGTCACGTTGGTGAAGGTGCCGTCGTGGTTGTTGTGGAAGAGATAGTCCCGCTGACCCTCCGGATGGGCCGCCGCGTCGAGCACGTTGGTCTGGATGAAGACATCCAGCCACCCGTCGCGATCGTAGTCGCAGAAGTCGGCCATGACGCAGGCGTCCTTCAAATCGAGCCCGTACGCGTGCGCCTCCTCCTTGAACGTCCCATCGCCCTGGTTGATGTAGAGCAGNNTGCTTCCAGATCCGGGCGGCCGCGCCGTGGTCGCCGACCCCGGCCCTTTCCGTGACGTCCTCGAACTTCCAATTGCCGAGGTTGCGAAACAGCCGGCAGCTCTCGGTCTTGCTGACAATGAACAGGTCCGGCCGGCCGTCGTTGTCGTAGTCGCCGATGGCCACCCCGGTGCCGACCGCCCCGAGATCGAACTCACGCGAACGCCGGCCCCAGATCTCCGGGTCGTCGTACTTGTTCTCGGTGCGCACGCCGCTGTCCTCGGGGGCGATGATCGTGAAGAGGGTTCGCCCGCGCGGGCCGGAGCGCGGGGCGAGCGGCTGCTCCTCGATGCCGCCGGCGGATGGCGGGGCCGGATCGGCCGTGGCACTGGCCCCGGAGCCGCCGAAGGCGAGCGCCGCCATCACCCCGGCCAGCACCGCGCGGGCGCGAAGCCCATGCCGCACCCAGCCGAACCCGGCGAGACGTGTCGTGCCTTGCATAACGCTTCAGGGAGTCTGGCGCACCTTGCCGCCCGGGCTCACCACGACCGGGCCGACCCAGCGCGTGTTGTACGCCTTGATCCAGGAATCGTCGATCCGGCCGGGCCTCGGCTCGTGCCCGTAGGCCTGGTCGTCCATCCCCTGGAANNCATGCCCGGCGCCGGCGGCGGCAGCCGACCGGCGTCGAATGACAACGCCAATTCGTCCCCGCCGGCGACCAGCACCAGCCGGTCATCGCGCCGGGCCACGAGATCCCCCACCGCGCCGTACCGGGTGAACCAGCCGGCCGGCGTCCGATCCCACGGCGGCGTCGGCGAGACTTCCGGGTAGATCGGCGTGAGGGGAAGCGACGGCGGCAGGTCGGCGTAGCGGCTGTACCCGCGCCAGTGCAGATCAGTGCGCTCGGGTTGCAGGTTATAGTCACGCGTGTCCGCCGCACCGGCCTTTTCGCACAGCAGCGCGCAATCCCAGCAGATCTCGAAGGCCGTGGACAGCCGGAGCCGCTGCGTCCCGGCGGGCAGCTTGTTCTCCAGGTCAACGAGGATGGTCTTAGTCTTGCCGGCCGGCGTTCCGACGTCGACGTCCACTTTCTGCCAGGTTCCGTCCGGGAGTTCCGCGTCGAGCACGGGGAATGGGAACGGCAGTGTCGGATCAATCGACCCGGCGATGTTAGCCATCCCGCCGCCGAAATGGAGCCAGCCCGTCAGCGCCAGCACCAACGGACGCTGCACCGGCAGCGGACCGAAATCGAGCGTCACCGAAAACGGCTCGGCCAGCCCGCGCAGTTGCGGCCGGCGCAGCCGCACCGGGGAGACCATCTGGTTGTCGACCCAGGCCAGCGCCGCCGTGACGTCGAGACCGTCGCTGCGCACCGCGTGCCGGGGCGGGGCGAGCGGACGCAGCGTCCAGAGCTCGTGTGGCGGGAACGGCGGGGCGGCGTGCATCTTGCTCGTCGGGTAAACGACCGTGCCGCGCGGGTGGTCGACGGCAATGAGCCGGGCTTCGTCCAGATAGAGCGCTTCGCGCAGCTCGTCGGTGATGCGGATCTCGTAGGCGCCGTTCCGCGGCGGGAACCTCGTTTCATCGCCGAGCGCCAGCAGTTCCTCCGAGTCGGCCGGCACGTACTGTTTCTCGTTCTGCGGCAGCCCGAGTGGAGCGGCGCCGAGGATGTCCGTCACGAAATTGAACCCCTGCCCGCCCCACGCGTACAGATACGGACAGGAGCCGCTCGGGAGCGTCGGCTCGGTCACCGTATATACATCTCGCCCGACCGGCACGTCGACCTGCGCCGTGGAGAGGTCGAACCAGTGTACCTTGAGCGCGTCGAGCTGCCGGTGCTGCCCGACGCCGATCTCTAGCGGAATCCGCCGGACCGTGCGGCTGGTGCGCCAGTTGCCCGCCAGCACCTCGACGCGGACCCCCAGCGAGGTGGTGTTGGAGCGGTTGCCGGCGAGGCGCAGTTTCAANNGCGTCCGAGCTCGTCACCAGGTCGACAGCACCCTTGCCGCCGAAATCGGCGGCGACCATCCCGTCAACCGAGCCGACGCGGTCCAGCCCGAGTTCCTTCGTCACGTCGGTGAAGCCGGCGTGGCCGGCGTTGCGCCAGACCCGGACGCCGTTACTCCCGTAAGCGACGAGGTCGAGCCAGCCGTCATTGTCGTAATCCGCCAGCAGCAGTCCCAAGACCTGAAAGCCGTTCAGCGGCAGGTTCAACCTCCGGCTTTGGTCGCGGCCGATGATTTCGATCGTGGTGGCCGTCGCGATCACCGCCTCCGGGCGGAGGTCGTTGTCGAGGTCGCCCGTGACCATCACCGCCCCGGTGGGCCACCCCTGGGTCAGGTCGCTTAGCGTGAACGCCGCGGCGCGCTTTTTCGCATAGAACACGGGCGGGGCGTCCGCCCGCGCAATGAACACCCCCGGCAGGCCCTCGTTGTTCCAGTCATCCGTCATCACCTGCGTGGCGCCGGGAAACGCCTTCGGCAACCCGGTGTCGCTCCAGTTGCCGTCGAAATAGAAGTTGCCGAGATTGCGGTATAGGCCGAGGCCGGCCCCGCCCGGCTGCACCACGACCAGGTCCAGGTTCCCGGTGAAATCGAGGTCGGCCAGCAGTCCGGCGCTCGCCTTCAGGCCCTCGACGCCCGCCGTGCGGGTCGCGTCGCGGATCCGGCCGTGCGCGTAGAACTTGAACACGCGCGAATCTTGCTCGCCCAGCACGACCACGTCGTCGAAGCCGTCGTTGTCCAGGTCTCCGCTCAGGGCGACGCGGTACCCGGCTCCGGCGGGCACGGGCAGCGGCCGGCCGAGCGCCGAGAAATGGCCGCCGCGGGCGTCGAGCAGGAGAAATCCGCCGCTCGCTTCCTGCGCGAAAATGCTCGGGCGCCCGTCGTGATCATAATCGATGACGGCCAGCGGACCGCGGCAACCGGTCGCCAGCGCGCCAAACGCCGCGGCGGTCTCCTCCACGAAACGGACCGGAATCCCGTGAGGATCCGGTTGGCTTAGGACAAACGGCGACAGCGGCCGGGTGTACTTGCAGCGTTCCAGCGCGGCCACGGTGACGACCGGGCTGGACAAGCGGGCCTGGATTTGCTGGTGCTCCTCCAATTCGCGCGCCGCGTCACTGGTTCGGCCGGCCCGCCGGTAAAGCTGGCTCAACTGGTAATGCGCCGACGGATGGTCGGGCACGGCGCGGATCACGCCCTCGAAATCGCGGATCGCGTCGGGGATCTGCCCGAGCTCTTCCTGCGCCATGCCCATCTGGAAATCGAGCGCCGGCACCGCCGGGTCGATCTTCCACGATTGCTGGAACGCCTCCGCGGCCGGCTCGGGCCGGTTTCCCCGGAGGAGCGCGCAGCCCAGCAGGTAATACGCCGCCGCGCTGTTGGGATCGAGCTCGAGCGTCTGGCGGCACATCGGCACGGCATCGTCCGGCCGGTCAGCCAGCAGATAGGCGCTGGCCAGGTTGAGCCGGACATCGGTGCTCTCCGGCGAAAGCCGCAGCGCCCCGGTGTAGACACCGATCGCGGCGATCGCATCGCCTTTCTCCAGCAGGCCGTTGCCGCGATTCATCAGCCGCGTGAACCCGACGGACTCCGCCGATGGCCGGCGAAGCCAGAAGGCGCCCGCGACGATCGCGACCGCCAGGAACACACCACTTGCCCAGATGAGGCGCTTGGACATACCCCACTCGTTAATGAAAGGGACGCGGCCTCACAACTGTCATTCGTCGGACGTATTTCTGCATCGGGGGAGGGGGAGACGATGACGCGCTCGCGCGAGAACGGTCGATTTCATGGCGTGATGAGCACGTGGGCACGCGATGTGCGCCGCTACGGGTGGGGTCCGTGGGAGAGGTGAGACGGCAGCGGTGGGAAGCGGATCCCGGCGGATTATGCGGGCAATCGCCGGAGGCGTAATGGAAAAGGGGCGAATCGCCACAAACGCGGGGCCAGTCGCCGGACCGATTTTCGCCCGCGTGGCTGCCGGATCGTTTCGCCTTGTCCTCCGCACGGCGCGAAGTAGGGTTGCAAATTCGGTCCGGCATCCGGCCGCCTTCCGAATCGCGATCCGCTCCGGCGGCACCGGTGATCATCGCCAATTCCTCCCTCCTTCCATGGACGAATACATCGAACGACTCGTTGACCTGATCGATCCGGCAACCCATCGCCTGCGCAACATGACTGTCGAGGAGGCCCGCACGCGCATCCTGCACGGCTCCGCCGACTCGGTCCGTGAGATCGACGGCTCCTTTGCGCTCGTGGCGCGGGAGGGCAAGCGCGTGCGGATGGCACGCTCGCTCGACCGGCCGATGCGCTACTTCCTCGCCAAGCGCCGCGAGGGCCCGGCGCTCATCGTCTCCGACCGGATCGACGCGATCCACCGGCATCTGCGGAGCGAAGGGCTGGAACGGCAGTTTCACCCCAGCTACACGCGGATGGTGCCGGCGCACTACGTAGTCGAGCTCCAGCTCATCGGCTGCCCCGACCCCGATCCCACCTACACGCGCTTCTTCACGCCCGGGCGCAACGCCCTCCCCGCCGACGTCGACGTGATCGGCCGGAGTTACATCGGGGCTCTGGCGGACGAGACGGCGAAATGGCTCGGCGGCCTGCCGGATCGCGAGCCGGTTGGTGTGTGCTTCTCCGGCGGGGTCGACAGCGGCTCCGTCTTCCTGACCGTCTACTACGTGATGCGTAAGCTCGGCCTGAATCCGGCCCGGCTCAAGGCGTTCACCCTGGACTTCGGCGACGGCCCCGATCTGCGCCAGGCGCGCGAATTCCTCGACCGCCTCGGGCTCGGCCTCTTTCTCGAGACAATCGAGGCCGATCCGGCGTCGATCGACGCGGCGGAGACGCTGCGCGTCCTCGAGGATTACAAGCCGCTCGATGTCGAGTGCGCATCGATGGGGCTGGCCCTTTGCCGCGGCATCCGCGCCCGCTATCCGGAGTGGAAGTTCCTGGTCGACGGCGACGGCGGCGACGAGAATCTGAAGGACTATCCGATCGAGGAGAATCCCGAGCTGACGATCCGCAGCGTCGTCAACAACCTGATGCTTTACCAGGANNCCGGCCGTCATTGCCGTCGCCGAGGGAATCCCCTTCGCGACCCTGAGCAGCATGTCGGTCGACCGGCTCTACTCGCTCAAGGGCGAAATCGCCCGGCGCGGCATCAAGGCCCATTTCGGCATCGACCTGCCCGTCTTCGCGAAGCGCCGGTTCCAGCACGGGGCGATACCCGTCGAGCACCTGCGCCGCCGGCTGGGCGCGCTGGAGTCCGACTACCGCCGGCAGTATCTCGCGATCTATCAGTGAGGGGCATGGTCTCGGTGTACCCAACGCGGGGCCGCACCGCCTGGATTCTCGCGCAGCGTCCGCCGCGGCCCGCCGCGCCCGATCCGAACGCGCCCCATGGCGTCTTCCTCGAACGGGAGCGCCTGGCGTCCGGCGCCGTCGCCGATTCCGGCGTCGTGCTGCTGACCAACCGCGAGTGCCCTTGGCGCTGCCTGATGTGCGACCTATGGAAGGACACCACCCGCTCTTCCGTCCCGGAGGGGGCGATTCCACGGCAGGTGGAGTTTGCGGTTCGGACGTGGTCGGACTCGGGCACCCTCCCGGTGCAGGTGAAGCTCTACAACAGCGGCAGCTTCTTCGATCCCGCGGCGATCCCGCTGGCCGATTACGCGCCGGTCGCACGGCGGATCGCTTTCGCGCGTCATGTCCTGGTGGAATCGCATCCGCTCCTCGTTGGAGATCGGGCCCGAGTGCTGCGCGACCTGCTGTCCGGATCGCTCGAGGTCGCCCTGGGACTCGAAACGGCGCACCCGGAGGTGCTGGAAAAGCTGAACAAGAAGTTCGACCTGGCCCAGTTCGCGCGGGCCGCCGAATTCCTTGCGTCCGAGCGGATCGCGCTGCGCGCGTTCCTCCTGGTGAATCCACCTTTCCTTGACGAGCGGTCAGGTCTGGAATGGACGGCAAAATCGGCCGAGTTCGCGTTTGCCTGCGGCGCGGACGCGGTGACGCTGATTCCAACCCGCACCGGCAACGGCGCACTGGAGCAGCTCCGCACGTCGGGTGAGTTCGTCCCGCCGACCCTCGGGATGCTGGAAGCGGCCCAGCGGGCCGCGCTCGCGCTGGGCCGAGGCCGGGTCTTCGCGGATACCTGGGCCCTGGAGCCATTCTCCGCTTGTCCCCATTGCTTCGCCGCTCGGCGCGAACGGCTGGCGACGGTGAACTGGACGCAGCGCGACGTGCCCCCGGTCCGGTGCGCGGTCTGCGGCGGATCATGAGCGCGGAACGCTTCCAGCTCGCCATCGCAGGGGAAGGCCGCGGCGTCGCCGTGGCCGATCTCAATCGGAACGGCTGGCCCGACTTGGTGGTCACCTGCGGCAACGATGGCGCGATGGCGCTGGTCAACCGTGGCAACCCCGGCAGTCATTCGTTTTCCGTGAAACTCCGAGGTGACCGCGGAAATCCCGATGCCGTGGGCGTGCGGTCGACGCCGCCGCACCTCGGTGATCGGCGCGAGTGCCGCTGACTTGCCCGGGGCAAGCCCACGAATCGGGAAAAAGCTCCCCGTGAGGCGACAAATCTGACCGGACGGAACTGATCACCGTCCCGAGAAGCGCGCCAAGCGACCGAAATGGATCAACGGAATCGTCGCCGTTGATGTCATCTGTTAAATGACGAAAGTCACGAGTTCGCTCCTCGCCGAGCGGTTGAGATGACGCAATGGAGTCGCAACCACGATGTCATCTATGAAATGACAAACGTTGCCGGGTGTTTTGCCGGCAGACATGTCCTTTGCCGAGCGAGGGGGTAGCGCGCGGGCGCTCGGTCCACCGCGTGTCCTCTTCGAAATGTGGCGCGAGCGTCGCGCTTCAGCGTAGAAGGCCGGCCCCGCTCAGTGCTGCAGCGCCAGCAGAACGTCGCCGGGAACCATGTCGGCGTTGAGGCCGGCGGCCAGCGCCTTGGTCAGGGCGGTGGCCTGCTCCGCGGGTGCCCCAGCCAGGAGCGCGAGGGAATCCGCGCCCGGCGGATCACCCCCCGCGGGCGCGCGCACAAACACTCCAACCGGGAGAGCGGCCGGGGAAGCGAGATAGGTGCCCTGGGCCGGGTCGAAGAATATGCCGCCTGCCCGCGCCAGCAAGCGATTGGCCAGGGCCTCGNNGCGTAGTCGGCCGGAGCACCGGGGGCCGCCGAGCCGAGCAATCGGCGGACCTCGCCGTCGGCGGAGACGACCAGCTGCTTCGACACGAGGTCAAACGTGCGGGCTGCGGCTGCGAGGTAAGCCGGTTCGTTGAGTTGAGCACCCGCGCGGGCAAGCGCCGCCAGGATCAGGCCGTGGGCGCCGGCCGGGGCGCGATCGTCGCGCGCGGGGGGCGGACGCAGGTCGCGCGCGGCCCGCAGGCGGCGCAAGTCGGCAGCCAGTTTGCCTTCGGCGGCCGCGTCTCCGCGGGGACTCGAACGGAACAGGAAATTCCTGCCGTGGTAAAGACCGGCGGGATCGTCATCGGCGGATACGTTGCCACCGGACTGCACGCCGTAGGCGGCTTTGAAAGCGGCGGCGTCGGGGCCGAGGAGTGAGTCAACCTCGGTCTCAGTCCAGACATAATAGCCCGAGAGCTCGCTGGACGTCGCGTCCTCGGCGGCGACGAAACTTCCATCGGGCGACCCCAGGCGCTGCAAGGCGTAATCGAGGGCGCTGCGGGCCCCGCTCGCCAGGGCAGCCTCGCCCGTGACCTGGGTGGCGTCCAGAAAGGCGAGCGCCAGGCGGGCCTGATCGCCCAGCGTCTTTTGCAGATACGGAACATGCCAGGCAGGATCAGTGGCCCGGCGGAAAAAGCCGCCGTCAATCGGGTCGCGCACCGCGCCGTTGAACAGCGCCCGCAACGTGGTCACGGCCGCCTCGCGACCGGCCGGCGATTGTCGGAGAAGAAAACGCAGCAGTTCCGGCTCGGGCGATTTGGCGGCGGTTCCGAATCCACCGTGGGCGGAATCAATGGTGGCGAGCCACGCAGCCGCGGCTTGCGCCAGCTTCTCGTTCACGCTGGCCGGCGGGACGTTCGGCAGAGCGTCGGACCCGGGCGCGGCCATCATCGAGACAGCTTCGCTGGCATGCCCGCGGCAGGACTTGGGATTGCCCGCCCAGGCATTGCCGGCCTGCCGCGCCGCCATGATGAAGCTCGAATTGCCCCATTCTTCAGAGGGCGGAAGGTAGGTGGTGCCATCGTAGGGCTGCAATTCGGGAGTCAGCCAGAGGTGCGCGGGCCAGCCGTCCTTCTGCTTGACGGTTTGCAGAAAGAGCCGCGCACAGGCGGCGACATCGGGCCGCTCCTCGCGATCCACGATCACGCAGAGGAAGTGCTGGTTGAGATAGGCGGCCGTCTCAGAGTTCGTGAATGACTGCTGGCAGGTGGCGCGGCTGAGCTCGCTCAGAAACGAGCCGATGAAAACGTAAACTGGTTTGTTTTCGGTCCGGGCGCGCTCCAGCACACTGGCGTTCCAAGTCTCCCAATTGACCAGGCTGTGGACTTGCAGGCGGATGAACGCCGAGGGGGAGGTGGCCAGATCGGGCGCAACCGCGCGGGCTGCGGAAGCCAGCAGGAGGGAGGTCAGAGTCAGGCAGGAGAGCAGGCGTTTCATTGGAAAAGTGGAGCGGCAGAAAGCACCGTCTTGCGAGCGGGAAGAACAGACTGGTAACCAGATGTGCGGATGATCCGATGAAGCAACCACAATCATCCCGCCGGAACCAGCAGCCGCGGCGGGTCTTCACGACGGGAAACGGCGAGTCCCGGCGGCTGGGAGTTCGCCAGATTATGGGATTGGTGGACCGGTTGTCCGGCCCGCAAGCGCCGCTTCTGAACGGCGGCGGCCAGCTGGGCGAGCACCGGCAGGGTTTTTTCCCAAGCCAGGCAGGAATCGGTGACGCTCCGGCCGTAGGCGAGCGGCCGGTTCCGGTAGTCCTGGGCGCCGTCGACGAGGTTGCTTTCCAGCATCACGCCGCAGATGGCGCGCTGTCCCGCTGCTATCTGGGCCGCAAGATCGGCGGCCACCGCCGGCTGCCGTTCGGCATCCTTGCCACTGTTGCCATGGCTGCAGTCGACAATCAGGCGCGACGGCAGGCCAGCCGCCTGCAGCAGCCCGATCGCCGCCTGCACTTGGGCGGAGGAGAAATTCGACCCGCGCGTGCCACCGCGCAGCACCAGCTGGCAGCGGTCGTTTCCCGAGGTGCCCAGCATCGCCGGAGTCCCGTCCCTGGTTAGGGAGGCAAACCAGTGAGGGTGCCGGGCGGAGACCATCGCCTCGACGGCCACGCGCACGTCGCCGTCGGTCCGGTTCTTGAACCCCACCGGCATGGACAGTCCCGAGGCCAGCGCGCGATGCACCTGGCTTTCGACCGTCCGCGCCCCAATCACGCCCCAAGTCACCAGCTCGGAGTAGTACTGGCCAAGCATGGTGTCCAGAAACTCAGTGGCGGCCGGCAGGCGCAGCCGGGCGAGATCGATCATCAGTTTCCGGGCGAGCCGCAGCCCGTGGGTGATCTGGAAACTGCCGTCGAGTCCGGGATCGTTGATCAGGCCCTTCCAGCCGACCACGGTGCGCGGCTTCTCCACGTGAACACGCATGACCACGCACAGGTCAGCCGCGAACCGCACCGCCGCCTCGCGCAAATGCTCCGCGTATTCCAGGGCGGCAGCCGGATCATGGATGGAGCATGGTCCGACGACGGTGAGGAGCCGGTCATCGCGGTCGAGGACGATGTCCTCGACGGCATGGCGGCTCCGCGCGACAAATTCCACGCTGGCCTTGTCGACCGGCAATTCTGCGGCCAGAGCCGCCGGCGAAAACAGCGGCAGCGTACCGCTGATGCGGAGATCCTCGTTGGTGGGGTCGGTCATGAGAAAAGAGGGACGGGAGACGTTGGGGCGGCGGCGCCGCGTGGATCGAATGATGTCATCAAGGGTTCCGGATGAACAAAAGCAGCGGGCCCTGGCTTTGCGCGACCGCCAGACGCGGACCGCCGCCCGGATTCACCGGCGACAGACGGGCGACGGCCCGCGCATCGCCGATGGCGACAAGGCCGCTCTCACCGGGGGAGACCGGCGTGAAATGGCCGTGGCCATCGCCGCGCAGCAACAGGCTGACGCCGCCGTCGAACCGGCCGGTCATCGGCTCGGGTCCGAAGAAATTGCCGACGCAGTAGAGATCCGGCACGCCGTCACCATCGAGGTCGGCAACGACGAATCCGTTGATGGGCGCTAGCTGGGCGGGCCGCGGGAGCGGCGAGAATCTGAAGGTGCCATCCGCCTGCTGCAGGAAGATGCCGCTCGCGAGCTCGGCGGCGGTGAGCCGCGTGGCTGCATGCAGTCGCTCGGGCTGGAAAATACTGTCGACCGTTGCGCGCGAAAAATCGGCGAAGGTCGGGAATTTCTGCCGCAGCCACGGGAAACTCTGGGTGAGCTTGCTGCGGCCGCGCAGCGGATAAAGGCTGCCGTCCGGATCGTAGCCCGCTTCGACCAGCGCGTTCCGGCCGGAACCATCGAGATCGCCGGCGAAAAGCACGGCTGGCGCCTCGGCGGTCGCGGAGTATTTCGTGTTNNACACTGGAGAGGCCGAGACGGGTGGTGTAATCCTCAAATCCGGCGCCGGTGTTGTGAAAAACCTTCACTGGGCCCCACTCGATCGCCAGCACCAGATCCGGCCGGCCGTCTCCGTCCAGATCCGCCCAGGCCGCTGCGGTAACCATGCCGACATTGCGCAACCCCGGTGCGAGCTGGTCGGTGACATCCTCAAAGTGGCCGCCGACGTTGCGGTAGAGGAAACTGCGCGGCGTTTCCGGCCATTTGCCCGGCACGACGCGTCCGCCGACAAAGAGATCGACCCGGCCGTCGCCATCGAAATCGGCGGCGGCGCAGGCCGCGGTGCTTTCCCCGTCGGCAGGCAGCATTCCGGATGGCGCGGTCGAAAAGCCGCCGTGGCCGTCGCCCAGGTAGAGGTGGTCGTTGAGCCGGGCGTCGCCGCGTTGGTAGGCGACGCCGCCGGCGGCGATAAACAGGTCGATCTTGCCATCGCCGTTGGCGTCAAAGAAGACTGCGCCGACATCGTCCGCCTCCTTGGCGTCGGCCCAGGGCTGACTTGGCGCGAGCAAAAAGCTGCCGTCGGGCTGGCCCAGATAGAGCGCGCCGGCCTGGCCGAGCCCACCGGAAACAAACAGGTCGTCAATTCCGTCGCCGTTCACATCGGCGACCGCCAGGGCGGGTGCCAGTTGTCCGAGTCGGCGGGGCAGGAGGCGCTGGCGGTCGAATTCATCAATCGGCTGGGCCGCCGAGGTGTAGTCGAGGCCGCGGGCATGCGCCGTTTCAACGTAGAGGGCGCCGGTGCCCGGCGACTTGAGAACCGCCGGGGCGCGGTGCGGCCGCTTGCCGGCGGGGAAAGGTGGCTCCGCGATGGTAAAGAGGCAGTCGGCGGGAAGGTTTTCGAATACCTGGGTGTTGCCGAGCGGCCAGCGGATGGTGAGCTTCTTGATGCNNTCGCGGTTCGGCGCCTGGCCGGCCAGCTTGATTTCGACGCTGTGGCCGGCGGAAGTCTCGTTGCGGTAGACGGTCGGGGGGCCGTCCTGATTCACAAAAACAATGTCGAGGGCCCCGTCGTTATCGAGATCGACGAGGGCGCAGCCGAAGGAAACGTCCAGATGATCGAAGCCCCACCTGGCGGAGACGTCTTCGAACTTCAAATCGCCCAGGTTGCGATAGGCGAGCGGGTGCTCGCGGCGCAGCGGGGCGCTTTTCCAGACAGCGGCCCGGGCCGCGAGGGTGGGCGCAAGGTTCTGTTTGTCGACGATGTCCGGGTCCACGAAATTGCGGATCATTCCGGTGGTGAGAAACACGTCCTGGCGGCCGTCGTTATCGAGATCGGCAATGCGCGTGGACCAGGTCCAGCCGCTCGCCGCCATGCCGGTCAGGTGGGCCGCCTCCTGATAGTGATCGGTGCCGGTGCCGAGGTAAACGGCGCTCCACGGGTATTGTGGAACGACCTCGGCGGGGCGCTCCACCGCCCAAAGACCGCGGCCGACCTCCTCCATACCGGCCATGTATCCCTGCCGGGTGTGGTCGCGCATGTCGACGACCATAAAATCGATCCAGCCGTCATTGTTCAGGTCGCCGGAATCGGCGCTCATCGAAAAATAGGGGACGTGTGGCAGGCGCTGACCCACGACGTCGACGAAGGTCCCGTCGCCCTTGTTGAGGTAGAAGCGGTCGGGCGTCTCGAAGTCGTTGGCGACATAAAGGTCTGGCCAGCCATCCTGGTTGGCGTCGAGCCAGATGGCAGAATGGGCCTGCGTCAGGCCCCAGATCCCGGCTTTTTGCGTGACATCGGTGAAAGTGCCGTCGCCATTGTTGTGGAACAGGTAGTCGCGGCGGCCGAGTGAGCTCTTCGAGAAATCAAGAATATTCGTCGTGAGATAACAATCGAGAAAGCCGTCGCCGTCGTAGTCGGCAAAGGTGGCCATGACCGAGGCGTCCTTCACATCAAGGCCATATTGGTGGGCGCGCTCCGTAAAAGTGCCGTCGCCGTTGTTCACGAAGAGCAGGTTCGGAGCGTCGTAGCGGCAGACATAGATGTCCGGCCAGCCGTCCTGGTTGATGTCCACCACGGTGGCGCCAATCTTCGGCGCGGGGGAGTTGGCGCAATCAACGCCGGCGGCGGCCGCAATGTCCGTGAACTTGAACGGCGCGGTCTGCCGATAGAGCGCGCACGGGCCATCCTTGGAGACCACATAGATGTCGAGCCAGCCATCGCGATCGAAGTCGGCGACCGCCAGTCCCGTTTCAACGGCTCCGAGGGTGAATTCTCGGAAACGGTCGCCCCACATGCGCGGATCGTTGTAGACGTTGGAGACCGTGAGGCCCGTCTCGGCCGGCGTGAGCTCCCGGAACCCCCCCTGGCCTGCGGCCGTTGAATGCCGCGGCGCAAACGGCCGCTGCTCAAGTCCGGGCACCGCTGCGGCCGCAGAGACGACGAGCGCCATCGCCAGAAGACCGGAGGTAAGGCGTGTTGTCATGCGGTAGAAGGCTCGGAAATGCCGGCGATACTCCCCCAAAGCATCCCCGCAGCACCGGTGCTGATGCCGAAATCTCCGCGGCCGACGAAGCACCCCGCCATCCCGATCCGCAGGATCTGCGGAACAGTTGGCGCAGTGGCCTCGTCGGCCCACGGAGTTTCGTCTGCTAACACCATATGGACAGTTTGATACCCCCTGACGAAATTGCATTTCCAAGGCTGCCGTCCGGTGGCAAAGACATGATCGCGTCGTGAAAAGGGTAGACGGTTGGTCCGAGCCGGTCCGGGTGGATCCCATCGAAGGACAAGCCCATTTTTGGAGGCTAGAGTCTCCAGCGGAAACACTTCTGGGGCCAGTTGCCACTGGGGTGGGGTCAATCGCGCCCAGGGGCAACCCAGCCGGTTCTTTGGCCGGTCTCCACCCCGACCGCGTCAGCCCAGACTCTCCCCGGTAAACTTGCCAAACTGCCCTCGCAGGCTGCGGCTCAGCGGCACCTTGGTGCCATTGCGCAGGACAACCACGAAATCGCCGTGGAACGTCGGCTGCAGCTCTTTGATCTGGTCGAGGTGGACCAGGGCGGAGCGGCTGACCCGCGCAAAGCTGGTCGTCCCCAGCCGCTTCTCGAGCGCTGCCAGCGTCTCGCGCAGCATCAACCGGCCCTCGACAAGGTGCAGGATGATGTAGTTATCAGCCGCCTCGACCCAAACGATGTCACTCGGTTTCAGGAAAACCAGCCGGCCGTCGGCCTTCACGGTCAGCCGCTCCGGCGTCTTGCTTGGGGCCGCGGCATCCGCGAGCAGGCTTTCGAGCTTTTCCTCAAGCTGGCCGGAGCGGCGGGCCCGGAGGTGCTCCTCGACGCGGCGCAGGGCGGTCTGGAACCGCTCCCGGTCAAACGGCTTCAGCAGGTAGTCAACCGCTTGGACTTCGAACGCATCCAACGCGAACCGCTCGTGGGCGGTGACAAAAACCACGGCGGGCCGGCCCTCGGCCGGCAGCTCGTTCAACACCTGCAGGCCGTTGCAGCCGGGCATTTCCACGTCGAGAAACACGAGATCCAGCGGCGTGTTCCGGAGCACGGCGAGGGCTTCGGTGCCGCTGCCGCACTCGCCGACGATCTCGGCCGAGGGCTCGTCGAGCAGCCAGGCGCGCAGCCGTTCGCGGGCGAGCGGTTC
>PMBT01000037.1:0-401 GCA_003153035.1 Opitutia bacterium
CCGGTGACCATCCGCTTCCTCGATCCCCCGCTGCACGAATTCCTCCCGCTCGCCAAGGATCAGCAGGCGGATCTCGCGCAGAAAATCGGGGTGCCCGTCGCGAAGATCGAGGCGCGCGTCCACCAGCTGCACGAGTTTAATCCCATGCTCGGCTTCCGCGGCTGCCGGCTCGGCATCGGCTATCCCGAGATCTCCGAGATGCAGTCGCGCGCGGTGTTCGAGGCCGCCGCCCTCGTCCAGAAGGAGGGCGTCAAGGTCAAGCCCGAGGTCATGATCCCGCTTGTCGGCTTCAAGAAGGAGCTCGATCTGCAGGTGGAGATCGTGCACCGCGTGGCCCGCGAGGTCATGGCCGAGCAGAAGGTGAAGATTCACTACCAGGTCGGCACCATGATCGAGATTCC
>PMBT01000037.1:411-65333 GCA_003153035.1 Opitutia bacterium
TTCTGCCACAAGCTCGGCCTGACCTATGTCAGCTGCTCGCCGTTCCGCGTGCCGGTGGCCCGCCTGGCGGCGGCGCAGGCTGCGGTGATGGAGGCCAAGGCGGCCAAGAAATGAGCGTTAAGCTGTAGGCTCTAGGCTTTAAGCTCTCATGCGAGCCCCGCGCCCCCAACGGCGCGGGGCTTTTTGTTTGCCGGCACGGAACCGCCGCGGTCGGCAGGCGGCCGTCCTGCCATTCTGTACATGGGTGCCCGCATATGGGATTGCCAGCAAATCCGCCGCGGATTTGCTGATTCTCCCACCCCACTCCCTGTCCCCCGAAAAACATCATGCGCTTTTCTTCTCATCCCTGGCGGCTGATGGCCGGCCTCACCCTGATCTGCAGCGCGCTCGGCGGCGCGTCAGTTGCGGCGGATAACCCGGCGCCTGTAGCGTCCGGCCTGGGCCCGCTCGAACGGCCCCTGTGGCTGCGCTATCCGGCGATCTCGCCGGACGGCCGCGAGATCGCTTTCAGTTTCGAGGGCAATCTGTTCGTGGTTCCGGCCAGCGGCGGCGCCGCGCGGGCGCTGACGGCCAACGGTCACCATAACTTCATGCCGGTGTGGTCGCCGGATGGGAAATATCTCGCCTATGCCGCGGACACCTATGGCAACTTCGACATCTTTGTCATCTCCTCGGGAGGCGGCCCGGCGCGCCGCCTGACCTTCAACTCGAATCCCGAATACCCGGTGTCGTTCACACCGGACGGTCGTGCCGTCGTGTTTTCCGCCCATCGCATGGACGCGGCGACCAACGTGCAGTTTCCCCAGCCCAAGTACATGCCCGAGCTTTACCAGGTCTCCATCGAGGAAGGCCGCCGCCCGGTGCAGATCCTCACCACGCCGGCGCTCGCCGCCCATTACAGCGAGGCCGGCGACAAGCTTCTCTACGAGGACCTCAAGGGCTATGAGAACCTCTGGCGCAAACATCACCAGTCGCCGGTCGCGCACGACATTTGGGTCTATGACGTGAAAAGCGGCCGGCACACGAAGCTCACCGACTTCCCCGGCGAGGACCGCAATCCGGTCTGGGGACCCGACCAGCAGACGGTGTTCTTCCTAAGCGAGCGCAGCGGCTCGTTCAACGTCTGGAAGTTCCCGCTGGCCTCGCCCGGCCAGGCCGTGCAGGTCACAAGGTTCGACCGGAACCCCGTGCGCTTTCTCAGCATCAGCCGCGGCGGTGACCTCTGCTTTGGCTATGACGGCGAGATCTACACCCTGGCCGCCGGCAAGGCCGAGCCGGGCAAGGTGACCATCCAGATCGCCGTTGACACCCATGCCCAGACGGTCGAGGCCGCCAGTTTCACCAAGGGCGCCACCGAGATGGCCGTCAGCCCCACCGGCAAAGAGATCGCCTTCGTCGTGCGCGGCGAGGTCTTTGTGGCTTCGACGGAGTTCGGCAACACCCGGCGCATCACTGACACGCCCGAGCAGGAACGCTCGGTCAGCTTCAGCCCCGACGGCCGACGGCTGGTCTTCGCCGGCGAACGCGGCCATTCGTGGAATCTCTACGAGGCGAGGCTGACGGGCTCCAAGGAGGAGCAGCCGTATTTCTTCAACGCCTCGTCCGTCGAGATCAAGGCGCTGATCCAGAACGGCCATGAAAATTTCCAGCCAAAGTACTCCCCCGACGGCAAGGAGGTCGCCTACCTCGAGGATCGCACGATCCTGAAGGTTCTCACTCTCGCCTCGGGCGAGACGCGCACGATCCTCCCCGGCGACATGAATTATTCCTACGCCGATGGCGACCAATGGTTCGACTGGTCCCCGGACGGCCGCTGGTTCCTCGTCAGCTTCCTCGATCGCAACCGCTGGTCCAGCGAGGTCGGCCTGATCGACGCCGCCGGCAAGGGCCCGCTGCAGAACCTCACCAAGAGCGGCTATGAAGACCTCACGCCGCAATGGGCGATCAACGGCACGGCCCTGATCTGGGTCAGCGACCGCATGGGCCTGCACGGCAACGGCGCCGGCGGCGACTCCCAGACCGATGTCTACGGCATGTTTCTCACCCAGGCGGCGTTCGACCGCTTCAACTTGAGCAAGGCCGAATACGAGATCCTGAAGCAGCAGGAGGACAAGGCGAAGGAAAAGAAGGAGGCTGAGAAGAAGAAAAAGGACGACCAAGCCGGCGGCAAGGAGCAGGCCCCCGGCCAGGCGGGCGCCAAGGAGAAGAGCAAAACCGAGATCTCGACCCAATCCGGGGACGACGAAATCAAGCTGCCCGAGCCGATCGAGATTGACGTCAATAACATCGAGGACCGCAAGGCCCGGCTGACCTTGAACTCATCGTTGGTCAAGGGCGCCGCGCTCACTCCCGATGGCGAGACCCTCCTTTATCTCAGCCGGACCGCCGATGGCTATGACCTGTGGCTGGGCAAGATCCGCGACAAGGAGACTCGCCGGATCGCGGACTTCTCCACCGATGACGACCATGACGAGGACGTCTCGCCACTCCGGCTCCTGCTCGACAAGGAAGGCAAGAAAGCCTTCGTGCTCGCCGCCGGTATCATCACCGAGGTCGACCTGCCGTCGGGCGAGGGCGCAGGTGAGGCAAAGAAGAAGGCGGTCGCTTTCAACGCCGAGATGAACCTCAACCGCGCCGCCGAGCGTGCCGCCATTTTCGAGCACGTCTGGCGCCAGACGCTCGAGAAATTCTACGTGACGGACATGCACGGCGTCGACTGGGCCTACTACAAGCAGGTCTACGCGAAATTCCTCCCTTATATCACGGACAATTGGGATTTTGCCGAGATGCTCAGCGAGATGGTGGGCGAGCTCGACGCCTCCCACACCGGCTCGGGCTACCGGCCCCATCCCCCAGGCGCGGACGCCACTGCCGCCCTCGGCGTGTTTTTTAACGCCGCCTACGCCGGCGCCGGCCTGAAGATTGACGAGATTATCGAGGGCGGACCCCTCACCGTGGCCAAATCGAAGATCACGCCGGGCATGATCATCGAGAAGATCAACGGTGTCGCCATCGCCTCCGGGACCGAGTTCGATTTGCTTCTCAATCATGCGGCCGGCAAGCCCACGCTGCTCTCCGCGTTCGATCCCGCGCAAAGCCGGCGTTTCGAGGAGACGGTCAAGCCCATCAGCCTCGAGGCCGAAAACGAGCTCCTCTATAAACGGTGGGTGAAGGGCAACCGCGAAGCGGTCAACCGGCTCTCCGGCGGGCGCATCGGCTACGTGCACGTCCGCGCGATGGATGACCCGAGCTACCGCGACACGTTCTCCGAGATCCTCGGCCGCGAGAGCGGCAAGCAGGCGCTGATTGTCGACACGCGCTTTAATGGCGGCGGCGATCTCCATGACGAACTCGCCACACTGCTCGGCGGCAAGGCCTATCTCCAATACATCCCGCGCGGCCAGTCCCTGGGCTCGGAGCCTATCCAGAAATGGAACAAGCCTTCAGTCGTGCTCATGAGCGAGAGCAACTATTCCGACGCGCATCTTTTCCCCTGGGTCTACCGCCACCTCGGCCTCGGCAAGCTCATCGGCATGCCCGTGGCTGGCACCGGCACAGCCGTATGGTGGGAAACCCAGCAGGACAACACTCTCTACTATGGCATCCCCATGGTGGGCTTCCGCGACCAGCAGGGGCAGTTCATGGAGAAGGCCCTGATCGAACCCGATGTCAGGGTGAGCAACGATCCCGCGAATGTCGCTCGCGGCAAAGACGAACAGCTCGAAAAGGCCGTGGAGGTGCTGCTCGGCAAATAGCCGTGCAACTAGCCTGGACCGCGGCCCGCGGCCCGCACAGCGGGCCTCGCGATGACACGGCGTTTTGAAGACACGCCCTAGCTGACAAACGGGGTTCGCGGCGCAGTGAGGAAAAATCCAGGGAGGCGGCCCGCCACCACCGGTATCCAGACGCGCCGGTTCCCCTCTGCCGCCTTTCGGGCGTTCATCGATGCCTCGCACCGTTTGCCGGAAGCAACTTATCAACTATCAATTGACAAGTTGCTCACGGCCGGGCGTCAGGACGACGGGAGGCCCTTGCGCACCGCGATCAGCCAAGTGAGCAATTGCAGCGTCCGCTCCGCATCCGGCATGCGAGTGCGGGTAATGAAGTACGTATGAATGGTCTGGCGATCAAGGCCGAGCAGCCGGCCGAGGTTCACCTGGGTCCCGTGCCGGCGCAGATGGGGCCGGACCTCGGCGACCAGCGCGTTCCAGAGCGGCGTGTCCTTGCCCGGGCGCAACGTGGCGCCCTGGCGGGGACGGCGGTCCGCGCGGAACGCGCGCCGCCGGTCCTCAAGATAGGCGATCGCGGCATCCGCCAAGATCTCAGCCAGCGCCACCGGCAGTTCCATTTGTTTGGGCAGTTTCAGGGGAGGAGTGATCATTGATGTCAACTATTAGCTGACATCAGACCGACGGGAAGGGCAAAATGTCCTCTCGCCATGACGGGGGATTGGCGCCAAGAGCTCCGAAACCATCCATCGCAAGATCCGGGGCCGGGACCGAAAGCATCGTGTCTGGCCTATGCCGGTCGACGGATGTGTTCTCAAGCCCTCTAGATCGACTGCTTACTGCCCCTTGCTTGGAGAACATACCGGCGACCGCGCCCACAGCGGTGTCCGGTCTTTCTCTTGTCCACAGCCCGAAAACCGGCACGCTCGGACTGATGCAATTCGCCTTTACTCCGTCCAAATGCCTCCTGGCGTGTGCCGGGCTCGGGCTGGCCGCCATCTCCACGCATGCCGCCACCCCTGCGCAGGAGCGCGCTGACCGGTTTCTTACGCTCGTCAACGCGGGTTACCAGGCGCTTTATCGGGTCAACAGCGAAGCCCAGTGGCTCGCCTCGACCGACGTCACCCCGGTGCACGACGCCGCCGCCGAGGTTGCCGGCAAGGCCTACGCGGCCTTCAACGGAAATCCGGCACTGATCACCGAAGCCCGCGCGCTGCTGGACCAACGCGCCCAACTCGGTCCGGTCACCGTGCGTCAGCTCGAGCAGGTGCTGCTCAATGCCGCCGAGGGTCCGATGACCAATCCCGACCTCGTGGCCGCGCGCATCGCCGCCGAGACTCACCAGGCTTCCGTCCTCAATAGCTTCGAATTCACGCTGCATGGCAAGCCGGTCACTGTAAACCAGATCGACGACCTCCTCGCCACCAGCGCCAACCTCGCGGAGCGCCAGGCTGTCTGGGAAGCGTCCAAGCAATCGGGCCCCGCGCTCAAGTCGGGCCTCGTGAAACTGCAGACGCTGCGCAATGGCGTCGCGCAGGAACTCGGTTACGCCGACTACTTCGCCCTGCAGGCCGCCGCCTACGGCCTGACGACGGAGGAAATTGTCAAGCTGCAGGATGACTTCATGCGTGAGATGCGTCCGCTCTACCTCCAGCTCCACACTTGGGCGAAATACGAGCTGGCGAAGAGACTTCATCAGCCCGTGCCGAAGCGCATCCCGGCGCACTGGATTAACAACCGTTGGGGTCAGGAATGGCCCGGCCTCGTCGAAGCGGCCGACATCGACGGCCGGTTCAAGGGCCATCCGCCCGAGTGGATCATCAAGACCGCCGAACAGTTCTACACCGGCCTTGGTTTCGATCCCCTGCCGGCAACGTTCTGGACCAGATCCGACCTGTACCCGGTGCCCGCCGGCGACCCGCGCAAGAAGAACACCCACGCGTCCTGCTGGCACATCGACCTCGGCAGCGACATCCGCTCGCTCCAGAGCATCGAGGCCAACGAGGAGTGGTTTCATACCGCCCACCACGAGTTGGGTCACGGCTACTATTTCATGAGCTATACGCGGCCGGAGGTGCCGCCACTGCTGCGCACCGGCGCAAATCCATCGTTCCACGAAGGCATGGGCGAACTGATCTCCCTCGCCGCCGGCCAGGTGCCCTACCTGCAGACGCTCGGCGTGCTCCCAGCCGACTTCAAGGCCGACCAGACAGCCTTCCTTCTCAACGACGCCCTCGCCAACTCCGTGCCTTTCATCTTCTGGGCTTCCGGCACGATGACCCATTGGGAGGCCGACGTGTACGCGAAAAAACTGCCGCCGGAGCAGTGGAACGCCCGCTGGTGGCAGTACGTCCGCGATTTCCAGGGCATCGATCCCCCCGCGCCCCGCGGCGAGGAGTGGTGCGACGCCGCGACCAAGACGCACATCAACGACACTCCCTGCTATTACTATTCCTACGCCATCGCCACGGTGCTCAAGTTCCAGCTCCACGAGTATATCGCCCGGCACATCCTTCATCAGCCCCCACAAAGCTGCAATTACGCCAACAACAAGCAGGTCGGCGCGTTCCTCAAGGGCATCATGGAAAAAGGCGGCCTCGAAGACTGGCGCGTGGTGCTGCGCGACGCCACGGGCGAGGACCTTTCCACCCGCGCAATGGTCGAATACTTCAAGCCACTCCAGGCCTGGCTCGAGGAGCAGAACAAGGGCCGCGCGCTCGGCTGGGAGTGAGCGCAAGGCATTGAAGATTGCCGTGACCGGCGATCATGCAGTGTCACATGTTTCAATGACCAGATGCGCGTCCTGCACCCGTCTGGTCTTATTGGTACGAATCTCCGCCGCCTCCCCATGCGCTCCTCCTCCTGGATCCTCCACCTTCTCCCAATAATCGGCTGCCTCGGACTTCTGGTCCCAGGATTGAGTGCCAACGGGACTCCGCCAAAATCGGCTGGCCCGGAGCAGCCTCCCACCGCGGGCGATCCGGCCGAGACCCTCGCCGATGCCCGGACCCGCGCCGAAGCCGCGCTGGCTCGCGCCGATCTCGCCGCTTACCGCGGTTGGATCAAGTTTCTGCGTTTTGAGGCCGACACCACGGCTTCCCGCGATGGCGTAGCGAGCAAAGCGGCGGTGGGAAAGATCCAGCGGCTCGATGATTGGGTCGCGCGCATCACCGCCAATCCGCAGTTACTAACCACGCTCAGCGGCGTGCAGGAATGGGCTTACGAATCGCCGGCCGACGGATCCGGGCAGCCCTTCAAGATGGCGATTCCGACGGACTACAACCCGGCGCGCCCGCCAGCCCTTTCGGTTTATATGCACGGTTACTCGGGCAACCACCTCGAACATTCGACCGGCATGGCCGCACACCCCGGGTCGTTCGATCTCGCCGTGCTTGGGCGCGGGCGCGCCGGCGGCTACCGCGCTCTGTCGGAGGCCGACGTGCTCCACGTCATCGACTACGTCCAGACGCATTGGGTCATTGATCCCGACCGCATCAATCTCAATGGCGGCAGCATGGGCGGCGGTGGTACCTACCAGCTTGGCTCGCGATATCCACACCGCTGGGCCTCGGGCCGGCCGACCTGCGGCTATGCTAGCCATCTGCCAGTGGCCAACCTCATCACCCTGCCGATCTATGCCACGCATAGCGACGATGACTGGACGGTCTCCGTCCTCCACGACCGCGGGCCGCTGGCCCGACTGCGCGAGCTCGGCGGCCAGGCAATCCTCGACGAGACCACCGGCTACGGTCATGCCGTCTGGGACTACAAGGAAGGCAACCAGCGGGGCGACGCCTGGGTGCAACTCCAGGTGCGGCGCGGCTCGCGCACCGTGCGGCGGATCGACTACACGGCCACCGACGGTGGCGCCATGCGCGGCTGGTGGGGGGAGATGGTCGAGTGGGGCGCCGCCCCCCGTCCCGCCCATTTCGTGCTGACCGCCGGCGACCACAATTCCCTTTTCGCCGAGCTGACGAACATCACCCGCCTAGGCCTGCGGCTGGCGGAATCGCCCTTTGATCTTACGCAGCCGCTGCAGGTGTCTGTGAACGGAGCGGTCCCGATCACGCTGCCGGCCCCGCTGCCCGCCACCGTGGTGCTGGCCCACGGCGAGAAGGGCTGGAGTTTCGAATCCAGGATTGAGCCGGCGCCTTGGCGCCTGCATACGCCCGGCAGCGCCCTGCTGCTCTACGAGGGCGACCCGCTGCTCATTGTTTACGGCACCAAGGGCGGCGACACCGAACGCAAGGCGATGCAGGCCGCCGCCGTCGCCGCGAGCAAAAGCGCGAACCCCGCCTGGCTGGACGACAGCGGCGAAACGGGAACCGATGGAGTCCCGCACAGCCAGAATCTTTACGGCTGGCTGAACATCAGGGCGGACACCGCGGTCACCGACGCCGAGATTGCCCGCTGCCACCTTGTGCTCATCGGCACCGCCGCGCAAAACGTCATGGTGGCCCGCATCGCCAGCCGTCTGCCGGTGCAGTTTGCTGACGGTACGATTACCTGCAGCGACGGCATGAAGTTCCCGGGTGCCCACCGCGCGCTCGGGCTCGTGCATTACAATCCCCTCGCCCCGGAACGCCTCGTGTTCTGGGTCGCTTCGGAGAACCCGGCGACCTACGCCGCGAATTCCGCAATTCCGGTCTTGTTGGGTGGCGGCAGCGGCACCATCAGGGGATTCACCTGCGGCGCCGACCTCCTCGTGATGGACGCCACCGCGCCCACGCTGGTCGCCGCGCGTAGCTTCGACAGTCGCTGGCGCTGGACGGCGGATCGGGAGGATTCGCCTCTCGTGCCGGCTTCGATCAGGACGCATGAGGACTTCGCGATCGCGATGGGCGTCGCGATCCGCCGGGCGGCCGGCGCCGACCTCGGGATGGCCGGCGTCTATGCTGCGCCGACCGAGGCCCCGTTCGTCCCGGGGACAACCCGCGTTTCCGACGTCATGCCGCTGTTCTACTTTCGTCCAATTGGAATAGCCGAAATGTCGGGAGCCGAACTGGCAGAGACGGCCCGGCGCTTTGCCGCCGCCGGAGGCGCCTCTCTGATGTTCTGCAAGACATCCGAGATTAAGGCTTCCGAGCTCAAGCCAGATGCGATCTATCGCGTGGCCTTCCCGACCGATCTGCTCTGGCGCTTCAGCGAGGCCGCGAAAATAGCTCCGCGCAACTACCGGCACACCGATCTTGGCGTCGCCGAGGCGCTGGAGCGTTTCCTGGCGGAAACCGGACAGTAAGGTCGGATTTTTTCTGGGGACGCGACGGGGGCGTCGCTGCTCCAGATCGTCGACCCCATTCGAAAATCACGTTCGCCATTCGCGACCCGGGCAATCATGTTTGCCGGCTGTCATGCCTCAGGCGATTCGCCCTTTCCTCTTCGGCATCGTGTCGATCATCGGCGCCCTGGCTTCCACCCTGAACGCAATTCCGTCAGTGAAAAAGGAAAGCTGGCCCGTCATTGTCCGCTGCGGTGACGCCCTGTATGAAGGCGAACGCCCTTTCCGCTTCCTGGGTCTGGCGGCCCCCAACCTGCATCAGAACGAAGGGCAGCTTCTCCCGGATTTCAGCAACCGCTTCCCGGATGAATTCGAAATCCGCGACGTCCTGCGGGCCCTCCAGCAGATGGGAGCGCGGGCGACCCGTTGTTTCGCCCTGTCAATCACCGCGCCGTCCGACGGCGGCGTGCCCGTCTACATCTCCGGCCGGCGGAACTATAACGAGGCGGCCTTCCGCACTCTCGACCGCGTGCTGGCCTTGTGCCCGGAGTACGATGTCCGCGTCATCATCCCGCTGATCATCGCGCAGAATTTCGCCGGCTGGCGCGGAGTGGACGAATTCGCCGCCCTCGCCGGCAAGCCCGGCAGCGCCTTCTGGACCGATCCGGAGATCAAGGACGATTTCCGCGACTTGATCCGGTATGTCCTTAGTCGGCGCAACACGGTCAGCGGGCTCCTCTATCGCGATGATCCGGCCATTCTCGCCTGGCAGCTGGGCAACGAATTCCCCAGCTGGTGGGGCGACCGCCGGCTCGACGAGAAGACCTGGAAACCGCGCGTCACCGCCTGGAGTTGCGAGATGGCGGCCTGCCTCAAGCAGGTCGATCCCCGGCACCTTGTGATGGAAGGCGGCGGCGACCGGGCCGCGTTCATCGCCGATCCGAACATCGATGTGCTGAGCACCCACCTCTACGAGTACTGGAACCGGCTCGGGGGAGGCTCGACCGACCTCGCCGCGCTCGCGCGCGCCGACCAGGTGGAGTGCCGCGGCAAGAAGCCGCTCATCATTGACGAGTTTGGCCTCGGTTCGCTGGAGACGATCCGCCAGCTGATGCGGACGATTCGCGAGGACGGCATTGCGGGCGGCCTGCTCTGGGGCATCCGGGGACGCCGCCGCGACGGCGGGTTCTATTACCATAACGAGGGCGGAACCCCCGTGAATTCCTACCACTGGCCGGGCTTCGCCACGGGCCATGGCTACGACGAGCGGCGCATCCTCGACCTGCTGCGCACCGCGGCCTATGCCATTCGTGGCGAGGAACTGCCGCCGTTGCCCAAACCGTCGCCCGTCCCGGTCCTCCTGCGCGCCGGTGGCGGCTTCACCTGGCGTGGATCAACCGGTGCCAGCAGTTACACCCTCGAGCGGGCTGGTGGCCTGAAAGGCCCCTGGCAATGTCTCGCCGCGGGACTGGAGGATTCGGTGATCGCCGACGTCCGGGCTTACGAGGAAAAGAAAATCTCGGCGCCGGAGGTGCTCTACGTCGACGAAAGCGCGGCCGCGGGGAGGCGATTCTTCTACCGGCTCAAGGCGGTGAACGCCGCCGGCGAGACCGATTACTCCAACGCCGTGGAGTGCGCGCGGCCTTAGCAGCCCGCCGGACTTCGAGCAGGTTTTGCTTTTCGTCGGCCGACGGACATCCTGGGTCCATGGTCCAGTCCATTTCCACCTCCATTGATCCAGCGGTCCGCATCGGGCACGTCCACTTGAAAGTCGCCGACCTGCAGCGCGCGCTCGATTTCTATTGCGGCGTGCTCGGCTTCCAGCTCATGCAGCAGTTTGGTCCGCAGGCCGCATTCATTTCGGCTGGCGGCTACCATCACCATATCGGGCTGAACACGTGGGAGAGCCTCGGCGGAAAACCGCCGGCGGCCGGCACGACCGGACTCTATCACGTGGCCATCCTTTATCCGGACCGCGCCACGCTCGCTGAGGCGTTGCGCCGCCTGCAGCGCGCCAAGATCCCGCTCGACGGCGCGGCCGACCACGGCGTCAGCGAAGCGCTTTACCTGCGCGATCCCGACGGCAACGGCGTCGAACTCTACCGGGACCGCCCGCGGGAAGAGTGGCCGCGAGCCGCCGATGGCAGCGTGGCCATGTTCACGCATCCGCTTGACCTGGCCGTCCTCCTTGCGGAGGCCAAATAGCCAGCTGGCTTCGGGCTAGGAGCGTGGCGGACGCGTCGTCCCCCCGCTCCTTTCAGGTGTCTCCGGGGTCAAGCAAGGCTGGACATCATGGCGCGCGCCCGAGAGTCCGCACGTAGGCAATCACCGGATCGATTGCGGAAGCAGGCAGCGTGTGCCTGACGCCGCTGGATTCCTGCAGGCGGACTGGATCCATGCGCCCCGTGCCTTGGGTAATGATCTCGCGCAGATCACCGTCGGACTTGTCCTGCACATAGGCCGAGTTCAGACGCGGCAATTGCTTGTGGAAAAACTCGTCGGCCGCGGGATTGCCCTTTCCTTCGGGCCCGTGACAAACCTGGCAGGTTTGCTGGAAGATCTTCGGCCCGGCTGACACTTCAGTAGGGCGGTCCACAATTTGGACAACGGTGTGGTTTTGGGCGTCTGGCAGGGAACCAACCTGAAATCCATCCTCTCGCGGCATCCATACTTCCGCGAGGAGGCGGACCGCGTCCTTCCGGTCGAACACGAGCGTGCCCTCGAGATTCAAGGCTCCCGACGGTCCATGCAGGCGTGTTCTAACCGGGAGATTGACCTCCGCTCCACCGCCGCGGACCAGCACGGCATTTTCCTGCTCCTTGTAGACGAAGGAGTATTTTCCCGCCGGCATACTGCGTTCGCCAATCCGGAAGGCGAAGGGGACATCAGCGTCGACTCCCGAACCAAGCGCTGACAAGGTCAACGCGCCAAAAACTCCGCACATTAGCGGCCATCTGATCTTCATGATTGTAATCTCGTTGCAGGGTTTAGCCATCGGCGCCCGCACATCCGTAATGGATGACCATGGCACTCCGAAGCAGATGAGAGGATCATAAGCTAATATTATTATGCGCGCAAGTGTTTCTTATGTTATTTTCTTCGCCTCCCCATTTTTCGAGACAGTTCGAGTGAATCACCCCGTGCAGTTCTTGAGCGCCGGTGAACGCCACTGGGGCGAGCGCCCGGCCTTCCTGTGGGGTCGGATTTCTCTCTGCGATTCTCGGTCGGTAGAACCGCCTTCAGGCCTCCGATCGCCGGCTGGGCGTGGATGACCCCGTTCCATCCGACCTGCGAAGGGCGCACAGCAGCGCACCGTCATCCACGAGCAGGCCGAGAATGAATTCGCCGTGCCCGCTCGCCGGGGTCGGCCTAAGGACGGCTGGAAATCCCGGCCGGGTTGTGATAGTCGGCAAGCGAACAGGGGAATTTTCCATGACTGCAGCAACTGCCGACAACATCGAGCCGCTGGACCGGGCAATGCGCCAGGCGAACCTCCGTCACGAGCTGGAAGAACATAGTTTCTACTATGCGGCCACGACCTGCGAAAAAGGAATGTCGCCCGCCGAGACCACCCGGCTGGCCGAGGCCAAACGCCGGCTGATCGACGATGTCGTCGTCGTGTCGCCCCTCGCCGCGCACATTGTCCGCGGTTCGCGCATCGCCTGCGCGGCCATCCAGGACGAATACTCCCGCGAGGGTGTCGTCACCTGCTTCCGCGTCCATGAGATCCTGCGCAAGACACGCCGGCATCCCGAGGCGCGGATTCTCCTCAATGAAGCGCCCGTCGCGCGCGAGGAGTTGCTCAGGATGTACCGGCTGCTCGTCCCCAACACGAACCTTGAGCCGCTCTCTCCGTTCACCCTGTACTCGTTGCCGCGCATCCTGCTGGCCGCGTTGGTCGGCGGCGTCGTGGCCGGCAGCTGGGTGGGACGGGATCATTCGCCCGAGGTGTGGATGGATTTCCGCGCTGCTCTTGTCGGCGCGGCGGCGGTGGCCGCGGCATTGTCGCTCCTGGGACAGTTCGCGCTGAGCCGTAATTTCGCCCGGACGGCGCCGTGGAACGCCGCTCTCTACAACGACGTGAACCTGCTCCTGTACCAGCGGGATCCGGCGCTGCTGTATCTGGCGCGTCCCGAATTCATGGAACGGAACCATCTCATCAAGGGCGGGCTCAAAGGGCGCCGCTATCACGAGCGGGCGCGGGCCATCGAGAGCGCCGGGTATCTCGAGGTACTCCGCCGCCGCCGCGAGCAATTCCTCGCCCGACCAGCCCGCGCCGGCTGATTGCGCACGCGTCAGGCCTCACGCCGAGTTGGTGCGAACGGTCTCCAGTTCCTCCCACCGGGCGAATGCCGCGCTTAGCTCCCACCCGATGGCCTCAAGCCGCGCCTGGATTGCCGGCACGGCGCCCGGTTCCCGCTGGTAGGTTTCCGGATCGGCCAGACGGCCGGTGAGTTCCGCCTGCTCGCTTTCAAGCGCCTCGATTGTCGCGGGGAGCGACTCGAGTTCGGCCCGCTCCTTGTTGGTGAGCTTGCGGCCCCGGGCTGGAGACCTGGAGTTTTTTTCGCCTGGAGCCGCCGTCCTTGCCACTGCCTCCGTGAGCCCGGGGGCCGGTTGAGCCGCCGCGGCCGTCTTCCGCGTCTCCCGCAGCCAGTCGGTGTAACCGCCCACGTAATCGCCGATCCGGCCGTCGCCTTCAAAAACCAGAGTGCTCGTGACGACGTTGTCCAGGAATTCCCGATCGTGGCTCACCAAGAGCAGCGTGCCCTGAAACTCGACGAGCAGGTCCTCGAGCAGGTCGAGGGTTTCTGCGTCCAAATCGTTGGTCGGCTCGTCGAGCACCAGCAGGTTGGCCGGCTTTGTGAAGAGCCGCGCCAGCAACAGGCGGTTGCGTTCACCGCCGGAAAGCACTCGCGCCGGCGTGCGGGCACGCTCCGGGGTGAAAAGAAAATCCTGCAGGTAGCTGATGACATGCCGCGTGCGCCCCTCGATGGTGACGCTCGGGTTGCCGTTGGCGATGTTGTCCGCCACGGAGCGGGCGTCGTCAATTTGCGTCCGGAGCTGGTCGAAATAGACGACTTCAAGGTTGGTGCCCTGGGTGATAAAGCCGGTGGTGGGCGCGAGCTGGCCGAGGAGCAGCTTGATGAGCGTGGTTTTGCCGGCACCGTTCGGACCGATGAGGCCGATCTTGTCCCGGCGGATGATCGTCGTGCTGAAGTCGCGCAGCAGGATGCGGCCGTCCGCGTATGCGAAGCTGACGTTTTCCGCCTCGATCACCTTGACGCCGGAACGCTCGGCCTCGGCCAGCCGCAGGTTGACACTGCCCGCCCGCTCCCGGCGCTCCCGCCGCTCAGCCCGCAGGCGTATCAGCGCCTCGATCCGGGCGCCAGCCCTGGAACGCTGGGCGCGCACTCCGCGGCGGATCCATTCCTCCTCCTGCGCCAGCTGCTTGTCGAGCGCCGCCTGCTGGCGCTCCTCGGCCGCAAGCCGCTCCTCCCGCCGGACCACGTAGGCGTCGTAATCGCAATCCCAGTTGGTCAGCCCGCCGCGATCGAGCTCGACGATGCGCGTCGCCAGACGCCGCAGAAACACGCGGTCATGAGTGACGAAGAACAGCGAGGGTTTTTCCGTGACCAGGAACTCCTCCAGCCAGAGGATCGATGCGAGATCGAGGTGGTTGGTCGGCTCGTCCAGAAGCAGCAGGTCGGGCCGACCGGCCAGCGCCCGCGCCAGCAACACGCGGCGTTTGAGTCCGCCCGACAGCGCCGCAAAGTCCCCTCGGGCCGGCAGCTGCAGGCGCTCCAGCAGCTGGTCCAGATGCATTTCCCGCTGCCATTCCTCCTCGTGGGTCGCCGTCCGCAATCCACCGGCCACCAGATCATGCACGGTACCCGCGAGATCATCCGGCATCTCCTGGGTGAGCCGGGTGAAATGGGCGCCCGGCTGGCGGAAAACCTGTCCGCGATCGGGCCGGATCTCGCCGGTGATCAACTTCATCAGTGTCGACTTGCCCGTCCCGTTGCGCCCGACCAGGCACACCCGCTCCCCCGGTTCGACCTGAAAACTGACCGAGTCAATCAGCGGTGGGCCACCGAAGGCGTGGGAGACATCGAGTAAACTGAACAGGGACATGAAAGCCGGCCACGATGACGGACCCCGCGCCCCGGGTGCAATCCCGCACGCACCGCAGCCCGGACTTCGCCACCGCCAGCTTAGCGCAGCAACTTGAACGCGTGCGTCCAGTCGTTCTGCAGGAAACCGGGGATGCACCAGAGCATGCAGAGCGGCTCGATCGCGCGCGCCGCCGCGGCCACGCCCATGTCCGCTGTTTCCCAGCCAAACTGGTCCAGCACGGTCGTGACGGTTTTCCTGGCGGCGGCGTCGTTGCCGCAGATAAACATGGTTGGCTTCCCGCCCTTAAACTGCGGGTTCACCATGCAATAGGCGCCGACAGAGTTGAACGCCTTGACGAAGCGTACCGCCGCAAACTCGCGCTGCAGGCGCTCCAGCAGCGACTCGTCGAGATTCGTGAAAAACTTGAGCACTCCGTCGACGGGCGGCGCCTCGGCGATCGGGTTGGTGGCGTCGATCACCAACTTTCCCGCGAGGATGGCGACGCCGGCAGCCCGGACGGCGTCCGCCGCCACCGTGCCTTTGACGGCCAGCACGGCGAGTTCCGCGAATCTCGCCGCGTCGGCAAAGCTCCCCACCTTCCCCTTGGGATTCTGCTGCGCCCACTCCGCCAGTTTGGCGGGGTCGCGCGTACCCAGCACGACGTCGTGGCCGTGCTTGAGAAACCCGCCGCCGAGCGTCTGCGCCACGATTCCGGAACCGATGATGCCGATTTTCATGCGGCACCCTCTCCAGAAATCGCGCCGACGCAAGGCGCCCCGGCAAAAGGGGAAGCCCCGGGGATTTTCCAGGAGCAACGGAGGAAATGGAGACGGATCCCGGCGCCCGAACCTTTTTACAGAAGGTCGCAGAGACGATTCTCAGCCTTTGCAGGATCCTTCATGCGCTTCGTGCCTTCGTGGTGAAAACCGCTTGGGTTCCTTCGCTGCCTTTGCGTGCGTCTCTGAAAGATTAGAATCGCCTGTGAACAGGCTCCTACAGGCCAGAGCCCGACCTTCCGCTTTCTTCGTGCACTTCGTGCCTTCGTGGTGAATCCTCCTTGATTTGGCGCCGCCATTTGGCTTGAGCCGGGCCGCCCGGCGCGTTTTCACTTGCCCACCCCATGAGCTCATCGTTGGTCAGTCCCCGCCACCTCGTACGCCTGGCCGCCCTCTGCGCCCTGCTCCCCACCGGCTGGGTCGCGGCGCAGGAGATCCCGTCAAGCGCCCCCGTAACCTCCCACATCAGCGCCACGGCCGAGCCGATGGACACCGGCAAGTTTCAGCCGACCTGGGAGTCGCTGCAAAAGTACGAATGCCCGGAGTGGTTTCGCGATGCCAAGTTCGGNNCACTGGGGTCCGCAATGCCAGCCGGAACAGGGCGACTGGTATGCGCGTTTCATGTACATGCCGAAGGGGCCGAGCTGGGCTCCATCCGACTACGACTTCCACCGGCAAACATACGGCCCTCAGTCGAAGTTCGGATTCAAGGACGTCATCCATCTCTGGAAGGCGGAGCAGTGGGATCCCGGGAAACTCCTGGCACTCTACAAACGGGCGGGCGCCCAGTATTTTTTCGCGCTGGCCAACCACCACGACAACCTCGACCTCTGGGACAGCAGGTACCAACCGTGGAACTCGGTCGCCGTCGGCCCGAAGAAGGATCTGATCGGCGGCTGGGCCCAGGCCGCCCGCGCGAATGGCCTCCGTTTTGGCGTCAGCGTCCATGCCGCCCACGCGTGGACCTGGTACGAACCGTCGCAGGGCGCGGATGAAACCGGCCCGCTCGCCGGCGTGCCCTACGATGGAAAGCTCACCAAGGCCGACGGCAAGGGCCAATGGTGGGATGGCCTCGACCCGCAGGACCTCTACGCGCAGAATCACGCGCGCAGTGCCGACAGCGGCGATCCGTACGCCATTCACCGCCAGTGGAATTGGGACAACGGCGCGAGCCTCCCGGACCAGGCGTATTGCGATAAGTTCTACAACCGCACGATTGATCTCATTAACACGTACCAGCCCGATCTCGTCTACTTCGACGACACCGCGCTGCCCTTGTGGCCCGTAAGCGACGCCGGCCTGCGCATCGCCGCGCATTTCTACAACCGCAATATGAAGCTGCACCAGGGCCGGCTCGAAGCGGTCATGTTCGCCAAGGTCCTCGATGCGCAGCAGCGCCAGTGCATGGTGTGGGACATCGAGCGCGGCCAGAGCAACCGGATCGAACCCCAGCCGTGGCAGACCGACACCTGCCTGGGTGACTGGCACTACAAGCGCGCGATCTTTGAGCAGCACGGATACAAGACCACCAAGACGGTCATTCACACCCTGGCCGATGTCGTCAGCAAGAATGGCAACCTGCTGCTCAACGTCCCGGTGCGCGGCGACGGCACGATCGATTCCGACGAGCTCGCCATCGTCGAAGGCATCGCGCGGTGGATGGATGTCAACCGTGAGTGCATCTTCGGCACTCGACCGTGGAAGGTCTGCGGCGAAGGTCCTGCCCTTGAGAACGCAGTTCCGATCACCGCGCAGGGCTTCAACGAGGGAAAGGGGAAGCCTTTTTCGGCGGAAGATATCCGCTTCACCACCAAGGGGGGCGTGCTTTATGCCATCGTGCTCGGCTGGCCGGCAAAGGAGCTGCCGATCAAGTCGCTCGGCACCGCCGCCAGACTTCTGGAGAAGCCGGTCACCGGGGTCAGCCTGCTCGGCAGCGATGAGAAGATTCAGTGGTCTCAATCGGCCGCCGCCCTGACGATCACCCCGCCGAAGAAGCAGCCCGCTGACGACGCGATCGTCTTCAAGATCAGCTTTGCCTCCCTGCCTTAAGGCCGCCGGGTGTGGCTGAGGACCCGCGCCTACTCGCCGGAGACAACGAAGGAAACGGGACCGGATCCGCGCGCCTCGCGCGATGAGGGCGTCGCGCGTTCATCGACTCTTCCCTTTGTTGCTTTCCGCGAAACAAATCCGGCTCGGTGCTTTCTCCGCGCCCCCTTGAGCGAGTCCAAGCAATGCGCCTCGTCTTGCCATTCTGACTTCAACAGCGATTTTAGTTTCATGCCCTCGCCCGCCCGCTGCCCCTGGCCGACCTCGGAAATCTACCTCGACTACCACGACCGCGAATGGGGCGTACCTCAGCACGATGACCGGGTGCTGTTCGAATTCATCCTGTTGGAGGGAGCCCAGGCTGGCCTCAGCTGGTCCACGATCCTGAACAAGCGCGCGAATTACCGGCGCGCATTCGACGGCTTCGACCCGCAGAAGATTGCGCGCTACGGCACGCGGAAGGTCGCGGCGCTGCTCGCAGACCCGGGCATCGTGCGCAACCGTTTGAAAATCGCCGCGGCCATCGGGAATGCGCGGGCGTTTCTGGCCGTGCAGCGCGAGTTCGGCAGCTTCGACGGCTACGTCTGGAGGTTCACCGGCGGCCGGCCCATCCAGAACACCTGGTGCACGGCGAAACAAGTCCCCGCCCGGACCCCCGAGTCCGACGCGATGAGCCGCGACCTGAAGAAGCGCGGTTTTAGGTTCGTCGGCAGTACGATCTGTTACGCGTTCATGCAGGCGACCGGCATGGTCAACGACCACCTCGTCACCTGCCAGCGCCACGCGGCCTGCGCCCGCCTGGCCTGAAGGCGGCCGGCAAAACGGCGTCTCAGGGATAGCGCGCCCTGCCTCGACTTCAGGGACCCGCTCTATCCACCCTGCCCAGCGGCGGCCGGACGGCCCTGCGCCGCGCCGGGCCGCGCGGGCCCTTCGTTTCCGCTATCTCCGGGCGGCGGCAGATCAGTGGGCAGCTGGTCGGCGCACATATCCAGCACCTCGATGGCGTTGAGTCCCGACTGGGCCGCGCCATTGGTGCCGACAAACGGGTTTTCCTCTCCGGGGTTGAGCACATCGGGCCCGGTCACCGGGCGGATCTCGATCAGGCCAGTGTTGCGCCGGCCAAAGGCCATTTCGATGGCGCGCTTCGCGAAGACCGGGTTCTTCGTCTTTAGGTAGGCATAGGCGGCTGTGCGGGGTCCGCCCTGCGCCGTGCCAAGAAACGCACCGTCGGCGCCTTCGGTCCCCGTCGCCGTGTCTTTCGCAATCAGCGCCTTCATCTGCTCTGCGGAGACGCCGCGCGG
The DNA here is from genome assembly GCA_003153035.1 of Opitutia bacterium. Lineage (GTDB taxonomy): Bacteria > Verrucomicrobiota > Verrucomicrobiia > Opitutales > Opitutaceae > Fen-1467. Next base: position 19,595 of record PMBT01000037.1, read on the forward strand.
GGTCTGGTAGAGGCGGCAGAACTGAAGCCAGAGTCGGTCCCAGCGCGCATCATTGAGCATGTCGTTGAGCTCGAAGACCACCTCCCCGCCGCCCATGATCGTCGCCAGGTTGTACTCGCCAACCTCGGTGGAGAGCTGGAAGAGCCGGCCGGTCGCCGGATCGTACCCGTAGACCAGGTTTTTCCCCGAGCGCAGGCCGAGCGGCATTTTCGCGAGCGAGTCGACGCCCGCGAGAATTTTGTCGCGCCACTTCGCGTCGCCCGTGCGCTCCCATTCGGTCATCCAGTTTCCGGCAAAGGCGAACCAGTCCGGTCCGAGACGCACGCGCCCGGGGGCGGCTTTCTTCTCGGCCTCCGTGATCGGCTGCGCGAGGCGCATCGGATCATATTCCGTCGCCTTGTAGTCCGCGTTGACCACCTCGTGCATGATGTCGCCGGTACGCTCGTCGGTGGTGAGGTAATAGAAGAACCGGCGGTAGGCCGCCTGGCTGATGCGCGCCTCCTTGGCGCCNNCAGCCCCAGTGCCGCACATTGTGGCGCGAACCCAGGCCCGCAAACGGTCCGAGGTGGTAGCAGTCGGTCTCGCCGGTTTGCCGGGTCATCGCCGCGGCCAGCCGGAAAATGTCGGCGCGGCCGGTGCGCAGGAAGCTGTACCAAAGCCACATATCGGTCCCGAGCTCGGAGTTGTCCCACGCCATGCCGCCGAGGTCGTAGCGCCAGACGTGGCGCACCTCGTCATAGGAGTGCATCACATCACCGTAATCCCAGAAACCGTACCAATGCTGCTGCTCGACCTGCTTCTCGTAATAGGCCACGAGCGAATCCAGGCGGTCCTCCACCGCCTGTTTCAGCGGCGTCGAACGATCGGGCAGGCTCCAGATGCCGAACGCGCGGGCGGCATGCAGGTATGCGGGGGTGCAGACGAGCTGCGGGGGCTGGGCCCCGGCGTGGGCCATCGCAACCGTCTCCGTTTTCGCCGGCATTCCGCCCGAGGGGAAGAGCGTCAGTTCCCGCGTGCGCGCCACGCCGACCGGCGTGCTGAAGCCCGGCTGCACATCCTCGTAGACGGATTCCAGGCCATGCGCCTTCGTGTCGTAGTGGCGCAAATCCATGGCGGGCGCGTCGGGTGACCATAGCCAGACCGCCAACTCCGCCTCGCCGGTGGCGGCCTTCCCAACCTCCAGCGACGCCGGGTAGGACTGCCAGAAATCCTTCACACTGACGGCCAGTCCGCCGCTCACATCGCCGACAAACACCAGCCCCGAGGCGCGTCGGCCCGCACCGGCGGGCAGCCAGCAGCTTTCCGGGTTGGTGCGCTTCATGACGGTGAATCCGTCGGCGTTCGGCTGGACCAGTTTGAAGTCATCCCACACCGCCCAGTCGGCGAGCAGGTTCTGGCCGCGTTGATTGACCTGCTCCGCGTTGGGCACGCGTTTTCCGGCGATCTGGTCCGGATAGACGTCACGTCCGCTTGCCGGATCGGCCACGAACCGCCCGCCGCGCCCCACCATCGGCTGGACCGGCTCCGACCAGAGGCCGGCACCCTCGCCGGAAAAACGGACCTGCCGGTTCTGCACCTGCTCGCGCAGCGGCACGGCGAAGACCACGCCCAGACCGCGGATGAAATCCTTTTGTTCGTTGCCATCGAAGACGATCGTATGCACGAGGCGCACCGCCGTCTGGCCGGCATGGAAATAAAGCCGCACGACAAACGGCAGCCATTCGCGGCCGCTCTGCTGCGACTGGTGCACGCCCTCGATCTTGATCACCGCCCGCACCGGTCCCGATTGCTCCAGCGTCACCTTTTCCACCTTGCTGGCAAATGCCTGCCGCGGGGGCGACTCTGCCGGATCACCATCGGGGCCGTCCTGCAATATGCAGACGAGCCGTCCGTCGCGAGCGACCTCCCGGCTGTCGATGGCCAGCGACCGGATGATGCCGCCGCCCCACTTGTCGATGCGGGCCTTCAGCGGTCCGGTGGTGATCTCGTAGGCCGTGTCGCTTTGCGTCACCGTGAGCACCGCGCCGGCATCCCCGGCGGCCGGGCCGGGAACCAGGGTCAGCGGACCGGCGGCCGCGGCCGGCGTACTCGTGGCGAAACCAGTCCATTTGATCGAGCCGTCGGGCCAGTAAGCCAAGGGCCAACTCTGCAGCGGCAGACTCCCGCCGTCGGCCGTGTTCAGGGCGAAGGTCTGGTCCTTTTGGACTGCGCCCTTCGGCCACGGCACGCCCCAGCTCACGCCTCGCGCGAAGGCCGGCGGCGATGGATCCAGCCAGTGCAGCTGCACCGGCGGCGGCGTGGCGGCGGCGGACAGCAATCGCGAGGTCAGCGTCGCGACAAACAGCGCGGCGCGGGCCGCCAGAGGAATTCGAGTGTGGTTCATAAATTTCGGGTGCTGAGGCGGTCGGGTCCCGGCTCCGGCCGGCCTTCCGGTATCCTAATCGGGCGCGACCGGTTCCGGCAAGCAAGGGTGGCGGGTTTCACTAGACAAGCGGCAGTCTCGCTGCCGGGAGGTAACTTGGACTCATGTCGCTGCCAGCGCCATCATGTCCGTCCAGCATTCTGGCATTCTTCCAGTAAAGGCTTCGGCGTTGTTTCGTTTCCGCGTGCGCGGCCTTGGGTGCACAACCATGTTCAACCTTGACCATAGTTGTGCACGGAGATCGGAACGTCCGTGGGAACGACGAGATTAGCACCGGGTCAGGCCGAACAACACCCGAGCGACTGTGGCTCGGTGGCAGCGCGGGCGGGCTTGCGGACGGTCGCAGCCTGCCTTAAGCTCCGGCATCCTTTTCTTGCGCATGCACGCAGCCCTCACCTCCGATCAGCAACAGCGAACCGGCGTTGGCGGCCCTGGTTCGGCCGAGGCGGAGCACAGACTCCTGCTCTACATCAATCTTAAGCTCCGGGACCTCGGCTGCCCGACGTTTCCGCTCCAGGCCGATGCCGATCTCGCCGAACTTATGAGCGACATGGTCGCGCTCAATCGCGAGAAGGACCGGCTCCTTTCCAATCATCTGTGCCCGGCCGATCAGCGGATCCAGAATTTCCTCTACGATTATCTGCAGGACGCCACCGAGGTCCCGCGCGTGCCTGTCCTTACCTTTGTGCTCGACCGCTACGGCCTGGCCCGGGCCCTCTCGCTGCCACCCGACCGGGACCAATATGCGACGGAGATCGTCAACTCGTATCGCGTCAGACAGGGGGTTCTGCATAATCCGAAGAGCGACCGCCGCACGACCCAAGGGATCTTTCATGTCACCGAAGGTGGGTTGCCGGTCCCCGATGACAAGAAGGCCGTGCCCAAGGCCGTTTTCGGCCAGTTGTTGCGGCACGCCTTCAACCCGCCGCCGGAGTTGATGCGGCTGCCCTTCACGGCGTCGCAGCCGGCCCAGGCGGAATGCTTTGTCTCGCTGCTGCTTCGCCCGGTGGTATGTCCCGCCGTGGAGGGCTTCATCGCCGAGAAATCGATGGAGGTGCGCTTCTTCGCGCCGGGCAGCCTCGTCTGTAATCTCGACTTTGTGGAGAGCGTCTTCGGCAACGGTGGCGATCCACGTCTGCCGGAAAACGACGCCGCGCTCGATCCGACACACTGGACCGGGCACAGCGGCTGCGTCATCCTCGCCCCCCACCTCACCCGTCTGACCAAGCAGGTGCTCGGTCTCCCACGCTGGGAGGAGGCCACCGAGCGGCAGCGTCGCGACGGCATGTGTTGGCGCGACGCGGCCGAACGCTACAACGACGGCGTGGCCTTCAAGGTCACGGCCCGTGACGCCAGCGGGGTCATTGTAACCATCCTTTCCGACAATTATTTCGGGTACTGCAAGAAGGAGGTCAAATCGTACATCAGCTACTCGGCGAATCTCTTCGGCCTTTGCGAGGAGGAGCACGCCGGCGGCGCGCTGTTGTTTACGCGGTTCGATCTTGCCGCCGACTTCGCCGCCGCGCGCGTCATCACCAAATATCCCCGCACTTTGGGCGAGGGTATGAAACTGCTCGGCGACCTCGTGGAGGCGCGACCGGAGGGCCACGCGGTCGACCGTCTGTATCCGGACATTATTTATGTGCCGGAAGACGCGCATTTCGACCTGCCGAGCGAGTCCGTGCGGTGGGCGCGCGACGGTCGCGAGCAGCAGCTGAAACTGCGCCACCGCCACACCTACGTGCTGCCCTCGGGATTCAAAGTGCACCTGGAAAAACCCCGCGGCAGCCGGACATGGCGTCTCGTCGGCACGCACGCCGAGTGTACCCTCTGCCACAAGCCGTCCACCGTCTCCGGCGGCGGCAAGTCCGAGATTTCCAAGAGCATCTCTGACGCGATCATCCAGGGCCCGGTGTTCGTGGCCGACTTCAAGGCCGATTTCGACACGGTCGCCGGCCTGCTGGCCCGCGACTATTCGCAGCGCTTCCGCGATCCGGCCCGGCAGGGCACGGACCTGCGTCCCATCCTTAGTCCGCGGCGTTCGCTGGGCTCGGTCATCAAGCTGTTTACGCCGTCCGCCGAGGAGCACAACGACGCGTACAACGCCTGGCTCGAGACGATTCCGCAGCACATCAAGGAGCTCGTGCTGGTCGTGAAGCGGTTCTACAAGCCCGAGTGGGGCGACCGCTGGCGCGAGGAATTCAGCGTTGACGTCATCAACGGCGTGCCCGCCAACGAACTTCGCCTGCGGGCGCAGCGGATCGAGTCGAATTTCCTGCGGGTGGGTTTCGCGGCCGACGGTTCGTGGCGCACCTTCGGCCTGCGCAAGGATTTCCACCCCGCCCTGAAGATCCAGATGGAGGACGACATCACCGCGGCGATCGTGGTGCCGCGGGATCGGCTGACCGGCCTGGGTGTCTCCGCCGTGCAACCGTCGCTCAAGTTCGTGCACAACTGCGAATACCGGCTCTTTCAACGGCCCGACGACGCCGTCCACCGCGGTTACGACCACCAGACGGAGAGCGACTTCGCCCGGTCCGGCACGTTTTTCTCCAACTATGAGCCGCTCACGGCGGCCCAGGCGCGGGAGCTGATCGAGGACGCCATCGGCTTTGACGAGTTTACGGCGCCGATGCAGGAGCTGATCAAGACCGCCGCGGCCGGCGGACGGCCGGAGTTCTTTGTCTCGTGCGCCCATCCGCGCCTGGTCGACGGGATACTCTCAAAGAATCCGCGCTATCTGCAGACGCGGCCCGATCTGCTGAATCTGCGCGAATCGCATGTTGCGGAGGTGGGCCTGCGGCTCATGCGCCGCGTGCCGGTCGGCCGACCCGTGCCCACCCCGGTCAGCGCCGTCCTCGCCGGGCGGCGGAACAATCCGGCCGACCCGGCCGCCGGCATCCGCCCGCTGGCCGTCTACAATCCGCTGCACTACATNNTACGATCTCAACGCCGCCTTCGTCTCCTATTGCGTCACCGGATACGACGGTTTTCTTTCCTCCGCCGGCTGCATCGGGCCCAAGACGCGGGTGGACCACGACATCAGCCTGCTCGTGCCGGAGGTGTGGTGCCGTATGGGCGTCGAGGAGCGCGATCCTCATTTCCTCATCGGCACCGGGTTTTTGGAAAAGTGCGCCGACTTCGAGTACGGCGGCCGGCCCGTCCTGGCCAGCCGCCTCGGCTACCGCATTACCACGCGCTTCGTCTCGCATTTCTGCGGACGCGTCTTCAACCATCCGCACGCCGTCTTCACGGAAGAGATGCTGCGTCCGGAATTGCAGGACCGCGCTACGTTTGCCGACGGCATGGACAACATTGTCGTCACCCAGCAGCGGGTCGCGCAGTACTACTTCAACGATGGCAGCGTCGCCCAGGCCTGCCCGCCGCTGCGCGCGCTGCTGCACATCATGCGCGACGGCCAGTTTGAAGGGAAAAGGCTATCCGATCCCGGCATTCGCGCGTTGTTTTCCCACGACCAGGTGCTGGCCAGCGAGTGGTACGGTGAACGGTTGCGCGCCCGGCAGGCCCTGACCACCCGGCAGTGGCGGCGCCACCTCGCCTACCTGGAGAAGTTCCTCGCCAAGCCAAACTACTCCGATGAGGCCGGGCGCCTCGGCATTCCCGCGCGGCTTGAGGCGGCGCGCTTGGAGAACGCCCGCGTCAACAGCCCGGCCTACCTCACGGAGTTGCGCGGCACGCTCGGGGCCGAGCCCGCCATCGTGGCGGCGCAACCTTGACCCTGGGACTGGCTGGCGGCCGCATAACCGTTGCTGCTGGGGCGGCGACACCCCGGATCGTATTCTGATACCGCCGCCAAAATCGCCTACCCGGTTGGACTCTGGGGGCTTTGGGAACACCTTATCCCAAGCCACTCTATATGGTTAGCCCCAATTCTTCCGATCCTGTGGGTGGAGCAGCTGCCTCCGCCGACCAGCCTCGTCCCATCAAAGACGTGGTCATCCGCCTCGCCGGCAATTCACAGGATGGCATCCAGACGGTCGGCGCCTTCCTCGCCCGCCTCGCCGGCCGTTCCGACCAGGACGTCATGACGTACATGACGATCCCGTCCACCATTTCGGGCGGTCCGTCGATCTTCCAGGTGCGCATGGGCACCGGCGACATCCTCTCCGCCGGCGATCAGGCGGATGTGCTCGTGGCGTTCTATCAGCACAGTTACGAAGATCATCTCGAAGCCTTGCGGCCCGGCGGCGTGCTCCTTTACGACAACGATCACGTAAAGCCCAACCCCGACGACAAGCGCTTCACGGCGGTGGGAATGCCCATCACGAGCCGGACGATCGAGGCCGTCGGTGGCGCCGCCAAGGACAAGGGCAAGAACCTCCTCGTGCTCGGGTTGCTCGCGCGCATCTTCCAGCTCGACGTCGCGAAGCTCACCGCTCTTGTCAAAGAACGCTTCGGCGGCCGCCCGGAGGACGTGGTGCGCAATGCCATGCTCGCTTTCGACGCGGGCTACGCCTACCCCGCCGACAACATTCGCGACTGTTTTTTTCACTTGGAAGCGGCCGCGCGCACGAGCACCCGCCCCCAAGTTACAATGGATGGCAACCAGGCGCTCGCGTTCGGCCTGATCGCCGCCGGCGTGCGTTACGGGGCGGCCTACCCGATCACGCCATGGTCTTCCATCATGGAGATGCTCCGCACCGAACTGCCCAAATACGGTGGCACCTTTGTGCAGGCGGAGGATGAACTGGCTGCCGTTTCTTACGCGCTGGGGGCCGCCTACGCCGGCCACCTTGCCGTCACCGGCAGCTCGGGTCCCGGCCTTTCGCTCAAGATGGAGGCGCTCGGCTGGGCCGTGATGGCGGAGATGTCGCTCATTGTCATCAACGTCCAGCGCGGCGGTCCCAGCACCGGCCTGCCCACGAGCGTCGAGCAGAGCGATCTCTTGCAGGCCGTCTATGGCAGCCACGGCGACACGCCTCGGGTCGTCCTCGCGCCGAAGAATGTCGAGGACTGCTTCTACATCGCCCTGGAGGCCGGCCGCATCGCCCGCCGCTACAGCACGCCCGTTCTCATCCTCACCGACCAATCGCTGGCCACCCGCATCGAGGCGTTCGACGAGCCGGATCTGGCCGGCCTCATGATCGAGGCGAAGCCGGATCTCGTCGAGCGCGGCGCCAATTTCAAACCCTACCCGCTCGACCGACCCACCCGCCACGCTCCGCCCGGCACGCGCACAGCCTCGGGAAAATTCCCGAATGTGACCGGCCTGGAGCACGACGAAGACGGCCACCCGTCCGGCAACCCGGCCATGCACGCCAGAATGACGGCCCGGCGCCGCGAGAAGATCAAGGCGCTCGGAGCATCGCTTGCCCCGCCGGAGGTGCATGGCGACCCTGCGGGCCAAGTGCTGCTCATCGGCTGGGGTTCGACGTGGGGACCAGTCCGCGAGGCCGTCAATCGGCTTCGCCAGGATGGCGTCAAGGCCGGCCAGCTCCACTTGCGCCACCTGCATCCGCTGCCCGCTGGGCTCCAGGAGATCTTCGCGCGTTACCGCGACGTGTTCGTGGTCGAGATGAACGACGAGGGACTCTACGGGTTCGGCCAGCTGGCGATGCTGCTGCGTGCCCGCTACGCCAGTCCGACCATCCGCAGCATCACCAAAACCGACGGCCTGACCTTCAAGGTGCGCGAGATCACCGACGGAGTCGCACGCCATCTGGAGGCGACGAACTCGGAGGTGACGATTCCGCCCTTCTCCTCCTAAGCCGCGTGAATCATCCGGCGTTGCTTCGCTGCATCTGACCTTCGCCTATCACCCTTCGTCCTTCGCCTCTTGCCAGATCCGACCATGAGTTCCACCGCACCCACGCTCGCCCCGCCAACGAACAACGCCGCCCCGGCTCGCCCGCCGCTGACCAGGAAAGCCCTGGCCGCCGACCACCCGACGTGGTGCCCCGGTTGCGGCGACTTCGCGGTGTTGGCGGCCTTCCAGCGGACCCTCGAAAAGCTCCAGTTCCCGCAGGAGAGCATCGTGCTTTTCGCCGGGATCGGCTGTTCCTCGCGCTTTCCCTATTTCGTCAACACCCACGGCGGCCACTTCATCCATGGCCGTGCACTGCCCATCGCCGCCGGCGTCAGCCTGAGCCGCGAAGACTTGCACGTTTTCGTGTTCGGCGGCGACGGCGACGGTTTTTCGATCGGTGGCAATCACCTGGTGCACACCGCCCGCAAGAACGTCCGGATCACCTATATCATCATGGACAACTTCGTCTATGGATTGACGAAGAAACAGACCTCGCCCACCTCGCCCTTTGGCTTCAAGACCAAGACCGATCCCACCGGCGCACTTGACCAGCCCATCAACCCGATGCGCGCGCTCATCAGCAGCGGCGCCTCCTTCGTCGCGCGCAGCCATGCCGCGCAGGTGGGCCACATGACCGAGATGATGGAACGCGCCGCGCGGCACGACGGTTTTTCGGTGGTCGAGATCCTCTCCGAATGCGTGGAGTTTTTTCCCGGGGCCTTCGACGCCGCCAATCCGCGCAAAAGCGGGGCTTTCACGCTGATCGAGGAAAAAACGCACGACGGCTCACCCGCGGATGCGTCGCGCCATGATCCTACCGACGAGGTCGCGGCCTTTCATCTTGCAACGCGGCCCTGGCCCGGGGTCTTCGGCGTGTTCTATGAAACGGACCGCCCGACGAAAAACCGGCTCGAGGCGGATCTGATCGCCCGGACGAAGGAACAGACCGCCGGAAAATCAGATCTGCAGCTGCTGCAGTCCACCTTCGCGCGGTTGCGGTGACGGGCCGGGCCGGGGCAGGTTGCTGAACTGGGCCACAGAGTTCACGGAGTTTGGGCATCATCAGCAATTCCCGCCATCTGTGACCTCTGGTTGGCTCTCAGTGGTCTCTGTGACGAGATTGCCTTGGCAGTTAATGGCCGCTCCATTGCGTCAAGCGATCGCGAGTACTTGCCGCCTCAAAGTTAATGCGCCGTTTCCTTCAGCAGCGCCTCGAGCTGGTCTTTCCACAGCGCCGCCAGGGTGTGAGTCCCGTGACCGCGGGTCTGATCGCTCAGCGGCAGGACGACCGCCCGGCCGTGCGGAACGCGCCGGATCTCGCGCTCCAGAATTCCAAGTTCCGGCGGATTGATCAGGTCGTCAGCGGAATTCACCGCGACCAAGGGAACTTGGATCTTCTCCAGGTTAGGTCCTGGGTCGTAATCGGATGACGCCTCGAGCGCGTAGAGGAAATCGTTCGCATCCCCGGTCTTCAGGACGGCGGCCACAAAGGCGTCCAACCCGGCATCAGCCCGGGCGAGCGTCGGAGCCTCCCGCTGCCGCAGCACGGGGTTGCTGCTCATGAAAAAAAGCATCTCGGCGGCGGTCCGCAGCGAGGGCGGCTGGGTGTTGTAGGCGCCGCCCTGCCACGCCGGATCGTGGCGGATCGCGTCGCTGATCAGCCGGCGCCACACCCGGTTGCGGCCGGCAATCTCGGTCGGCAGGCTGGCCAGCGGCATCAGCGCATCCATGAAGTCCGGATGCCGCTCCCCCCACAACCAGGTGTGCATTCCGCCCATGGACGTGCCCATGATGAGCCGCGCGTGATTTACGCCCAGCCCTTGCTTTAACAGCTGATACTCCGCCTCAACCATGTCGAGGTAGCCGTACTGGGGAAAGCCGGCGTGCAGGCCGTCGCTCGGCCGGCCCGACTGGCCGTGGCCGATTCCGTCCGGCAGGATGAGGAAGAAGCGGGCGGCATCCAGCGGCTGCCCGGCGCCGAACAGCTCCCCGGCAAATTCCGGCCGGAGGAACTGCGCGCCGCTGCCCGTGGTGCCGTGAAGGATCAGGACGGCATTGCGCACCACCCCCTGCCCGTCGCGCTGCGGCCGGCCAAGTGTGCGGAAGTGGATGCGAAGCGCCGGCATGATCGGGCCGGACCGGAACTTGAAGTCAGGCAGCACGAAATCCCCTTCGACGGGTGCGGGATAGTTCGCGGCCGCCGCGCGCAGGGCCGCGAGGAAAAGCAACGCCAGCCAGATTCGTTTGGGCATAAAGGCTAGGTATCTGGTCGCGCGATCGAAGCAACTGCCATCGGCCTTTTCAGCGGGCCGGTGTCAGCCGTGACCTGCCGTCGGAGGTGGCGCAGGATTTTCATTTCGACCTTCCGCCGTGGTTGCGCTGAGATCACGCTGTTAGCCCCGCTGCAATTCCCCCTCCCCTTATGCAAAAACTCCGCCTCCACCTTCTCCTGCTTCTGCTCGCCGCCGCGCTGGCCCCGGCGGTGGCCGCGGCCGCAGATATGTTTGTGCTTTTCGGCACCCACCGGTCCGGTCCCGGCATCGGATTCTCGGTGGCGCACTTCGATACCGACACCGGTGTGCTCACGACTCCGAAGTTCGACGTCGAGGCCGTGGAGCCGGCGTATTTTGTGATCCATCCCGACGGCCGGCACCTCTACACCTGCAATTCCGGCGCCCCCGGCGGGGTCAGCGCCTATGCCATCGACCCCCAGACGGCACACCTCACCCTGCTTAACAAGGTGCCCTCCGGCGGCGATGATGCGAGCTACGTCTGCCTCGATCAGACCAGCCGCTATGTGTTTGTCGCCAACTATTCCGGCGGCAACCTCGCCGCCTTCGCGATCAATCCCGACGGCAGCGTCGGAGTGCGCACCGCGTTCGTCCAGCACGCGGGCCGCAGCGTGGATCCCCAGCGCCAGACGCATGCCTACGCCCACTCCATCATCATCGACCCGACCAACCGCTTCGTCCTCACCGCAGATCTCGGCGTCGACAAGCTCTTTGTCTACCGCTTCGACGAGAAGACGGGCGCGCTGACGCCCAACGACCCACCGTTCGCCACGGTCAAACCCGGCTCGGGACCAAGGCACGTGAAATTTCATCCCAATGGTCGCTGGGTTTACCTGATCAACGAGATGGGCTGCACGATCACCGCCTTCAATTGGAATCGCGTCACCGGCGCGCTGGCGGAGTTCCAGACTATCCCAACTCTTCCGGCGGACTTCACCGGCACCAACACCTGCGCCGAGGTCGTGGTGCACCCCAACGGGAGGTTTCTCTACGGCTCCAACCGCGGTCACGACGGCATCGCCGTCTTCGCCATCGACCCCGAAAACGGCCGCCTTTCCCTCATCCAACATGCCTCTAGCCGGGGCAAGAAGCCGCGCAACTTTGCGTTCGATCCGACCGGGAAATGGATCGTCTGCACCAATCACGACAGCGACAACGCCGTGGTCTTCCGCGTCGACGGGTCCACCGGCCGGCTGACTCCGACCGGTCAGCCGGTCGCGGTGCCATTTCCATTCTGCGAGCGGTTTCTGCCCGTGCCCTGACCGTCGCGCCGGATTAGTCCGACCAAGCGCTCAAGGAGGCCGGTTCTGTTGAACCGGTCATCCAGGGCACGACCCCAGCGAAGGCGCCGGTGTCAGGCAGGACTGGCGCCAACGCGACCAGGAAGCGAGGGCGGCGACCGGATGTCGTCAGACGATCAAGATGGGATCCCATATCCTGCAAGGGCGGGAAGGCACCCCGCCGGCGGTCAGATTGACTCTCGCCTCCCGGGAAATACCTTCGCACCATGCTCCTTTATGGCCGAGCTTTTCGACAAGAATAGGCGCATCCTTGCTGCGTACCTGATCGGGGTGCAGACACCGCGCATGCCCGCCGGCGAGGGCGCCGAGCTTCTCGCGGAACTGCGCGAGCTCGTCGAGAACCTGGGACTGACCATCAAAGGCAGCACCCTCGTCCACCTGCGGGCCCCCTCCTCCACATTTCTCCTTGGACGGGGCAAGGTCGGCGAACTGATCGAGCAGGCCAGGGCCGCCGGCGCCGATGTCATTGTCATCGACGAATCGCTCTCCCCCGCCCAGCAGCGCAACTGGGAGGCTGAATCCACCCTCGCCGTCATCGACCGCCAGGAGGTCATCCTCGAGGTGTTCGCCGAGCGGGCCCACACCCGCGAGGCCAAGCTCCAGGTGGAGCTGGCCCGCCAGGAATATTTCCTGCCGCGGCTCAAGCGGGCCTGGACGCATCTCTCCCGCCAGCGGGGCCGCGGCTCCCTCGGCGGCGAGGGCGAGACGCAGCTCGAGCAGGACCGGCGCACGGTGCGCGACCGCATCGCCCACCTGCGCAGCGACCTGGGCGCCGTCCGCCAGCAGCGCGGGGTGCAGCGCCAGCGCCGGATGCGCGTGCCCGTGTCGACCTGCGCCATCGTCGGCTACACCAACGCCGGCAAGTCCTGCCTGCTCAACCGGCTGACCGGCGCCCACGTGCTCGTCGAGGACAAGCTGTTCGCGACACTCGACCCGACCACGCGCCAGCTCGCGCTGCCCAACAACCAGAAGCTGCTCGTCACCGACACCGTCGGCTTCATCCGCCGGCTGCCCCACGATCTCATCGAGGCATTTAAGGCCACGCTGGAGGAGGTCGTCGTCGCAGACTTTCTGATACACGTGCTGGATGTCACCAGTCCCAATGTGGCCCGGCATCACGCCACCACGCTCGGCGTGCTGGCCGAACTCGGCGCCGACAAGAAGACCATCATCAACGTTTTCAACAAGATCGATGTGGCCGCGCCCGCGGCGCTGGAGTCGGCACGGATGCTCGTGCCCGGCGCGCTGTTCGTCAGCGCGAAGACCGGCGCCGGCTTTGACCGGCTCCTCGAGCACTGCGCGGCCTGCATCGCCCGGGAGTTCGGCTCGACGGAGCTGCTCGTGCCGCACGACCGGTACGACATCATCGCCCGCCTGCACGAGGTGGGCCACGTCCACGCGCAGGAACTCCGCGACGATGGCATCCACATCCAGGGCCGCTTCCCCGCCGCCCAGTCGGCCATCTTTGCACCGTTCCTGGTGACGGTTCCGCCCCCGCGGCCGGGAGCCGCGATCTAGCCCGCCTAGCGCTCACACGATGCCGGGGCGCAATAACCGGCCCAAGCTAGCCGCAGGCCTTACGCCACGCGGGCGGCGGAAAGCGGCGCCAAGCGACCGCCAAGTTCAGGACGATCAGCGATCGACAGCCATGGAATCGGGGTCGTGCCGTTGAGACCGAGCGACATCACCACGGTGCGCCAGCTCTCACCAGGCAGCGCGGGATACTCCTCGGTCGTGAAACCGTGCTTCTCGTAAAGCCGGATGGCCAGCCGGTACTCGTCTTCAATCGTCGTCCACAATCGCAGCACCGCCCGTCCCTCCTCGCGGGAGGTCCGGATGATCCAGTCAAGCAGCCGGGCGCCATGACCGCGACCGCGCGCCACCGGCAGCAGGCCGTACCACGAGAGCCAAGTTTCCGACGGCATTCCACGGTAGTCATACAGTCCCGCCAGGCCGGCGATGCGGCCGTCAATCCGGGCGGTCCAGAATCGAGCAGAGTCCAGCCGCCGGATCTCCATGAAGCTGGCATGCGCCTCGGGAAACAGCGCAGCGCCCAGCGCCGCGTGATGGTCATGTTCCCACGGGAAGAGTTCGGCGGCAACGCGGCGGGTTTCCTCAAGCACCGCGGGCTCGAGCTGCTCGATTTTCATTTTCCCGCGAGCCTAGCTGATCGGATCTCGGGCTGAACGCCGCACTGTCCGGCAGAATTGGCTAATTAGGAGTCTGATTCGGACTATTTTGCCGTCGAATCCGCAGTGAATTGCTGAGAATTGCGGTCTGCCGCACCAACCTATTCAATGAGGCTGGGTTGTGATTACCGCCAATTGATTGCGTGAATTCGGCCGCGCGCCGTATCCCCACCGTGTCCGGGATTCCCGAATTGGGCTGGGCGGGGATTTAAACCCGATTTCTGGTCGATTTTGGTCGTCTCCGCTCCGACGAACGGATGGTTTCCCGATCGCACTGCAATGCCAGCCGATCGTCTGTTCATCGCAATCCCGCTGCCCGCGTCCGTACGCGAACAGCTTTTCGCGCTGTATGAGCCAATGCGTAGCGTCGCCTGGACGCGACCGGAGCAGCTTCATCTGACGCTGCGGTTTCTTGGAGACGTCGAGGCGGAATGGGGCGAGAAGCTGGAGTCCGCGCTCAGCCGGGCCCAGGTGGAGCCGTTTCTGCTGCCGGTGGCCGGCCTGGGCGCATTTCCTCCACGCGGGACCGCCCGGGTGCTATGGGTTGGAGTCGGGCACGGTCACCCGCGGCTTCACCAACTTCGCCAGCAGATCGACGACGCGTTGCTTGCGACGGGCTTCCCGCTCGACGTGAGGATCTTTCACCCCCACGTCACTTTGGGACGGGTGAAAGATCCCGGTTCGCCGGCCGCCGCGGCGGAATTCCTCAAGCGCCACCGCGATTTTGAGGCGGCGCCCTTCCGGGTCGAGGCATTTCAACTGTGCGCGAGCGAGCTCAGGCCTGGCGGGGCGGTGCACATGCTGAAACGGGAATTCCCCCTTCAACTGGCGTCGTGAGTCCGGGTGGGGTTGTCATGGTCTCGCGCCATTCAAGGGACGATCGCCTGTCCCTCGACCTCACTCGGGACCCCGAGCCCCTGTCGAACGGGCAAGCAGCCTTCCTACAGCGCCCGGCGAGAAGAGACCGGGCGTTTTCCGCTTCCCTGTCCGCCCGGCCGAGCCTATCGGTTGCGGCATGCCAATCCGCGCGTGGTTCTCCACCTTCATCTATTCCGAGCCTCTGCAGCCGGCCGGACTGGCCCGTCTTAACGAAGACCTGGCGGAGGAATGCCACCGCATCCGTGATTACGATTCCGCCGGCCGCCGGTGGTCCGCAAAGAACTACCTGGGAGGTTTCACCAGCTACGCGTCGATGGCGCAACTGCACCGGTCTTCCTCGACCTTCGCCACGCTAGAGAAGAGGATCACCACACATGTGCGGCGCTTTGCCAGGCGGCTCGACCTGGACTTGCGCGGGCGCCAGATCTTTATGACCGACTGCTGGGTGAACATCATGCCCGAACGGGCGGCGCACAGTCTTCATCTGCATCCATTGTCGTTCATCAGTGGCACCTACTATGTGCGCACTCCGCCGGGCTGCTCCGGTTTGAAGTTCGAGGATCCGCGCCTCGACCGCTTCATGGCCGCGCCGCCGCGGCGAACCGCCGCGAGCCCCGCGAACCGGCAATTTGTCGTCTACCCTGCCGAGGCGGGAAAAGTGATCCTGTTCGAAAGCTGGCTGCGGCACGAGGTCGCGGCCAACCCGACCGCGCACGAGCGGATCAGCGTCAGCTTCAACTACAGCTGGTCTTGATCGCGGCCGCCCCGATTTCCGGGGTGTTGGCAGGACCGATCGGCTGGACGAGATTACTCCAGCCAGCCAAGCAGGTTGAAATTCGCGACGTACATCGCGACGAGGCCGCCCACCAGGGACAGCACCAAGACGCCCGCGGCGATGGCGCCCAAGATCAGCGGCCAGTTGGGTTTGGTGTTGGCCGGGGTTTTGTTGCTCAGGGTGTCCATGATTAATTGCTGGCCGTAATATGCCGCTGTCGGGATCGGCGGCAACCAGGATTGGCAGGAACCGCAACCTGGTTCATGCTGCGCCCATGCTGGTCATCCGCCGAATGGTCGACCGTCACGGCAGCTTCACCGCGATCTTCCTGCCAGGTGAACCACCCAAGATTTTCCCGACCTCCGATTATGAGCACGGACGCATCCTGCAAATCTACAAACAGGACCGACGCCATCGGAATGTGCAGAACGATTTCAGCGAATATGATCTGCAAAGCAGCAAAAACTCTCCGCTTTATGGTCGTTGGCGTGGCTGACCGCTTGTTTCTTGGATGCACAACTACTTGTTCTGTAATGATAAACATCTTAGACTTTACAGACTCATTAGACCGGTTTAACCTGTCTATATGAAGAACATCGAAGTCAGTGATGCGGTTTACGAAGAGCTTAAAAAACTGACGACGGACTTTCATCAAAGCCCCAATGACGTCCTTTCCGCGATGCTCAACCTCGGTGTCGCGCCCTCGACAATCACCGAACCGCTGATCGCCTATCTGCTCGGCGCCGATTTCCGGACGAAATTCACCGACGCCGACAAATATCTCGCGATCCTCGGCTGGGTCGCTGCCCAGCACGCCTCGGATTTCAACGAATTCATCGTTTCGCTGGCTGGCAGCCCGAGTGGCCGCCGCTACCTCGGATTGTCGCGCGAGGAGATCGTCGAACAGTGCCGTCACAACCAGGCCCGCCAGATTCCCGGCACGCACTATTGGGCGATCATGAACATCGATACGGCGACCAAGCGCCGGTTTCTTTCGCGGGTGCTCGAATTCATCGGCTACCGCGAGGAGATCGTCGACTCGGTATGCGGCGCCATCGGCATGCGCCACTCGGTCGGCCGCAGCGGGCGCTGACCGCTCCGGCAGCGTAGGGCTGGCGGCAGTGGCCCGCAGATCTCGCGGGCTCTTCTGTCATCGCGAGCCCGAGGAACGAGGGCGTGGCCGCCGAGCCTGGCGCACTCGTCGCGGTCCAGCTAGATGGATTGCATTGTCGCTTCGTTCCTCGCAATGACAACCGTGGAATGCCGGGCCCTCATCCTCCGCCAACTTCAGGCTTCCCTCCCCTCTCGCCGGCTGCCTAGCTTGGCCCGCTGTGACTCCGTCCGCCAATCCTCCGCCCGCCAAGCGCCGGAATTTCCGGAACTTCTTCAGCTCGGTCGCGTTCGCCCTGGAGGGCTTTTCCGCCGCCTGCCGGCATGAGCCCTCGTTCCGCGAGGACCTGATCTTCGCGATCATCCTGACTCCGGTCGCCATCATTCTGCCCGTCAACGCCGTCTCAACGGCCGTGATGATGGCCGCGCTGTTTCTCATTATCATTGTCGAACTCCTCAATTCGGCCATCGAGTGGACCATCGACTATATCTCGACGGAGCAGCACCCGATGGCCAAACGGGCCAAGGATATGGCCAGTGCGGCGGTGTTTCTCAGCTATCTGAATTGCGCCGTGGTTTGGGGGCTCATTATTTTCTTCAACTGGCACCGCATCGAGAAACTCGAGTTCCTCCACTGGCCGCCGCATCTCACCCCGTGATCCCCGTCACCGGTGCCGCGGATTTGCTGACCTGACGGATGGCCCCGCGGGGCAGTCGCTTCGCCGCGACCAGCCGGTGTCACCGCGTCCGTCCGAAGAACCACGCGCCCAAGCCGATCATGACCAGATTTGGCAGCCACGCGGCAATTTCCGGAGCGAGCAGCTCGCGCCCGCCGATCGTGTTCGCCAGCGTCGTCAGCAGGTAATAGACAAAGAAGAGCCCGATGGACTTCGATACTCCCACCGCCGGGCTCACCCGGACACCCGCCACCGAGAACGGAATGGCGATGCTGATCACAATCAGGCAGCCCAGCGTATCGGCGATGAGGGTATAATATCGCATGGCGTATTTGGTGACCTTTGGGTTGCCCTCGGCGGTCAGATAATCGATGAGCCGGCGCAACTCGCGGAACGAAAGATCGAGCGGATTGCGGTCGATCAGCAGCATGAGCTTCGGATCCTCATGAAAATCGGGGAAGGTCCGCCGGCCAAAGGCGGTGGGGCGCACCATCTCCCCGGTTTCGACGTCAAACTTCACCTCGCTCCCGTGAAAAAAGGTCCAGGCGCGGGTGGCCGGATCGTACTCCGCCTCCTTCGCCAGATAACGAGTGCTCTCGCGGCGCTGCGCATCCAGCACCGACACCGTTACCCCGTGGGCGCGTTCGGCAAAACGGTTGTAGCGATTGATGTACCAGAGGCGGCCATCGGTCCGGTTGTCAAACGCGATGCTCGTGACCAGGCCGGCGCGCTCCACGCCGTCCGTGCGTGCCTCGTGCCGGAACACCAGGCTGTCCTTGATGCGGCGCGACTCTTCCACCGACCAGGGCACGACGACCGAATTGCACAGGAACATGAGCCCGCAGCACAGTGCGCCGATCAACCAGATGCCGCGCGTCAGGCGGAAGATGCTGAGGCCGGCGGCGCGCATCGCGGTGAACTCGTTATTCCGGTGCAGCTGGCCCAGGCTGTAGAGCAGCGAGATCAACACGGCGAGCGGGAGCACCACCGTGAGGAAACTGGGCATGCGCACCGCGTAGTAGACGCCGATGTCGATCACTTTCGCGCCGGCGTCGAGCAGGTCACGAAAATCATCGTACATTTCCTGCATGAGCAGCAGGCCGATCGTGGCCGCAAGGACGAGGCCCAGGATCTTCAGCCATTCGCTGACGATGTGCCGGTCGAGAGTGTTCAAGGGAGATGGTGCCGTTCGCGCGGGCGGCGCCGGACTTGGCCGGCGGCTTCATCAAAGGGTTTCCGCGCCCCGAGGCAAAACTTCAGTTCATGTCCCGGTCATTTCACCGCGACGTAAATCACGCTGGCCTGCGGCCGGCCTTCAATGCTCACGGCCACGCGGATGGTGGCGTCCGCGGGCTGCTGCGTATCCACCGGGTTGACCACCAACCGGTAGCGGCCGGCCGGCCCGGGCGTGAGTTGCGCCCGAAACCGCGGGTTGTCGCACTCGATTTCCCCGACGGTCGTCGTGGCGGGCTCGGTGACGACAATCTCCGCGCTTTTCGCGTCCGGCTGGTCGCCGACCCGCCAAAACAGGAAACGCGGGATGATGGTCACCACCTCCGGAATATCCACGCTCAGGGTCAGTTCCGCGAATTTGCCGGCGGGATCGTCCGTGGTCACGGCCAGGCTGCGCCTCACGCGGCCAATATAGCCGGCCAAGCTCAGTTCGACCCGGATCGCGCCGGATTCGCCGGGCGCGCAGACCGCCTTCTCCGGCCCGGCCGACACGCAGCTGCAACTGGGATCGACCGAGAGGATCCGCACCGGCTGGTCACCCGTATTGTGGTATGGAAAGGTGAGAGTCATTGATTCCTGCCCCGGCCGCGCCTTGAGCTGCAAATCGGTCGTCTCCCACTGCAAAGAGGCCAGGCAGGCGGGTCCACCCGCCAGCAGCGCCAGAATGACCGCCGGGATTCTCATCGCGCCGCAATCTGGATCATCTTCATCCCAAAGCCAGCCGAATTCGCGCAAGATTCGGGGCCGGCGGCCCGGGCCGCGCGGCTTCTCTTGATTTTTCCAGCGTCTCTCGGTTATCTTGCGCCTCTTCTTATCTCGACTTATGTCCACTCCGCAAAAATTCGAGTTCCAAACCGAGATCCGGCAGCTGCTCGATATCGTCATCCACTCGCTCTACACTGAAAAGGAGATCTTCGTGCGCGAGCTGGTCTCCAACGCCGCCGACGCGCTCGAAAAACTACGCCACCTCCAGGTGTTTGAAAAAGAGGTCTTCGACGACCGCCTGCCGATGGAGATCAACCTGACGACGGACGACAAGGCCCGGACCTTCACGATCCAGGATTTCGGCGTCGGCATGACGCGCGCCGAGCTGATCGAGAACCTTGGCACCATCGCGCATTCCGGCTCGAAGGAGTTTCTCAAGGCCCTCGGCGAAAGCGGCGCCAAGGGCGCCAGCCTCATCGGGCAGTTCGGCGTTGGTTTCTACAGCGCCTTCATGGTCGCGAAGCGCGTGCGGGTCTACGCCCATTCGTGGCGGTCCGCCGAGCCCGGTCACCTCTGGGAATCGGATGGCACCGGCGAGTACACCATCGAGGAGGCCGACGGCCAGCGGCGCGGCTGCAAGATTGTGGTCGAACTCAAGGACGAATGCTCTGAGTTCAGCCTCGCCTCGGTGATCGAAGCCAGCCTCAAGCGCTACTCCTCGTTCGTGCCGTTCCCGGTCAACCTGAACGGCAAGCGCGTCAACACGATCCAGGCCATCTGGCTGCGCAACAAAAACGAGATCAAGGACGAGGAGTATCTCGAGTTCTACAAGTTCCAGGCCAACGCGTTTGACACGCCCCGCCTGCGCCTCCACTTCAGCGCCGACGCCCCGCTGGCCATCAACGCGCTACTGTTTGTGCCGGAGGAGAACCCCGAACGCTTCGGCCTGGTGCGCACCGAGCCCGCCGTCGCCCTGTATTGCCGCAAGATCCTGATTGATCCCCATCCGAAGGACCTGCTGCCCGAATGGCTGCGCTTTCTCAAGGGGGTCGTCGACAGCGAGGACCTGCCGCTGAACATTTCGCGGGAAATGACGCAGGACCGGAGCCTGATCGCCAAGCTCAGCCGCGTGCTCACCCGCCGCTTTATCAAATGCCTGGAAGAGGAGGCGAAGGACCGCGCCGACAGCTACAAGGATTTCTACAGCCGCTTCGGGGTCTACCTGAAGGAAGGCGCCGCCCTCGACGCGACGTACAAGGACGAGCTGATGAAGCTGCTGCGCTACGAGTCGTCGCTGACCAAGCCGGGGGAAACCACCAGTTTCACCGACTACATCTCGCGGATGAAGGACGGGCAGAAGGAGGTCTATTACCTGGTTGGCCCGAACCGTGCGGCCATCGAGGCCGGGCCCTATCTCGAGGGTTTCCGCGCCCGCAATCTCGAAGTGCTCTTCTGCTACGAGAACGTCGACGAGTACGTGATGACGAACGTGCACGAGTTCGACGGCAAGCGCCTGCTCGCCGCCGACCACGCCGATGTGAAGCTGGACGACCTGCCGAAGCCGCCCGCCGAGGGCGCCCTCACCGAGGAACAGACCAAGACACTGGTCGCCTGGGTCAAGGAGACGCTCGGCGACCGGGTGGCCGAGGTGAAGACCAGCGACCGGCTGGTCGACTCCCCCGCCCTCGCGCTCAACGCCGACAAGTTCATGTCGCCGCACATGCGCCGCCTGATGAAGGCCATGAAGACCGAGGGCGCCGGCGACACCCCGCCCCGCGTGGAACTGCAGCTCAATCCGCGCCACGCCGTCATCAAGCATCTCGACGCCGCCCGGACGGCAAAGCCGGATGTGGCGAAACTCATGGCCGAGCAGATCCTCGACAACGCCCTCATCGCGGCCGGCCTCCTGGACGATCCGCAGAAGATGGTCGCCCGGATCTACAAGCTGATGGAAACCATCAGCTGAGCCCTGGATTTCCCGCGAGCAGCACCGCGCCCTGCGGGATGACTGCCTGGAGTGTAGGAAGCGCGCTTGCGCGCGATTTCGCCCTCCTAACGCGCGCAAGCGCGCTTCCTACAACTGTCGTTGCCAAGGCCATCAGGCTTTGGACCAAAGAAATCCAAACTCCCACGAGGAGGGCTATAGGGAATCAATTGACTTGGACGCCGCCACCCGGATCAAGCGTCAGGACGGACATTCGCGAGAGCGCGAGTGTCTGAAGATGTTACCTATCCGTAACGATTCACTTCTTTCTCGTTTTGCAGTGTGCGAAGGATACGATTAACCTCTTTCCTGCCGCCCGGCCCTCTCCATTCATGCCCAAGCGTTCCTCCAGACCCAAGAAGATCGCCCCGATTCCCCCTCTGGTGGTGGAGAATCCTCCCTTGCCACCGCCGGAGCCGACTTCGCAGTCCGCGCGCATGGCCTATTTCAACCGCGAGTTGTCGTGGCTTGCCTTCGACCGCCGGGTGCTTGAACAGGCGCAAAACGAGGGCAATCCCCTGCTCGAACGGGTGAAGTTTCTCGCGATTTTCAGCTCGAACCTCGACGAGTTCTTCGAGATTCGCGTGGCCGGCCTGATCGAGCAGGTCGACAGCAATGTCACCGAGCCAAGCATCGACGGCCTGGGTCCGCGCGAGCAGCTTCGCCGCATCCACTCCGTCGTGGCCTCACTCCTTGATGACCAGCATCGCTGCTGGCACGGCCAGCTGATGCCGGCGCTGGCGGCGGCGGACATCCATTTCAAGACCGCCGACCAGCTCAGCCAGTCCGAGCTCAACTGGGTGAAGACCTATTTCCGCGAGCAGGTTTACCCCGTGCTCACGCCGCTCGCCGTCGACCAGTCGCATCCTTTCCCCCAGCTCGGCAACAAGACCCTGAACGTCGTGGTCTCGCTCGATAACCCGGACATTCCCGACTTGGTGGGCTTCATGGCCATCCTGCCGGTGCCGCGCATCCTGCCGCGGCTGGTCGGCATTGAGCCCTCCCGGCACGGGCCGCAGCGTTACATCTTCCTAAGCGAGATCATCAAGCTCTGCGCCAGCGAGCTTTTCCCGGGCTATCGCATCCATGGAGCCCATGCCTTCCGCGTCACCCGCAACAGCGACCTCTACATCGACGAGGAGGAGGCCGAAAACCTGCTCAAGAAGATCGAGGAGGAACTGCGGAATCTTCGGCGGGGTGCCGCCGTGCGCCTTGAAATCGAGGAAGGCGTGGACGACCGGACGTTTGCGGCGCTGTGCGATCACCTCGGCCTTTCCCACGAATACGTTTTCCGTCTGCCCGGCCCGCTCAATCTCATGCGGCTGATGAGTCTTTACGATCTCATCGACCGCCCCGACCTGAAATTCCCGGCCTTCACGCCCGCGCTGCCGCCCGTCCTGCAGGCGCCCGAGCGGATTTTCGACGTCATCCGGGAGCAGGACCTCCTGCTGCATCATCCGTACGATTCGTTCACCCCCGTCATCGATTTCGTCGAGCAGGCGGCGCGCGACCCGCAGGTGTTCGCCCTCAAGCAAACGCTCTACCGGACCAGCGGCGACTCGCCGATCGTGCGCGCCCTGATCGAGGCCTCCCAGAATGGCAAGCAGGTCACGGCGCTCGTTGAGCTCAAGGCCCGCTTCGACGAGGCCAATAACATCCAGTGGGCCCGGCAGCTCGAAGAGGCCGGCGTTCACGTGGTCTACGGGGTGGTGGGGCTCAAGATCCACTGCAAGTGCAGCCTCGTGGTGCGCCGCGAGGCGAAGGGCCTGCGGCATTACGTCCACCTCGGCACCGGCAACTACAATCCCCGGACCGCGCGAAGCTACACCGACCTCAGCTTCTTCACCTGCCGCGACCATATCACCGGCGAGGTCGCCAGCCTGTTCAACTCGCTGACCGGCTTCAGCCGCTCCCCCAGTTTCCAGCACCTGCTGGTCGCGCCCTACAACCTGCACACCCGCATCCAGGAGCTCATCGGGCGCGAGGCGGAGCATGCCCGCGCCGGCCAGCCGGCCCGGATTCTCGCCAAGATGAACAACCTGGTCGATGGCTCCACGATCGAGAACCTCTACGCCGCCTCCCGGGCCGGCGTGCGTATCGACCTGATCGTGCGCGGCACCTGCTGCCTTGTGCCCGGCATCCATGGCCTCAGCGAAAACATCCGGGTGCGCGGCACCGTCGGCCGCTATCTCGAGCACGCGCGCGCCTTCTATTTCGAGAACCACGGCGGCGACTCGCTGGTCCTGGCCGGCAGCGCCGACTGGATGTCCCGCAATTTCTTCCGGCGCGCCGAGGTGCTCTTTCCGATCGAGGCGCCGGAGCTCCGCCGCCGCGTGCTGGACGACCTTTTCCCCAGGGAGTTTCAGGACAACGAGAACGCCCGCGAACTTCACGCCAACGGCGCCTACCTGCCCGTGGCCCGCCGCGACGGCGAGCCCTCGTTCTCGGCCCAGGATTATTTCATGGCCGCCGCGGCCAACCGCGCGCCCCTGCCGGATTGAGGTGCCGGGCAGGCGGCCGGCGCCCGTGGCCTTGACGCCGCGCGGCGGGCGTGCGACAAGGCGGAGGATCGATGGGTTGGCAATGCCGTCCGGGAACACCGCGGGCGGAACGAACGACCACCAATGAAGCAACGAAGGGAGGAATGAACGATGCAACTGACGACGGTCAGAATCGACAAGCCGGAGGCCATCAATTTCATCCTCGGACAAACCCACTTCATCAAGACGGTCGAGGACGCCCATGAAGCGCTGGTGAACGCGGTGCCGGGCATCAAGTTCGGGCTGGCGTTCTGCGAGGCCTCGGGCAAGTGCCTCGTGCGCTGGACGGGGACGGACGCGGCCATGATCGAGCTGGCCCAGAAAAATGCACTGGCCATTGGCGCCGGCCACGCATTTCTCGTGTTCCTCGGCGAGGGGTTTTTCCCCGTCAACGTGCTGAACGCGCTGAAAACGGTGCCGGAAGTCTGCCGCATCTTTTGCGCCACGGCCAATCCGACGGAAGTGATCGTGGCCGTGACGGACCAAGGTCGTGGCATCGTCGGGGTGGTCGACGGCTTCCCGCCCAAGGGCGTGGAAGGCGATCAGGACATCGCATGGCGCAAGCATTTCCTGCGACAGATCGGCTACAAACTGTGAGGATGTTCGGCCAGAAGCAGGCAGTTGCAGCCGCGTTCTGCCGGACCGCGCAGTGCTCGAGGTTGCGGAAGCTGAATCGTCTGACGGTCCGTCGCCTGCATTGTTCGCCAGACTGGCGCCGGTGGCTGCTGCTGGCGATGGCTGCGGCCGGTTGGACGGCCGGCCACGCGCCGGGCGCCGAGCCACTCCCGGCAAGAAGGGAGGAAACTGTTATGCAAATCACGAGCCCCGCATTCATGGAAGGACAGCCGATTCCAAGGAAATACTCCTGCGATGGCGCCGACGTGTCGCCGTTGCTGCGATGGAGCGAGGCGCCGGCGGGCACGAAGAGCTTCGCGCTGGTCTGCGACGATCCGGACGCACCCATGGGCAACTGGGTGCATTGGGTGATCTATGGGCTTCCCGCGACGATGAGGGAGCTGCCCGAGAGGGTGGCGACGATCGAGGTGCTGCCGAACGGCGCGAAACAGGGCCTGAACGGTTTCCGGCGCGTGGGCTACGGCGGACCGTGTCCGCCGCCGGGAGGCCCGCATCGCTATTTCTTCAGACTTTACGCGCTGGACACCGAGCTCCCGCTGAAGCCCCGGGCGACCAAGCGGGACCTGCTGCTCGCGATGTCAGGCCACATTCTGGCCGAAACTCAGCTGATGGGAACCTACGAGCGGGCGAAGTGAGCGGAGCCAATGCGAGGTGAGCTTTGCCTGATTCGCGCACACATCGAGGGCCGCACCCAGAGGATGCGAGGCTGTTTGCCCCATCCGCGTGGCCCCCTTTGCGCCAGGCAGCGGCTGATCTCTGCTGGCTGTTGAGCCGCGACTATACGGCGCCAGCGGCGCTAAAACTGGTTGGCGACCGTTATCAACTGGCGGTCCGGCAGCGCGCCGCGATTGCGCGATGCGCCTGCTCCGATGCGTCCCGGGCGCGGCGGGAGGCCCACGAGGTGGGCGCCGAACGCTTGACGGGACAGGCGCTTTGGCTGGACGGCTACAACGTGCTCACGACCGTTGAGGTCGCCCTGGGCGGCGGCGTGATCTTGAGCGCCTGCGACCGCACTTATCGCGACATCGCCAGCATGCATGGCACCTATCGCAAGGTGGCCGAAACCCGGCCGGCCCTGGAATTGCTCGGTCGGATGACGACCGTCTACGGCGTCGCCACGTGGATTTGGTACCTCGATCGTCCGGTATCGAACAGCGGCCGCTTGAAGAGAATCATGGCGGACTTGGCAGCGGAGCGCGGCTGGTCGTGGCAGGTCGAGCTGGTTCAGAATCCGGATGAAGTCCTGGCCGCAACTGCAGAGATCATTGTGACCGCCGACAGCGTCGTCTTGGACCGGTGCCAACAATGGTTCAACCTGACTCGTGCGGTCATCGATCAGCACGTGCCGCAGGCCAACATCGTTCCAGCGGCCGACTAATCTGCCCGATTGGTCCCGGGGAATTTCGGCCTCGGGTGCCAAACTTCTGCTTGGCGAACACCCGCCGGCCGGCTAGAATTCAAACCGGAGGTGAGCAAATGGTGGATGGCCCGATAGTCTTTGCTGGTTTGATGCCGCACGCGCCGATCCTGGTGCCGGGCGTGGGGCGGGAACGCCTGGCGGAGGTCGCGGCCACGGTGCAGTCCATGGCGACGGTGTCCAGTCACGCCATGGCCGCGCAGGCCGATACCCTCGTGCTCATCTCCCCCCACTCGCCCCGGCAGCCAGGTGCGTTCGGCCTCTGGCAAACCCGGAAGCTGCGCGGCTCGCTGGCAAGGTTCGGATCGCCGGAGAGTCGCGTGGAGCTGCCGCTCGACCGCGCCTTTGCCGAGCGGCTGGAAACAGCCGCCGCCCATCGCGGACTGCGGACGTGGAGTATCACCGGCGAGCCCCTTGATCACGGCGCGATGGTGCCGCTCTGCTATCTTGTGTCGGCGGGTTGGAAGGGACCGACATTGATCCTGGGGCTGAATTACACCGGCGATGGCGGCTGCGACGAACTGGGCGAGGCCATCGCCGCCACGGCGCGGGAACTGAACCGGCGGACGGCCATCATCGCGAGCGGGGACATGAGCCACCGGCTCACTACATCGGCGCCCTGCGG
Organism: Opitutia bacterium; assembly: GCA_003153035.1. GTDB lineage: Bacteria > Verrucomicrobiota > Verrucomicrobiia > Opitutales > Opitutaceae > Fen-1467. The sequence goes on from PMBT01000037.1 coordinate 46,146, forward strand.
CTACCACCCCGATGCGCACCGGTTCGACGAGACGTTTATCGCGCTGCTGCAAACAGGCGCGTTCCGTGAGATCATCCGGATCGACGCCAGTCTGCAGGAGCTGGCGGCGCAGGACGTCACCGATTCCACCACGGTGGCCCTGGCCGCGACTGGCTACAGGACAGATGGCCATGCCATGCTGAGCTATGAAGGGCCTTTCGGAGTCGGCTACGGCGTGGCGATTCTGTTTGAGCCGGAACATTCCGACCGCCGTGGGTCGACCGTGGAGAAGGCCGGCAGAACCCTCACCCGCTTCACGGAGCTGCCGGCCGTCGCGAGATGCGCGGTCGAAGCCCAGTTCCGCGACGGCTCGAAGATGCCGCGGCCCCGGGCGGCCGGGGATCTGACCGAGCGACACGGCGTTTTTGTGACTCTGCGAACGGACGAGGGCGCGTTGCGCGGGTGCCGGGGTACGATGCAGCCGGTGGAGAGCGACCTGGTGCAGGAGACCTGGCGCAATGCCGTGGCGACCGCGTTCCATGACCACCGTTTCCCGCCGGTGCGGGCGGCAGATCTGCCCCACTTGCGATGCAGCGTGTCCGTGCTCGAAGAGCTGGAGCCGGTGGCCTCGCCGGAAGCGCTGGACCCCGCGATCTACGGCGTTCTGGTGTCGGCCGCCGACGGACGGAAGGGCGGGCTGCTGCCGGCCATCGCGGGAATCGACTCGGTAGAACAGCAACTGGCGGTTGCGCGGCGCAAGGCGGGCATTGCGCCCGACGAGTGGATCGGCATCCAGCGATTCCGGGCTAGATGCTTCCGGGAACCGAACTTCGTGGAGGAAGGAGGTTAGCATCATGGTTGGGAATCCGCGCCCATCCGACCATCCCGCCCGGTGGTGGATCATCCTGCCCGACGGCCGGATGGAGTGCCGGCTGTGCCCACGTTTCTGCAAGCTGCAGGAGGGACAGCACGGCTTCTGTTTTGTCCGGCAACGGGACGGCCCCGAAATGGTGCTGACAACCTACGGGCGGAGCAGCGGCTTCTGCATCGATCCGATCGAGAAGAAACCGCTGAACCATTTTCTGCCGGGCACGAGCGTGCTGTCCTTCGGCACGGCCGGATGCAATCTCGGCTGCCGGTTCTGCCAGAACTGGGACATCAGCAAGGCCCGGCGGTTTGACCGGTTGAGCGAGGCCGCTTCGCCGGACAGTATCGCCGCCACCGCGAAACGTCTCGGCTGCCGGTCGGTGGCGTTCACCTACAACGATCCAGTCGTCTTCGCCGAATATGCGATCGACGTCGCCCAGGCCTGCCGCGAGCAGGGCATCATGACCGTTGCCGTGACGGCCGGCTACATCACCGCCGAGGCGCGGCCCGAGTTTTTCCGGGCCATGGACGCCGCCAACGTGGATTTGAAGGCGTTCACGGAGGATTTCTATCACCGCCTTTGCTTCGCCGAACTCCAGCCCGTGCTCGACACCCTCCGCTACCTGCGCATGGAAACCAACGTCTGGCTCGAGGTCACGACGCTGCTGATTCCCGGCGAGAACGACACCCCAGAGGAGCTCGACCGGGCCTCCGACTGGTTTGCCGCCAACCTGGGGCCGGAGGTGCCGTGGCATTTCACCGCATTCCATCCCGACTTCAAGATGCTCGCAACCCCCCGGACACCGCCCGCCACCCTCGCACGGGCACGGGCGATCGCGCGCGCCAAAGGGCTGAAGCATGTCTACACCGGCAATGTCCGCGACCGGGAAGGCGGGAGCACGTGGTGCCCGTCGTGCGGCGCGCTGCTCATTGGGCGCGACGGGTATGAACTGAACGGGTACCAGTTGGACGGCAGCCGCTGCAAGGCCTGCGGATGCGAAATCGCCGGCCGGTTCGAGTGCTGGCCAGGAAGCGAGGGCGCGCACCGCCAGTCGGTGCGCCTGAGCTGATTCCTATCTCTGTTTACACCGGTGAAATCACGCTTATCATGCTCGCCATCGGCGTCGAGTTGCGCCCCGCGGCACGGGACGTGCGGCGGGCCGCTCCTCGGCGGGGTGTCTGAGTGAGAAGAACCAAACCAACAGGAGCGCCCATGCCAGCAACCAAGCTGAAAGAATTCCTGAACAGCCGGGGCGTCAAATACGTCAGCCTCCAGCATTCCCCGGCGTACACTGCCCCGGAAATCGCGGCGTCGGCCCACGTCTCGGGCCGCGACTTCGCCAAGACAGTCATCGTCAAAATCGGCGGCGCCATGGCCATGGTCGTGCTGCCGGCCAACCGCAAGCTGGTGCTCGCCGACCTCCACGAGTTGCTCGAATCCGACCGAATCAGACTCGCCTCTGAGGAGGAGTTCAAAGGGGCCTTCCCCGATTGCGAAATCGGCGCGATGCCCCCGTTCGGCAATTTGTACGGGATGCCCGTGTATGTGGCGGCGAGCCTGGCCGCGGAGCCGGAAATCGCCTTCAACGCCGGCACGCATACCGACGTCATTAAAATGGCCTATGAGGACTTCGCGCAGCTCGTCAACCCACAGACGATCGAGTTCTGCACCACCTAGCCATTCAACTCAGATCCCTGATCGAGCCGAACTCCGGATCAAACAGCCGCCGGTAGGTGCGGACAATCAGGCCGTCCGTGAGCCCGGCCAGCCAGTCGCAGATCCGCCGGGCTTTGCCGGCCGTGGTCGCCTCGGCGGCGATGAGCGCGCCCACGTTAGGCGGCAGGATGTGGATCACCCGCGGCCCGGTCTCGACGTAATTGCGCCAGCATGAGTCCCACAGGCTCGAGAGCACCAGCCGCGCCTTGTGCTCCATCTGCTGGAGCTGCGAGCTCTCGAAGATGATGTCGTTGGCGAGCTTCTTGAAAAAGAGCGCTTCGCGCTCGACCTCGGGGGCCACCACCAGCTCGAAACGGTAGCGGTTGGTTTTGGCCGCCATGAAATTGTCGCGCTCGCGCAGCCGGCACGCCTGAAGGAACCGGCCGATCTTCATCGAAAACACGCTCTCCAGCCGGTCGCCGCGGATGGCGTCAAACAGGGTCTCCAGCAACCGCTGCTGGGGCGCGTCGATGGCCTCGCCCGCCGCCCATCGCTCGATGCGTTCGATGCTCAGGAAGCCGACCTTCACCCCGTCGACGATGTCGTTGAGCGAATAGGCCGCGTCGTCCGCCCAGTCCATGATCTGGCACTCGACGCTCTTGAAGGCGTTGAGCGCGTCGCCGCCGCGCAACCCGGCCGGAATCTCCGCTCCGGCGAAAACGAAATCACGGTAGACCCGCTGGGGATCGTAGAGGAAATGCTGGGCCGGTGGCAGGGAAAACTCGCCGTGAAGCTTCTTGTATTTGAGCACCCCGTCCAGCAGCGCGCGGGTCGGTTGCATCCCGCGGACGCCGCTCTCGTTCTGGTAGATCGTCTCCGCCAGGAGGTGCAGTGTCTGGGCGTTGCCCTCGAAGCCGCCATAGGGCCGCATCAGCTCCTGGAGGGTGCGCTCGCCGGAATGGCCGAACGGCGGATGCCCCAGGTCGTGCGCGAGGCAGGCCGCCTCCACCAGGTCGGAGTCGATATGGAAATTATCGCGCATCGGCCGGCCGCGGCTGAGCAGGTACTGGCAAATCGAGCGGCCGATCTGCGCCACCTCCATCGAATGCGTGAGGCGCGTGCGGTAGAAGTCGTACTCGCCCGACAGAAAAACCTGCGTCTTCGACTGGAGCTTGCGGAAAGCGTGTGAATGAATGACGCGGTCACGGTCGACCTGGAACGCGCTGCGGTAGTCGGGTTTGCGCCGGCCGCTCAGCGTCTCGTCGTCGAAAGCCGTGTAAAACGTGTTCTGCATTGCGGAGGGCGTAGGCGGGCCCGGCGGGCGGCGCAAACGAATTTGCGCTTGTGCGGCCGCGCGGCCGCTTCTGGACTGGAGCCCAATCCCATGCCGTGCGTCCTTTTCCCCACCGCCATCGGCCCCTGCAGCCTTGCCTGGAACGGCGCGGACCTAACGGCCTTTGCCCTGCCAGCGAGTGACCAAGCCAGCACCGCCGAACCGGCCGGACTGCCCGCGGCAACCCCCGACTGGGTTCGCGAGCTGGTGGCCCGGGTGGAGCGGCATCTGGGGGGCGAACCTCAGGACTTCACTGGTGTGACGCTTGATTACAGCACGGTGGCGCCCTTCGCCCGGCGGGTCTACGAGGCGACGCGGAAAGTGCCGGCGGGCCGAACCTGCACCTACGGCGAGCTGGCCGGAATGCTGGGGGAGCCGCCCGGCGCCAGCCGGGCGATCGGCGCACTCCTCGGGGCCAATCCGTGGCCACTGATCGTGCCCTGTCACCGCATCGTCGGCGCCAAGGGCCGGCTCACCGGCTTCTCGGCCGCCGGCGGGGTTCGCACCAAGGCGCGACTGCTGGCCATCGAGGGTGCCCAGCTCCTGGCGGAATAGGCGCCGTATCCCGTCCGCCCGGGTCGGTCGCGGGTCCGCCGCCGCCGGACGTGACGACCGGCTTGGAGGTTGTTTCCGCGCGGGAGCTGGTTAGGGTTCCGGGCAGAACCTTTTTTCTCATGGCAAATAGAACCATGCGCGCCATCGCCAAACTCCGGCCCGGCCCCGGCCTCGAACTCACGGAGGTGCCCGTGCCGCAGCCCGGCATCAACGACGTGCTCATCAAGGTCAAGAAGACCGCGATCTGCGGCACCGATGTGCACATCTACAATTGGGATGCCTGGGCGCAGCAGACCATCCGGCCGCCGATGGTGATCGGCCACGAGTTCGTCGGCGAGATCGTCGAGGCCGGCAGCAACGTGCAGGGCTTCAAGCCCGGTGACCTCGTCGACGGCGAAGGCCATATTGTGTGCGGCCAGTGTCGCAACTGCCTCGCGGGCCGGCGCCACCTCTGCAAGGATGCGAAGGGGGTGGGCGTGAACCGCGACGGGGCGTTCGCTGAATTCCTGTGCATTCCCGCCAGCAACGCCGTGCACGTGGACCCGGCGATTCCGTCCGACGTGCTCGCCTGCTTCGATCCGCTTGGAAACGCCACGCACACCACCCTGCAATGGGATCTCGTGGGCGAAGACGTGCTCATCACCGGGGCCGGTCCCATCGGCTGCATGGCCACGGCCATCGCCAAGAAATCCGGCGCCCGCAAGATCGTGGTCACCGATGTCAATCCCATGCGCCTAGCCCTGGCGCAGCGCATGGGCGCCACCCGCGTGGTCGACGTATCCCGCGAAAATCTCCACGATGTCCAGCGCGAGATTGGCATGAAGGAGGGCTTCGATGTCGGCCTCGAGATGTCCGGCAGTCCGCAGGCGCTCAACGATTTGATCGACAACATGTATCATGGCGGCCGCATCGCGCTGCTCGGGATCATGTCGGAGAAGACGGCAATCGACTGGAACAAGGTCGTCTTCAANNGAGATGTACGAGACCTGGTACAAGATGACCGCGCTGATCCAGGGCGGACTCGACATCACGCCGGTCATTACCCACCGCTTTCCCTACGCCGATTTTCAGGAAGGGTTCCGGCTCATGCGCTCGGGGCAGTCGGGCAAGATCATTCTCAACTGGGACGGCACCTGAGGCGCGGCGGGGGCGGCTCAGCCCACGATCAGGTGGTTCACCAACTCACCAACGGCGATCGCCAGACCGGAAGAGAGCAGTGTGCCAATGAGCACATACTCCAGCGACGCGCGGTCGTCGATGTGCCGGATATGCGCAAACGCCTTGGCCACGAGCACAAATCCCACGGCTTCATAGTGGCCGCCCAGCACGAACGCATAGATCAGCCCCCGTTCGAGAAAACCGATCACCCGGCCCCGGTCGTAGGCGACCACATCCACCTCGTCAGAATCCGCTGCCGCCCGCGGCTTGAGGTTCAACACATCAAAGACGGCGCGGACCGCGAGATTCATTTCGCTCATTGCCACCAGCAGCCCGAACAACGCCAGCATCGCGGTCGTTGTGAATGAGCTCTGAAAGATCGCTTCGAACGCCGTCAGCTCCCCGAGCCCCCGGAACGCCGATTCAATCACCGGCCAGAATCTCAGGCCAAACGCCGGCGAGAACCACACGCTGAGCGCCAGCAGGTAGATCAGTCCAAGCGCGAGATGGCCGGCGTTGCGCCGCCAGCTCAGGGCCTCCCAGAGAACGCCGGCGAGGTTCATCAACACCACCGTCGCCGCCGCTGCGAGCAGCCAGGAGTGCCATTCGAAGAGCGCCAGCCCGGCGAGTTCGATTCCCGTCTTGATGCCCCACAGCCGCCAGTTCACCCCGCCCGATCCCACTTGGTACCATAGCCGGGTGATGAGGACGAGATTGGTGAAAACGAGAAAGACAAGACTCATGGTCGGCCGGGGTTGGAGTTGAGGACTCGGGGTCCAACTTCATCACAGAAACTTCCGCCGGCGTCCAGCCTTGGTGCGCGCGATCAGAAGACAACCCCTCGGCCCATCGGCTGGTCCGGCCGCGGCCAAAACCGGTGCGGCATTTTTGCTTAGGCTTTGCGCCGGCACCTGCCATACTGCCCGCATGCTTGAGCAACGTTATGCGGACTACCTTCGCTCCACCCTCGACGGGATCGACCGGGCCGGGCTCCACAAGCGGGAACGCATTCTGGCCTCGCCCCAGCGCGCCCGGATCGCCCTCCAGACCGGCCAGCCGGTCCTCAACCTTTGCGCCAACAACTACCTCGGCCTCGCCAATCATCCCGAAGTGATTGCGGCCGCGCACGCCGCGCTCGACCGCTGGGGTTACGGCCTCGCCTCGGTGCGGTTCATCTGCGGCACGCAGGAGATCCACACGGACCTGGAGGCGCGTCTCAGCGCGTTTCTCGGCACCGAGGACACCATCCTCTTCTCCTCCTGCTTCGACGCCAACGGCGGCCTGTTCGAAACCCTGCTCTCCGCCGAGGACGCCGTGATCAGCGACGAGTTGAACCATGCCTCGATCATTGACGGGGTCCGCCTCTGCAAGGCGCAACGCTATCGCTACCGGAACAATGACCTCGCCGACCTTGCCGCCCGACTGCAGGAGGCGGCCGCGGCCGGGGCGCGTTTCAAACTCATCGCAACCGACGGCGTTTTCTCGATGGATGGAACCACCGCGAATCTTCGCGGCATCTGCGATCTCGCCGACCGCCATGGCGCGCTCGTGATGGTCGATGACAGCCATGCGGTCGGCTTCCTCGGCCGCCAGGGCCGGGGCACGCCCGAGCATTGCGACGTCAGGGGACGCGTCGACCTGATCACTGGCACGCTCGGCAAGGCGCTGGGCGGCGCCAGCGGCGGTTATGTGAGCGGCCGCCGGGATCTCGTCGCCCTCCTCCGGCAACGGTCGCGACCCTACCTGTTTTCCAACACCCTCGTGCCGGTCGTGGCCGCGGCGTCCATCAAGGCCCTGGAAATCCTCACGCGCTCGACGGAACTCCGCGACCGGCTCGAAACCAGCACGCAGGTTTTCCGCAAGGGTCTCACCGGCGCGGGGCTGATGATCAAGCCCGGCATCCACCCGATCGTGCCGGTGATGATCGGCGACGCCGCGCTGGCCCAGCGAGTTTCCGCCCGGTTGCTGGAATTGGGAGTCTACGCCGTGGGGTTCTTCTACCCGGTCGTGCCGCAGGGCGCCGCCCGGATCCGCACGCAGGTGTCGGCCGTGCACACCCCGGAGGACCTGGCCTTCGCCATCGCGAAGTTTGCCGAGGTGAAGGCGGAGTTTGGATTGTGAGGCCGCCGCCGATGCCCCATGCTGCTCCCATCATGAGCCTTTCCTCCCCCCGGTGCCGCAGACTTGTTTCCGCCGCCCGCCAGGCCGCTGAGGCCGCCTATGCGCCCTATTCGAAATTTCCCGTGGGCGCTGCCGTGCTCACTGCCTCCGGCAGGATATTCACCGGCTGCAATGTGGAGAATGCCTCGTACGGTCTGAGCTGCTGCGCCGAGCGGACGGCGGTTTTCAAGGCCGTGGCTGGGGGCGCGCGGAAGATTGTCGCGGTGGCCGTCTACACGCTGACGCTGAAACCCACCCTGCCCTGCGGCGCCTGCCGACAGGTCATCCACGAGTTCGGTCCGAAGGCGGTGATCCTCTGCGCGTGCCGCTCCCGCGAGCCCATTGAGACCACGCTAGACCAGCTGTTGCCTGGCGCGTTCGGCCCGGCGGCGCTTCGCAGCCGGTAGGGGTTGGTTGGACTGGCGTCTGGCCAGGCTCCTAGGGCGTGAGCAACTCGCGGAGCGCCTGCCAGTAGGTTTCGCCGGCCGTTTCGAGCAGGTTGTTGTGGCCCGCGCCCTCGACCCACAGCCGTCGCTTCGGCTCCGGCGCGGCGGCAAAGAGCTTCTGTCCGTGACTGAACGGAATCACCTCATCCGCCGTCCCCTGGATCACCAGGACCGGGCATTTCAGCCGCGGCATCTTCTCGAGGTTGACGAATTTGTCGAACGGCATGAGCCGGACCTGGGTCATCACGCGAAAGGTGCTCGTGAAGGCGCTTTCCAGGATCAGCGCCCGGCAGGGCTGCCTGCTGGCGAGTTCCACCGCGGGACCGCTGCCGAGCGAACGTCCATAGAGCACCACGCGGTCCGCCGGCACCCTGAGCGGCCCGGTCACATACGCCAGCACCGCCTGGGCGGCCCGCAGCGTCGCCGGCTCGCCCGCGCTCCCCCCGCTCCAGCCGTAGCCGGGATAGTCCCACGCCAGCACCGAGACCTGCAGGTGATCGCGCAGCAACTGCAGGCGCGGCTCGACTCCCCCGAGATCCTCAGCGTTGCCGTGGAAATAGACCACCGTGTAGCGCGCATCCGGGCACGGGAGATAACGGGCCGCCAGCGTCCCGCCCGCCGCCGCGGAAATGTGCAGAATGTCACGGTCATTCGGATACGTTGGCGGTGGCGGGAGGAAGATCAGCCCGTCGGAATACTGCCAGGCATAGAACCCGAGCGCGGCATAGGCAAATGCCAGGGCACCGACCGCCACCACGAGGAATTGGAGCCACACCATGGCCGGTCGCCGCGGCATGTCACCCTCCGGCCAGAGTATCGCGCACCGCCGCCAGCACCTGGTCGCGCGGGAGGTCCCGCTCCGACCGCCCGGCGAGATCGCGCAGTTTCACGACCCCGCGGGCCAGTTCGTCGCCGCCGTAGATCAGCGCGAGCCTGGCGCCGGACTCGAGCGCGGCCTTGAACTGCTTGCCGAAGGCCAGGGGCCTCAGCGGATATTCCACGCGGTAGCCCGCGGCGCGCAAGGCCTGGATGTCGCCGAACGCGGCCTTCCGCTCCTCCTCGCCGCCCAGCACGGTGTAAACATCGGCCGCCTGGACCAGGGCCGGGATCAGGCCCCGCGCCTCCAGCAACAGTCCCATGGTCACGTCGCCGATTGCGAAGCCGACCGCCGGCAGGTCCGGTCCGCCCAGTTTCGCCACCAGGTGGTTGTACCGGCCGCCGCCCGCGATGGCGCGCAGCTCGCCCTGGCGGTCGAACGCCTCAAAGACAAAACCCGTGTAGTAGGCCAGCCCGCGCACCACCCCGAGGTCAACCTCCACGAACCGCGCCAGGCCCATGGCCGCCAGTCCGTCGAGCAGCCGGCGCCAGTCGGCCAGCCGCCCCATCAGCTTTCCCCCGCCCACCGGGGCCAGCGTGGCGGCGAGCTGTTCAAGGCTCTTGATCTGGAGAAAGGCCAGCACCTTTCCCTTTAACGCGGGATCGAGCGGTCCGAACGCATCCGTGAAAACTTGGAACGCGCCGTCGCCCAGTTTCTCGTGCTTGTCGATCGCGGTGAGCAGCACGCGCACCCGCGGCTCGTCCAGTCCCAGCGCCTCCAGGTAATAGCACCACAGGTCGCGGTCGCTCAGCCGCACGAAGAAGTCCCGCTCGGTCAGCCCGAAGGCCGTGAGGCATTGCACCAGCAGCGCGATGAGCTCGATGTCCGCCTCGACACCCGCTTCGCCAAAGAGGTCGGCGTTGAATTGGAAGAACGCGCGCTCCCGCCCCTTTTGCGCGCGTTCGTAACGGTAAAACTCGGCAATGCTGAACCACTTGATCGGGCGCTTGAGGCTGCCGGCTTTCGCCCCGACCATGCGGCAAACCGTGGGCGTCATCTCCGGCCGCAGGGCCACCTCGCGCCCGCCCTTGTCGGTAAAACTGAACAACTGCTGCTCGATCTCCTCGCCCGACTTGGCCTTGTAGAGCTCAAGCGACTCCACCACCGGCGCGTCGTATTCGACGAAGCCGAAGGTCAGCGCAGCCTGGCGCCAAAGGCGGAAGATGTGATTCCGCCGCGCCAGCGCCTCAGGAGGAAACTCCCGAAATCCAGGCAGGGACTGAAACAAAGGCATGCAACCACTCAGGTTGCAGGCGTTGCAGGCGCAGGCGGAGCTTCGCCACCCTTATTTTGCAGCGCGACCAAATCCAGCTTCTTGAGCTTTGCCTTCAAGATCTTGCCGGATTTGAATTTGACCACGGCCCGCTGCGGGATGATGACTTCGGTTTCAGGTTTGTTGGGGTTGCGCCCCACACGGGCCTTGCGAACTTGCACTTCCAGAACACCGAAGTTGCGCAACTCGACGTTGCGGCCTTCCGCCAGCGCATTCATGATGATATCCAACGTCATCTGCACCGTGGTCTGGACCTCTTTTTGCGGAAATCCGGTTTTCTCGTAGATTTGCAGGACAATTTCGCGTTTAGTCAGGTTAGTCGACATGTTATATCCTTTCTCTAAAATCCAAGCTGAAAACGCTTTAAGGTACCCGAAGAGTAAATCCCGTCAACATCAAAGGCTTACAATCTCCTTAAAAAATGAGTGACAAAAATCCCCCCGAATCCTTTGAGCAGCTTCCAAAGCAAATTCAGGAACTCTTTAAGGCGTCGAATGTTAAGACATTTTTCCCGCCACCTACAACGGATGGGACTGGTACCAATTCTGAAGATACTGACGACGAGAGAAATAAAAAACACCAGGCCACCTTGCAGCTAATCCGCGAGTTCAATCTCAAGCCTCGGGAGATTCGGGATTATCTCGATCGATTCGTTATCCAGCAAGCGGAGGCAAAGCAGGTGCTCTCGGTCGCAATCTGTGATCACTATAACCATGTCCGCCAGTGCCTCGCAGATCCAGCGTTGCGAGAGCGCGACTACGCGAAGCAGAACATCCTGCTGCTTGGACCGACGGGTGTCGGCAAAACATATCTAATGAGATGCATCGCCAAACTTATAGGCGTGCCCCTGGTGAAAGCCGATGCCACCAAGTTCTCCGAGACCGGCTACGTCGGCGGCGATGTCGAGGACCTCGTGCGCGACCTCGTGAAAGGATCTGACGGCGACGTCGAGTTGGCCCAGTATGGCATCATCTACATCGACGAGATCGACAAAATCGCGTCCGCCTCCGGCAGTTCCGTCGGCCGCGACGTCTCCGGCCGCGGCGTGCAGATCAATCTGCTCAAGCTGATGGAGGAGACCGACGTCAACCTGCAAAGCCAGACTGACATCGCCGGTCAGATCCAGGCGCTCATGGACTTTCAGCGCCGTTCGGGGCCGCACAAACGGACCATCAACACGCGACACATTCTCTTCATTGTCAGCGGCGCCTTCGACAAGCTCACCGAGCAAATCAAGCGCCGCGTGCAAAGCGGCCAGATCGGCTTTGCCTCGGCGGCCCGCGACCGGCCAGCGGACGACAGCGACCTTCTGCACCTGGCGCAAAGCCGCGATTTCATCGACTACGGGATGGAGCCTGAATTCGTCGGCCGCCTGCCGGTGCGCGTGGCCTGCAAGACGCTCACCACGGAAGATCTCGAGAAGATCCTGCTGACCTCCGAGGGCAGCATCCTGCAGCAATACCGCGCCGACTTTTCCGGGTACGGCATCGACTTTGAAATCACGTCCGAGGCTCTGCACGAGATCGCCAGCCAGGCTTACGCCGAGCGCACCGGCGCCCGCGGCCTCATGACCGTGCTCGAAAGGGTGCTGCGCGGCTTCAAGTTTGAGCTGCCTTCGACGGCCATCAAGACATTCAGGATCGACCGGTCCACGATCGCGGACCCGCCCGCGACGCTCCAGCGCCTTCTCCGGCAAAACGCCGCGCAGCAGCGCGACGTCCTCGCGGCCGACGTCGCCGCCTTCGCGGCGCGGTTTCAAAAGGACCACGGTTTTGAACTCGCCTTCGATGAAACGGCGATCGAACGGCTCATTGAACTGAGCCTCGCGGCGGACAAGACGATCCGCGCGTTGTGCGAGGAGAAATTCCGCGATTTCCACCACGGGCTCAAACTCATCGCCGGCGACGGCGAGCCTCGCCGGTTTGCCATTTCGCGGGAGGCCGTCGACGCACCGGACAAGGTGCTGTCGCGCTGGGTGGTGGACCGTTTCAAGAGTGGCGCCAGCAGCGGTTAGGCGAGAGCCGGGCCCAGGTCGACCGGCGGATTCACCCGGACGAGCGCCGGCCTTTAGCTTTGCCTTCAGGCCTTCGTGCTTCGATTTTCGTTCTTCGTCCTCCCGACCATGCCCGACTCCGCTGCGGTCAACACCATGTTCGCGCGCATCGCGCGCCGCTATGACCTTGCCAACCGGCTACTCAGCGGCGGAATTGACCGGTGGTGGCGGCGCCGGCTCGTCGCCGCCGTGCGCCGCGCCCATCCCCAGGTGGTCCTCGATCTGGCCACGGGCAGCGGCGACGTGGCGTTTGCGCTCGGCCGCGGGCTCCCCGCCGGGGTTGAGATTATCGGCATGGATTTCTGCCTGCCCATGTTGGACGAAGCCGAGGCGAAGAAGCGCCGGGCGGGCGGCTACGCCAATGTTTCCTTCCGGCCCGGCGACGGCCTGGCGCTNNCGCCGCACGGGCGCCTTTTCGTGCTGGAGTTCTCCCAGCCGTCGCGCTGGTTCCGTCCGCTTTATTTCTTTTATCTTCGGCGCATGCTGCCGCGGCTGGCGGGCCTCATCACCGGCGACCGCGCCGCCTACGAATATCTCGGCCGGACGATCGGAGATTTCCCCGGTCGCGAGCGCCTGGGCGCCGAGTTTCGCGCCGCCGGATTCTCCTCTGTGACTGCGACCGGGCTGAGCTTCGGCATTGTCGCGCTCCACGAAGCCACGGTCTGAGCCCGGACCTCGCCACACGCCGCGTCGTCGCGCGCGGCGGGCACCGGGCTGGCGATCACCATCATCCGTTTCGCAGATCGTTTTCAACCGCAGAAGTCTTTGAAGCATTTTTCATGCTAGGTTTCATCTGCGCACTTGCCAGCTGTCGCTGACTGCGCTTCCATTCCGGGGTGGCCGCGCTCAAGCTAATTCTCAACGAACTTCATTACGAGCTGCTGCGGAAGATTTCCGAGGGCGGCATGGGCCTCGTGTATGAGGCCCTCCAGTACGGCGCAGGGAACTTTCGCAAACTGGTAGCCATCAAGCTCATTCGGGAGGAGTATTCGAGCATCCAGGAGTTTCAGAAGAACTTCATCGGCGAAGCCCGGCTGGTGGCCGACCTCATCCACACCAACATCGTCCAGACCTACCACCTTGGCCTCGTCGGTGGTCAGCATTTCATGGTGATGGAGTTTGTGAATGGCGTGAATCTCGAGCAGTTCCTCGAACGGCACCGTCAGCTGGGCCGCCCGGTGCCCGTCGACTTCGCCGCGTTCATCGCTTCGCGCGTGGCGCGCGGTCTGACCTACGCCCATCAGAAGACCGACCGCGACGGGCATCACCTCAATATCGTGCATCGCGACGTCAATCCGAAGAACGTCATGGTGGCGTATGAGGGCGACGTGAAGNNTGTACAATGAGGAAGGCAAGGTCATCCCCGGCAAGGACGAGTATTGCTCGCCGGAGCAGGCCAGCTACGCCGTGACCGACGCGCGGGCCGATCTCTTCTCCCTCGGCATTGTTTTGTCCGAATTGCTGCTCAGCCGGAACATTTTCCGATCGGACGACCGGCTGCAGTCGCGGAAGAACGTTCTCGGCATGCCCATTCCGCGCTTCGCGGAGCTGCGCGCGGACATCGACGAGAAGCTTGAGGCCATTCTCCACAAGGTGCTGGAGCGCGACCGCAACAGGCGCTACCAGTCCGCGTCCGCCCTGCTGACCGATCTCGAGATGTATCTCTACAGCGACCGCTACGGCCCCACCAACGAAAAGCTCGGGGTCTACCTGCGCGAACTGTTCGACCAGCCCGAGCCGGCCGCCGCGCTGCTCCCGGCGGGGCCTTCGCCGGTGGTGTGACCGGCGCCACCGGTACGCCCCCCCGTCATGAGCGGACCTGGTTTTCATCAACATCTCAGTCAGCGCCAGACGCAGCAGATGGTGCTGGCGCCGCAGCTGCGGCAGTCGTTGAAAATCCTCCAGGTCGCCGCCCTGGACCTGCGATCCGTGATTCAGGAGGAGCTGCAAACCAACCCTACCCTCGAGGAGCTGCCGATGGAAGGCGTGAGTCTCGACCAAAACGGCACGGAGGAGGCGCCGGAGGTCCCCCCGGCCGACCAGGCGGAACCGCGCGAGGAACTCGATTTCTCCAAGAACTTCGAGGTGTTGAACAAGATCGACGACGACTGGCGCGACGACCTGGCGCAGGGCGGCGGCGGCCAGCCCTACACCTCGGAGGCGGCGGAGAAGCGCCAGCATTTCTTTGACTCGCTCGTCAGCGAGACGTCGCTGCAGGAACATCTGATGCGGCAGGCCGAGGTTTCCGACTGCCCGCCGCGGGTGCTGACCGCCATTCGCTACCTCGTCGGCAGCATCGATGACCGCGGGTTCCTCACGGCCACCCCGGCCGACATCGCCCTGATGTCCGGCCTCGCCCTGGAGGACGTGCAGGCGGCGCACAAGCTGCTCCGCACCTTCGATCCGCCGGGCATCGGCGCGCAGAACCTGGAGGACTGCCTGCTCTTCCAGCTGGCCAGCACCGGGCGCGGGGACTCGATCGCCGCCCGGGTGGTGCGCGACCATTTCGAGCTGCTCACCCGCCGCCGCATTCCCGATCTGGCCCGCCGGCTCGGCGTATCCCTTGAGGAAATACAGGTGGCCATCGAGGAGATCGGCACCCTCGATCCGTCGCCCGGCCGCCGTTTTGCCGACGACAGCAACCGGGTCGTGGTGCCCGATGTCGCGGTGGAGAAGGAGGACGGCCGGTGGCAGATCCGCCTCAACAGCGATTACATCCCGCGCCTGCGCATCAGCCAGACGTACCGGGAGCTCATCGCCAAGGGCCAGCTCTCCAAGGCGGAGCGCGACTATCTGAGCGAACGCATGCGCTCCGGGCGTTTCCTGATCAATTCCATTGCGCAGCGCCAGCAGACCATCGAGCGGATCACCCGCGAAATCATCACGGTGCAGGAGGAGTTCTTCGAACACGGGGTTTCCCGGCTGAAGCCGCTGACGATGACGCAGATCGCCGAGGTGGTCGGCGTGCACGAGACCACCGTCAGCCGGGCCATCGCAAACAAGTACATCCAGACCCCGCACGGCGTCTTTGATTTCAAGTATTTCTTCACGCCCGGCTACCAGGCGCAAAGCGGCGACGCCGTGTCCAACACCAGCGTCAAGGAGATGATCAACGATCTCATCGCCGGGGAGGACCGGGCCCATCCGCTGAGCGACCAGGAACTCGTGGCCAAGCTGCAGGCGAAGGGCATCAAGGTCGCCCGGCGCACCGTCGCGAAATACCGCGAGGAGCTCGGCCTGCTTCCCAGCAACCTCCGCCGGGAGTATTCCTAGCCGAGGGCCAGGTCGGGCTGGATGGTGAGGGCGGATTGGTCGTCGCGCGCGCAGCCCGCCGGATCGCACCACGCGGCAAACGCGATCATGCCGGCGTTGTCTCCGGTCTGCCGCGCCTGCGCGGCCAGAAAGGGCCGGCCGCCCTCCCCGGCCACGGCCGCCAACGCCGTGCGCAGCGCCCCATTCCTGGCCACCCCGCCGGACAAGCCCAGGCTCGCGTAGCCGCCGCGGCTGAGGGCGGCGGCGGTTTTTTTCGCCAACGCATCGATCACCGCCTGCTGGTAGCTCGCGCACAGGTCGTCAAGTCGCGCCGTCACCTCGGCCGTGCTCAGCTTCTCGACGAGATAGCGCAGGCTGGTCTTGAGCCCGGAGAAACTGAAGGACAGATCGCCGTTCGGCTGGATGCCCCGGGGAAAATCGTAGGCGTCGGGGCGCCCGGCCAAGGCCCGCTGCTCGATGAGCGGGCCGCCCGGATAGCCGAGCCCGAGCAGTTTCGCGCCCTTGTCGAGGGCCTCGCCCGCAGCGTCGTCGCGCGTGGCGGACAGCACGGAGAGACGCCGGCCGCGATCGATCGTGAACAGCAGGGTGTTGCCGCCCGACACGATCAACCCCAGGTGCGGCAGCAGGCGGTCGATCCGCCCGGCGAACGCCGCCGGTTCCGCGGCATGCACGGCGATGAACGGCGACCAGGCATGGCCGCGCAGGTGATTCACGCCCAGCAGCGGCACGCGCCAGGCAAGCGCCAGGGCCTTCGCCGCCGCCAGGCCGATGGCGAGACAGCCGGCCAGACCCGGCCCATGGGTTACGGCAATGGCGGTGACCGCTGCCAGTTCGCCCTGTTCCTGCAGGCGCTGCAGCAGCGGTGGCAGGTTACGCAGGTGCTCGCGCGTCGCGAGGTCGGGGACGACGCCGCCGTAGCGATCGTGCAGGGCGATCTGACTGTGGACGAGCTCCTGCCGGAGCCCGTACGCCGGATCAAACAGCGCCAGCGCGGTCTCATCGCACGAAGTCTCGAGTGCAAGGATCATGGCCCCGCCGCCTTCCCCGGCGCCGGCTGGCTGCGCGCCACGAAGAGATCCACTCCCTGCAGCACATCGACCGCCGCCTGCAGCGGGCGGTCCTCGATGGGCTCGAAGCCGAAGCGCGCGGCGAACTCCCTCTGATCCGTGAGGTCCCGCCGCAATCGCTGCAGCCGCACCTTGCCTTCGTCCTCCGGTGACACCGTCACGGGCACCTGGGGTTCGATGCCTTTCTCGTGGATGCTCACGCCGCTCGGCGTGAAATAGCGGGCCGTGGTGAGGCGCAGGGCCTCGCCGTCATTGAGCCGGAAGACGCTCTGCACGGAGCCCTTGCCGAAGGTGGTCTCGCCCACCACCACGGCGCGCGCGGTATCCTTGAGCGCGCCCGCGACGATTTCGGCCGCGCTGGCGGTGCCAGAGTTCACCAGCACCGCGACCGGCAGGTTCAGGCCGCCGGCCAACCGTCCCGCGCGCAGTTCCTGCCGGCTGTCCGCCGTGCGTCCCTTGGTGTAAACGATCAGCTCACCCGGCTTGAAGAACGGCTCCGCCACTTCGACCGCGGCATCGAGCAGCCCGCCCGGGTTGTTGCGCAGGTCGAGGACGAGCGCCTTGGCGCCCTGGGCCTGCAGTTGTTTCAGCGCCTGCCCGAATTCGGCGCCGGTGCGCTCGCTGAACTGCGTCAGCTGGATGTAACCGATCCCGGTTCCCAGCATCTGCGCATCGCGCACGCTTTCCACCTTGATGATCTCGCGCGTCAACGTCAGCTCGATGGTGGCCTTCGTGGCCGGCCGGAACAGCGCCACCTCCACCTTGGTTCCCGGCTTGCCGCGCAACCGCTCGACGATCTTGCCCATGCCCAGCTTTTCAATGGATTGTCCGTCGACCTTGATGATCTGGTCGCCCCGGCGGACGCCCGCGCGATCGCTGGGAGTGTCGGCGATCGGGGCGATCACCACGATCCGGCCGTCGCGCTGCTCAATCTGAATGCCGATGCCGCCAAACTTCCCGTCCATTTCCTCCCGCAGTTCGCGGTAGGCCTCAGCTTTCAGAAAATCGGAATGGGGATCCAGCGACTTGAGCATGCCCTCCAGCGCCGCCCGGGTTAACTGGTCGTAGCCCGCGGCCTTTTCCTCGACGTAGTTCTTCCCGACGAGATCGAGCACGCTGCGGAAATAGGCCGTGTTGCGTTCCAGATCCCGGTTGGGCCACAGGCTCCATGCGGGACGGAGCTGCGTCACCGTCGTGGCCAGCAAGATGCCGCAGGCGGCGCCACCGACGATGATGAGAAAGCGTTTGAGCATGCCGTCCACTGTGTGCATCTGGTTGGGCTTGTAAATGGCATCCGCAGACCAGGCACTAGCTCGGATGTTTCACCTTTCCCGCTGTCATCGCGAGCCCGAGGGACGAGGGCGTGGCGATCCAGCCAGATGGATTGCTTCGTCGCTTCGCTTCTCGCAATGACAACGGTGGATTATCGCACCCCACATCTTGCGAAGTCTTCACTCAGAGTGTGGGATTTGCCGGCTAACCCCTCCGCGAGGAACAAAAGCAGCTCCTCGCGCCACGCATGACTGAAAAGGCAATCACAACGACGTCCCCCGAGTTCATCGCCGCCTTCCGGCAGGAAGCCGGTGCGGGCGGCCTGATGTCATTTGCCCGTTTCATGAACCTGGCCTTGTACCACCCGGAAGCCGGCTACTACGCCCGGCCGCAGCGGCGCATCGGGCGCGCCGAGGACACCGACTTCTTCACGGCCGCTTCGCTAGGCCCGATGTTTGGCGAACTGGTGGTGGCGGCCTGTGTCGGGTTGCTCGGTCCGCGGCCGCCCGGCGCCCATGCTTTTGTTGAAATCGGCGCGGAGCCCGACGGCCCGGGTCCGGCCGCACCTGGCGGTGTGCTGGCCGGCGTCAGCCATCCCTTCGCCGGCGTCGTAAGCATCCCCCTGGGGCAACCGCTGGTGTTTCCACCGCAGTCGCTCGTGTTCTCCAACGAACTATTCGACGCGCAGCCATTCCACCGGATCGTCCGCGAGGCGGATTGCTGGCGGGAGACCGGCGTCGCGCTGCGCCACGACACGCTGGAGGAGGTCCTGTTGCCGGAGCTTTCGCCCGAAGTCCGGGCGGTGGAGAATCGCCTTCCTTCCGTTGCCCCCGACGGGTACCGGATCGACCTGCCGCTCGCGGCGGCGAGTCTCGCCGCGCAGATCGTAGCGCACCCGTGGACCGGTTTGTTTGTGGCCTTCGACTACGGGAAGCCCTGGCGCGAACTCGCTGAAGAAACGCCCGGCGGCACGCTGCGCGCCTATTTCCGTCACCGGCAGCACGGCGACCTGCTGGCTCGCGCTGGAGGGCAGGACCTAACCGGCCATGTCTGCTGGGACTGGCTCGCGGACGCGCTTGTCGACCACGGCTTCGCCACGCCGGTGCTTGAATCGCAGGAGGCGTTTTTCGTCCACCACGCCGCACCTGCTCTCAGCCGGCTGACCGCTGACGAGGCTGGCCGTTTCAGCGGACGCAAACTCGGAGTGATGCAGTTGCT
>PMBT01000037.1:65381-67718 GCA_003153035.1 Opitutia bacterium
TAAGGGCAACATCATCAACCGCAAAGGCCAGAGCAAGAAGAGCGGCGGCATCGGCACGCACATAACGAGTATCACGCGCCGCAAGTTCCGGCCCAATCTCCAGCGCATCCGCATCAAACTGGCCAATGGCGGCACCAAACGCGTGTGGGTTTCCGTCAAGGCGATCAAAGCCGGCCTGGTCGAGAAGGCCTGAAGAACGCTTCCCTTCCCCCGCATGCAAGCCCGCAGCCAGCGCTGCGGGTTTTTTGTTCCCGGTGCACCCGGGGAAAAGCCTGCCCGCAGCTTTCGCTCCCATTGCGAATGGGACCGCACGACGACCCGGCCGGCGGAGCGGGGGTCACGCCCACTTCCTCTGGTCACCGATCAATGGGGCGGCTGATCTGCGGCTGACACCGGCGCCGAAGCGTCGGCTGAATATTTCTCGAACAGCCGGCGGGAAACCGCCAGAGTCTCTCCGGACGGTTCGGTTGGATACGGGTCGTGCCGCGCCGTCCAGGCGAGTTCGCCGTCGCGGATGCGCGCGCGGATCGCGTCGACGTTGATCGCTTCGCCAGATGCGAGCGACGATTGCAGCGCTTCCAGCCAGGTTTGCCAGCGGGAGAAATAGAATGTGCCGACGAGGCCGGCCCACTGGCGGTTGGCGTAGTCGGTGATGTTGTCTCGGCTGGTCCAGGTCGTCAGCAGTTCGCGGGCACCGCGCTCGCATCGGTCCTTTTCTTCCGGCGTCTGGCCGAATTTGCGTGAATCCGCCAGCCAGATGCCGAGGAGGAATTCTCTTCGCGTCGCGAGTAACTCATCGAGATCGCGGAGGAGGCCGAGCATCTTTCCGCCCAATTGCTTCACCGCCGCAGGGTCCTTGCTGGCAAACGCCTGCAAGACCGCCCGGTGGTAGCGCCCGCCGAGATCGGCCAGCACCTGCCGGCTCACGTCGGCGAGATCATAGCGATAGCCATCGCTTCCCGCGCACTCCGGCGCGGCTTCGAGCAAAGACCGCCAGGCCTCGACGAGGCGCGTGGTGTCATAGTACGGTTCGGTTGTGCCCCACAGGCGGGCCTTCGGGTAAGGTTCGAGCGACGGGCGGGCACAGATGACGGAATTCAACGGAAAATCGGCGACTTTCGCGCTGTAAACCGTCTCGTGCAGAACCTGCAGCGCCCGCACGGCCGGCAGCGCCGGTCGGCCGTACCGGCGGCGCGCATAGTCGCGCAACCAGAGGTTCACATCGGGCGCGTCGCTCCGCCAGGCATTGCCAAAAAACAGCTCCCACATCAACGGCTGCGTCTCACTGCCTTCCATTAACGCGCCGATCCCGTGCATCTGCCCCTTGCCCGGGCCCGCCTCGGCGAGCGCCTTGACCGGCAGCGTGCGCAGCTTGTCGAGCTGGCCCGACAGGCCGACGTTCCCACCGAAATTGTGGATCGTGCACCACAGCCATGGCGTCTGGCCGAATTGTCCACGCTCCCGCCAGTTCTCCTTCGACTCGCCGAAGAGGTCGAGGACCAGCAGCCGCGACTTGTCCAGCGCGTCGAGCATCGGCTGGCGCGGATTATCCATCCAGGATTGCAGCACCCAAATCACCCCCGGACTGGCCTTCGCCATTGAGCCATAGATCGCCCGTCCGCACGCCGCGAGATCGATGCCCTCGGTGCTGCCACCTTCGTGAAAGGGATCGGCCGCCAGGAATCCCGCCCGGCCGAGCAGTTTCGCCTGCGCGNNTTCTTGAAATCCGACGGCACCATCCCGTAGTAGCCCTGCAACACCGGTTCGATGCCGAGCTCGCGCATGCGGGTAAGGATGTTCCGGCCGAGCTCCGCACGCTGGTCGACCGCCGACTGCGGGATCCCCCCACCGTAGGCTTCCATGTTCGCCATGTATTGCCACGGTTGATGGGACGGCAGACAGAGCCATTGCCGGACTTCGGAATTGGTGTAGCCGAGTTGCTGCAGCGCCTCGATCCACACCTGCTCCTGGCCCTCGATGATGAGGGCGAGGTTGATCCCCTTGAGCGCGAGAAAATCCAGTTCCCGCTCCCAACGCGGCCAATCCCACCAGGCCATGGTGTAGCCGTGGGTGCAGTAATTGTAGGCGTAGCGAAACTGATGAGGGCTGGCGACGCGGAGCTTCTCCGGCACAGGCAGCGGCAAATCCCGAAGGGCGAGCTGGTTTCCGCAGTTCCAGGAGATCTCGGCGCCCTCGAATTCCTCGAGGTAGCGATTCAGGGCCGACGCCATCGCCACGCCGTTGTTGCCCCGGAGGACGATCTTCCCGCCGCGGCTCTCGATTTCAAACACATCGCGTCCGTGGTCGGACGGGATCGCCTCGAAGGTCAGCTGCCCG
>PMBT01000145.1 GCA_003153035.1 Opitutia bacterium
ATGGAGACGTTCAAGCAGCTCATGGCTTTCCCCCTTTATGCCACGGTGGGTTTCCTCGTGTGGGTGCTCGCCGGGCAGACCAAGGACGACGACAACGGTCTGCTCAAGGTTCTCTTCGGACTTGTGCTCGTGGCCATGGCCGCCTGGGCCTACGGCCGCTGGACGCAGCATGGAGGTTCGGCAGGCCGGAGACGCTTCGGGCACGCGTTCGCCGCGGTGTTGATCGCAGCAGGCGTGGTGGTGGGTTATCCGACCAAGCCGTCAAAGGACATTGTCTGGGAAAAATGGAGTCCCGAGACCGTCACCAGGCTGCGCGCCGAGGGAAAGACGCTTTATGTCGATTTCACCGCGCGCTGGTGCGCCACGTGCCAGAGCAACAAGGCGCTGGTGTTTTCGTCGACGGCGGTACGCGAGGCGCTTCGCCGACAGGGCGTGGTGCTGCTCAAGGCCGACTGGACCAGCCGCGACCCGCAGATCACCGAGGCCCTGGCGGCTTTTCACCGCAGCGCGGTGCCGATGGACCTGATCTACGCCCCGGGCCGCGACGCGCCGGTGATCCTGCCGGAGTTGCTGACGCCCGACCTTGTCCTCACCGGCCTCGCCAAGGCGACCCGCAAGGATTGATGGCAACGTAGAACTCAACGACCGCGAACGGCCGGTCGGAAGGGGTCATTTAAGCACAAGCTCGCGGATGAGCTCGCTCCCCAGCACTTCGCGCATCTTTTCACGGCCGATGGCCGCCGAGAACCGGAAAATGGTCAGTTTGACCTCGGCGGCCGCCGGGCGACGGAGCTGGCAAAACGGCGCGTTAGGGATGACGCGCCCCACCTTGACCGAATGACCCCGCTTAGGGTAGCGAGATTGCGTCCGCCAAAGTCCTTTGAATTGTCTGTGTCATCGTCTTAGCCTACGTCCATCCTCGGAAACCCCTCAAATCGGTCACCTGCATCATGAATCGAACCCCAGGAGTGTTCATCGGCACCGACAGTGGCGCCACCACCTCGAAAACCGGCGGCGTGTGGGCGGACGGCTCCATCATATCCACAAAGCTGCTGCAGAGTTCGACGAATTCCCAGGCCGGAACGGATGCGGTCATCCAGGGATGGGTTCAAGGCGCGGGCGGTTTCCTCGCTGCGAATAAACTCTCCTGGAGCCAGGTTCAGGGAGTCGGCCTCGCCCTGCCCGGGCCCTACCAACGCTACGGAGTCCTGGCCCGTTCCGCCAATCTTCCGCCAAGCTTCGAGGGCTGGGACTTCTATGCGGATTACTCCAGGGCCCTGACCGCCGCCGCCGGCTGTCCGGTCCCCCTGGTGGTTGGCAATGACGGCCGCTTTGGCGGCGTCGCCGAAGCCCGGGTGGTTCGGGGTAATCAGAAGGCTTCGGTGCTCATGCTGGCCCCCGGCTCCGGGCTGGGCTGTGCGTACATCGACCGGAACGGGCTTCCCCTGGATGGGGACACCCTGGCTGGCATGGAGGCCGCCCATATGCCTGCCCCGCTTCATCTGCTCGGCAAGCGGGCCTACCCCTGCGGTTGCGGCCGGACGTGGGGCTGCATCGAGGCTTACACCACAATCTCCGGGCTGCCGCATCTGCTGGCGGACATGCTGGAGAAATATCCGGAGCACGAGCTCGCCCGCTCCCCGCTCCCGATCAAGGAGAAAGTCCTCTCGCTACGCGGTCGCGCGCAACGGGGGGATCCGCTGGCCCTCGAGATCTTTGATTTCCAGGCCAGGGCCCTGGGCCTCCACGCGGCCTCGCTGGCGATCGCCCTCGACCCTGGTTTTGTCGTGATTGGCGGAGGACTGATGGACCCGGAGGCAACGACTCCGGAATTCCGCGACCGATATCTGCGGATTCTGAGCGAGGCGGCGATGCCCTGCCTCTGGCCCACCCAGCGGGCCCGGGTGAAGATTCTTCCCGCCTCGCTTGGCGAGCTCTCCCAGGCCATTGGCGCCGCGCTCGTCGCGTTGTACACCGCGCAAAACAGCGCAACAGCCTGACTTTCCACCAAGAACGATCAGCCCGGTCTGTCTCCTTTAATCATGCACCGCTCACGTCTCCCCCTCGCCGTCGGTTTCCTCCTTGCCGCCTCCGCCGGACTGGCCCCCGCGGCCGTGCCGGTTACGCCCGTGCCTCCGCAATCAACCCTCCGTGCCGCAACCGTGCAGGTACGGGTCGCGCCCGACCATCGTGACTGGACCTACCAGCCCGGTGAAATCGCGCGGTTCAAGGTCACGGTCACCGCCGACAACGAGCCGATCGACAATGTGTCCGTGAGCTACAAGGCGGGCCCTGAAATGATGCCCGCCGAGGCCATGACGGCCGCGGTTCCCCTTGACGGCCTAGTGATCGAGGGCGGCACGATGGGCCAGCCGGGATTCCTGCGCTGCATCGTCACCACCGAGGTGGCGGGTCGCACCTACCGCGGCGCAGGCACCGCGGCGTTTGCCCCGGAGAAAATCGTCCCGACCCAGGTCGAGCCGGCGGATTTCGACGCGTTTTGGAACGCGGGCAAAGCCGAGCTCGCGAAAATCCCTGTCGAGGCGCGCGTCACGCTGCTGCCCGACGCCTGCACGGACAGAGTGAATGTCTATCACGTGAGCTTCCGGACGGTCGGTCCGAGCTGGACGGCGGTCCCGGCGCGGATCTACGGAATCCTGTGCGAACCGAAGGCACCCGGCCACTACCCCGCGGTCCTGAAGGTTCCCGGCGCCGGCGTGCGGCCCTATTCCGGCGACAAGGAGCTGGCCGCACGCGGGGCGATTACGCTCGAAATCGGCATCCACGGGATTCCGGTGAATCTACCGCAAGAGGTCTACGACGTTCTCGCGGCCGGCGCCCTCAACGGCTACTGGTTCTACAATCTCGACGACCGGGAGACCTTTTATTACCACCGCATCTACCTGAGCTGCGTGCGGGCCAACGACTTTCTGACCTCGCGCGAGATGTGGGACGGCAAGAA
>PMBT01000015.1 GCA_003153035.1 Opitutia bacterium
TAGGTGGAATTGCCGCGGCGCTGCGCTTCGCGGTCGAGCGCAGTGCCGGGCTTCACGTAGCTGCTCACGTCGGCGATATGGATGCCCACGCGGACGTCGCCGGTGGGCAAGGTCTCGACGGACAGGGCATCGTCGAAATCCTTGGCGTCGTCGGGATCGATGGTGAAGGTCGGCACGTTGCGGTAGTCGAGCCGGCCGAATAGCTCGGCCAGGCCGACGCGCGTCGGCAGCGCGGCCGCCTCGCGCACCACATCGTCGGGAAATCCGGGCTCCAGGCGGTACTTGTGGAAGATCGCGGCCAGTTCGGCGCTGGGTTCGTGGGTGCGCCCCAGGCGGGCGACAATCGTGCCCTCGGGATTGACGTGGCGCTGGGTCCATTCATGGAGCTTGACCACGACCTTGTCACCGATCGCCGGCACCGGGCGCAGGCCGGCCTTCGCCGGGTCGGGCACGTAGATGTCGTGGATGAAGCGCGGATCATCGGGAACGACATAGAAAAAGAGCTTCGTGCGCTGGAGGTTGCCGGTCAGCGTCTCGTGGGTGCGCTCGAGGATGCGGATGACGCGACCGATCGGCTCCCCGCCGCCGACGCTCCGCGGGCCCCGCGGGCGGCTCACTTCGTCGCTGAGGCGCACGACCACGCGGTCGCCGTGAATGGCGACACCGGTGTCCTCGGCGGAAATCTGCACCGCATCTTTGGCGGCTTCGCCGGGGCGGTTCTCAAGGATGACAAAGGCGGAGCCGCCCTGCCGGAACTGGATGCGTCCGGTCACCAGGTCGGCATCGCGCGGCCGGCAGAGCCGGTCCTGCTTGATACGGACAATCTCGCCGGCGGCGAGCAACTGGCGCGTCTCAAAGGCGAGCGAATCGCGCTCCTTCTTGGCCAGCCCCAGCGCCCGGGCAATCTCGGGCTCAGTGAGCGGTGCGTAGTCAGGCGCCCGCAGGAGGGCCAGAAGGCGTTCGCGAAGCTTCATGGCAAAACCGTAGCCGGGGACAGATGCCGCCGCAAATGATTATTCGAACGAATGATGCGAAGACCGATCCGGGGCGCGGCGGCCGCTTTCGACTGGCCTGCAGAGCGGCGGGCCGCTAGATTTCCCCCATGAAGATTGTTCATGCCGCCGGCGAACTTTACCCGTACGTGAAAACCGGCGGGCTGGCTGATGCGGTCGCGGCGCTGAGCGCCACGCTGGCCGACAGGGGGCATGACGTATCGGTGTTTGTGCCGGCCTACCGCGCCGCCCTGGATCACAAGGAGCTGGCGCGCGCGGAGCGACGCCTGGGATTGCGGGTGGAGATGGGCGACCGGTCTTTCGCCGGCGACGTGCGCGTGTTGCCGGTGAAAAAAGGTCTCACGGTCTATTTCATCGGACGCGAGGAGTTCTTCGATCGGCGCTTTCCATACGGCAACGGCGACCGGAACTACGACGACAACGACGCGCGCTTTGTGTTTTTCTGCAAGGCGGTGGTCGAGGTCATGCGCATTGCCGAGATCCGGGCCGATGTCGTGCACTGCCATGACTGGCAGGCGGCGCTGCTGCCGCTGCTCGTCCGCTACGAGGAGCGCCGCAGCGGAATCGCCCTCGCGATGAAGACCGTCTTCACCATCCACAACATCGCGTTTCAGGGCGTGTTCCCGATGCGCTCCTTCGCGCTGACCAATCTGCCGGATGAACTCCTCAACATCGACGGGCTGGAGTACTACGGGCAGATCAATCTGATGAAGGGCGGCATCCTGTTCGCGGACCGGGTGACCACAGTCAGCCCGCGCTACGCCCGGGAGATTCTGCTGCCCGAATTCGGTTGCGGACTCGAGGGCGTGGTGGGAACGCGGGCGGACGACCTCGTGGGGCTGGTCAACGGCATCGATACCCGGGTGTGGAACCCGGCCAAGGACCGGTTGCTGCCGGCGAAGTACGCGGTGCACGATCTCACGGGCAAACCCATGTGCCGCGCCGCGCTGCTCAAGAAGTACGGCATGGACGAGGCTTTCAAAGGGCCGGTGTTTGGCATGATCTGCCGCCTGACGGAGCAGAAGGGCCTCGATCTCCTCCTGGCGGCGAAGGATTTCTTCGTGCAACAGGACTGCCGCCTGATCGTGCTCGGCACTGGGGAGAAACGGTATGAAAGCGCCCTGCGCGAGTTGGCGCAGGCCCAGCCGAAGAAAATCGCGTTCAGCCTGCGGCACGACGAGGAGATGAGCCACTGGATCGAAGCGGGCGCGGATTTCTTCCTGATGCCCTCGCATTTTGAACCGTGCGGCCTGAACCAGATGTACAGCCAGGCCTATGGCACTGTGCCGGTCGTGACGCGGGTCGGGGGATTCATCGACACCGTCACGGACATTGACGAACATCCCGAGGACGGCACCGGCATCACGTTTGCGCCGACGGCGGCGGAATTCGTCCAGGCGCTGCAACGGGCGCTTCAGCTGCACGGGCAGCCCGAACCAATGCTCGCGGTGATCAAGCGCGGCATGACCCGCGACTTCAGCTGGCAGAAGGCGGCCGCCGCCTACGAGCAGTTGTACCACCAGACGATTTGAGTCCGGCTCCTACGGCTGCCGGCCTCAGGGTGTTGTTGCAGCCACACCCCCGGACGCCGCCCGGCGCCGCTGCCACAGGGCCTCGCCGGTGAACACCCCGAGCGCGATCCAGACGCAGGCGAAAGAAATTAGCCGCGTCGTTGACACCGGCTCGTGGTACACGGCCGCCCCGAGCAGAAAGGTGAGGCTCGGAGTGATATACTGGAGGAAACCGACTGTGCTCAGCGGCAGCCGACGCGCCGCATGAGAGAACCAGAGCAGGGGCACCGCTGTCACCACCCCTCCGCCAATCAAATAAACCGAGGCATGCAGGTCGTGGAGACCGAATGCGGCGGTGTTTTTCGCCTCCAGCCACGCCAACCAGAACAGCGCAACGGGCAGCATGGCCAGCGTCTCGAAGAAGAGCCCGGGTAGCGAATCAAGATGGGATTTCTTGCGGAGCGCTCCATAGGCACCCCACGAGGCGCAAAGCGCGAGTCCCACCCACGGGAGGCCGGCGTGGGCGACGAACGCGTAGGTGACGCCGGCGACGGCGATGGCGACCGCTACCACCTGGAGCGGCCGCAGCCGTTCGCGGAATAACAGGAGGCCGACGATCAGGTTGAAAAGCGGCATCAGGAAATAGCCGAGGCTCGTGTCAATCACCCGACCCGCGTTGACCGCCCAGAGAAAGAGCCACCAATTAAGGGTCACCGCGATGCCGGCGAGCGCCGCCCAGCCAAACGTGCGGACCGAACACTGGCGGCGGATGCCGCCCCAGGCGCGCTGCCCCGACAGCAGAATGCCGATGAACAGCAACGACCAGAGGACCCGATGCGTCACCATCTCATCCGCGGTCACATAGGGGATTTGCTTCCAGTAAGCCGGCACGAGCCCCCAGGCGAAGAAACAGGCCAGCGCCGCCATGACACCACTCATCCTCCGTCCGGCGTCAGCGGTCTCCCGCGAAGGCGGAACCGGAGCCGGGGTCGGGGAGGACGGGAGGGACATCCGGTGATTAACAAATCAATCTTCCGGCCTGCGCAACGCTGTTGCGCGGAATTCGGTACGCCGCCTCCTACGACATCGTTGCGAAAACCATGGGAACGCGCAGTGTGCCCTTTGCCACAGCATGAAGCTCAGCCCTGTCATCCTCTGGTTTCGTCACGACCTTCGCTTGCAGGACAATCCGGCGCTCAGCGCGGCGGCGTGCTGGTGGCTCCACCATTCGCTGGCCTCACTCGACGGCGGCCTGCGCGCGCACAAATCGCGTCTGGTGCTAATGCGCGGTGACCGTCTCGATGCGCTGCGGACGCTCGTCCGGGAGACCGCTGCAGGCGCGGTTTACTGGAACCGCCGACCCGAGCCCGTGGCCACGGCGCATGATCAACGCGTCGCGGCGAACCTGGCCGCGGACGGCATCGAGGTGAAGACCTTCGGCGGCGCATTGCTGTTCGAGCCGCAAGCGGTAGCCAATCAGGCGGGCCACCCCTTTCGCGTCTTCACGCCGTTCTGGCGGCACTGCCGGGCGTTGCCAGTCGAGGCGCCAAAGCGGTGGCGGGCGCGGGATCTGCCGGCGCCCGCCCGCTGGCCCCGCTCGCTGACGTTGGACGGGCTGAAGTTGCTGCCGGCTGTCAGATGGGACGCCGGTCTGACCCGGACGTGGCAGCCGGGAGAAAAAGGGGCGCAGGCGCGTTTGCGACGGTTTACGGCGGGAGAGCTCGACACTTACGCGGAGGGACGCAACCGGCCGGATCGCGAAGGCACGTCACGGCTTTCGCCGCACCTGCACTTCGGCGAGATTAGCCCGCGGCAGGTATGGGCCGCGGTTCGCCGGCAGGAGAAGAAATCTCCATCGCTTCCCCCCGGGCGGGCGGTGCAGGCGTTCCTGGGGGAAATCGGCTGGCGGGAGTTTGCCGGTCATTTGATCCACCATTTTCCAGCCACACCCAGGGAGCCCCTGCGCGCGGAGTTCACCTGGTTCCCCTGGCGGAAGAACGCGGCGGCGCTGCGGGCGTGGCAACGGGGCTGCACCGGGTTTCCGATTGTCGATGCGGGCATGCGGCAGCTCCGGCACACCGGCTGGATGCACAACCGCGTGCGGATGATTGTGGCGTCGTTCCTGGTCAAGGACCTGCTCATTCCGTGGCAGGAGGGCGCGAAGTGGTTCTGGGACACGCTGGTCGACGCCGACCTAGCGAACAACACGCTCGGCTGGCAGTGGACGACGGGCTGTGGCGCGGACGCGGCGCCGTATTTCCGCGTATTCAATCCGGTGCTGCAGGGAAAGAAATTCGATCCAGACGGCGCCTATGTGCGCCGCTGGGTGCCGGAACTCGCCCCGTTGCGAGCCAACTTCATCCACGCGCCGTGGGAGACGCCGCCGGAGGTGCTAGCGCGGGCGGGCGTGGAGTTGGGTACGACCTACCCGCGGCCGATCGTCGACCACCGCCTAGCGCGGGCCGAAGCGCTGGCCGCCTACGAGCAGATGAAACAGCTGTGCGGCTGACCTCCTGCGGCTTGGAAAATTGCGAATACCTGTCATTGTGCCGGCATGAAATTCGCCGTGGCCGGAGCCTCTGGGTTCGTCGGGAGCGCACTGGTGCGGCGGCTGGAGGCCCAGGGCCACGAGGTCTTGCGCTTGGTGCGCCGGCCGGTGGAGCGACCGGGTGAGATCGCCTGGCATCCCTTGTCGGGTGAGGTCGAGCAGCGGGAATTGCTCGAAGGCGCCGAAGGTCTCGTGAATCTCTCCGGGTGCAATCTGGCGGCCGGCCGGTGGACGCCGGAGCGGAAGGAGGAGATCCTGCGCAGTCGCGTTGAGAGCACCCGCACGCTGGTCACTGTGCTGGCCCACCTGAACCACAAGCCGCGGGTGTTCCTCAGTGCTTCGGCGGTTGGCTATTACGGTTCTCGCGGCGAGGAGGAGCTCACGGAGACGAGCGCCAAGGGCGAGGGATTCCTGGCGGACGTCTGCCGGACCTGGGAGGAGGAGGCGCGGATCGCGGAGAGCGTCGGAGTCCGGGCCGTGATCCTGCGCCTTGGACTGGTGCTGGGCCGCGACGGTGGGGTCCTCGCGAAATTGCTGCCGCTGTTTCGCAGCGGATTGGGCGGTCGACTTGGGAACGGGCGGCAATGGATGAGTTGGATCGCGCTCGACGATTTGGTGGGTGTGCTGCTGATGGGCTTGCGGGATGGGCGGCTGATGGGACCGGTCAACGCGGTGGCGCCAGAACCGGTGCGCAACGCGGAATTCACGGCGACGCTGGCCCGGACCCTTGGTCGCCGGGCATGGGCGCCGGTACCGTCGTTCATTCTGCGAATGATCTTTCAGGAGATGGCCGAGGAGATCCTGCTCGCGAGCACGCGGGTGCGCCCGCAGCGTTTGCTCGACAGTGGATTTCACTTCAACCATCCGACGCTGAAAGAAGCGCTGCAGGCGGCGCCCACGGGAGAATAGGCTGCCCGGGATTATCCGGGCAGCGCCGGTGAAACCGGCGTGAATCGACCGGTTTGCACACCCTACTTCGTCCGGGAAAACACCCAGAAGAGCGGTTCGTTTCCGGGGACAGAGAAGCGCTTCTTCGCTCGAGCCGGCCGGGTGCCACTAGGGTGTTCTCTCTGGGGGAAACAGGGTCTTTACAGTTTTTCCCGACTTTCCCCGAAGCGGGTGGGGGATAGCACCCATCGCTGTCTGGGTGAAATGCAAATGAACGTCGGGAAGCTCCACGGCGTGGTATAGGTGGATCGGGCGATGGGATTAAGGGAAAGGTGGTCAATGATTTAAGGCGGAGGCCGCCTACCGGGAAACCGGCGCCGCCACTACGATGGTGGCATGAAAGAGACCACCGCCGCCCACCGGATCCTCACAGCAAGTGCGGCACTGCTCGTGCTCATGGTCACGGCGAACGTCTCCGCGAAGGAGCACGTCGTAGGCGGGATGAGCTACGATGCGGCGGTGTCTGACGCGCTGACGGTGGCTGCGAATCGTCCCGAAATGAGTGTGGTGCGTGTCGCGGGCCAGTCGATGCTTCCGTATTTCAGTGACGACGCGGTGATCGTGGTGAAGAAAATCGAAGCGGCCCGGCTGCGTGTCGGCATGATCGCGGTTTATGTGAATCGCTTCGGGGAAAAAGTCGCGCACCGGGTGATCGCTTCCGTGGCCGGTGGCTGGCAGGTCAAGGGCTACAACAACGACCGGGCCGACAGCACCGTGGTCGATGGCAGCAATCTGCTTGGCATCGTTTACGCCACTTTCAATTCCACCGGGCGGGCAGCAGTCACGGTGGCTGGGACGAGTCTGCCGGTCATCGAGACGGTCTTCGCCGCGCCGGCAAAGTAGATTTTGGCTGTGCAGATGGGCGAGTCGCGGTTAAGGAGATCGAGCGCAATTCATAGTGATAGCGCAACGATCGTGGCACGGCGGGGTCCCTCCCCGCCGTGCCACTTTTCTCTTCCGGTGAACCTCCCACTGGGGGCCTGATGCCGCCGTCTTTGGCCGTCCGTGCATTCTCCGGTATCTCACGGGAGACTCGGCGCTAGCGTCAGCGACACCCTCGGGAGGCAAAGCCGGAACAATCCATTTGTAGGAAGCGCGCTTGCGCCTTCGCATAAAGCTACGGCCGACAGGTGCGCGCGACCTGTCCTCCGTCCTGTCCGCCATAGGCTTGGCGACGGCGGAAGGCCCGGCGGAGGGGGATAACAGAGGGAGAATCGCCCGTCCCTCGACCCCGCTCGGGACCCTGAGCTTGTCGAACGGGCAAGCGGGCTTCTACATCATTCACCGAACGGCTTGTGTTCTTCTGTAGACGACCACGGCCTAATTGCATGAATTCGCCTTGAACCAACTCCGGGCTTCCCTCGCGACGAGGCGTTGGTATCGTGCCGGTCCGTATTTATGCAGAGAACGCTGATCATCTTCAAACCCGACTGCATGGAGCAGCGGCACGTCGGCAATGTCATCGGCCGTTTCGAGCAGGCGGGCTTCGCTATCGTCGGCTGCAAACTGATGCGGCTCGCGCCGCCAATTCTGCGGGAGCATTATGCTCATGTGGCGGACCGGCCGTTTTACCCGATGCTGGAAGCCTTCATGAGCTCGCGGCCGGTCATTGTCATGGCGCTCGAGGGCGAGGAGGTGATTCAGCGGGTGCGCGATCTGCTAGGCCCGACCGACTCCCGCAAGGCCGCCAAGGGCACGATCCGCGGCGATTTTGGCACGGATGTCACCGTGAACGTGGCGCATGCATCTGACAGTGAAGCGAACGCCCGGGTCGAGCTGGCGCGTTTCTTCCAGCCGGGCGAGCTGCTGGAAACGAGAAACTGACCGCGGCGGCGGCAAACTTTTTTCTTGAGATTCCCGGCG
Organism: Opitutia bacterium; assembly: GCA_003153035.1. Taxonomy (GTDB): domain Bacteria; phylum Verrucomicrobiota; class Verrucomicrobiia; order Opitutales; family Opitutaceae; genus Fen-1467. Next base: position 7,884 of record PMBT01000015.1, read on the forward strand.
CCGGCGTGAAATTCGCACCTTTCTCCGCCCTCATCGTCTAGCGGCTAGGACAAGAGATTCTCAATCTTTAAACCGGGGTTCGATTCCCCGTGG
>PMBT01000070.1:0-840 GCA_003153035.1 Opitutia bacterium
CGCGAGAACCTGCGCACCGCCCGGGCGACCGACCACTACACGCTGCGCGGCGAGGCCGGCGGGGAGACCTTCGAGCCGCGCTTCACGTTTCACGGGTTCCGCTATGTCGAGGTCGAAACCTGCGGGCCGCCCGTCGAGATCGGGGACGCCACCGCGGTGGTGCTGCATTCCGATCTGCCACCCACCGGGGAGTTCTCCTGCTCCGATCCCCTCATCAACCAGCTGCAGAAGAACATCCAATGGAGTCAGCGCGGCAATTTTCTCGATGTGCCGACGGACTGTCCGCAGCGCGATGAACGCCTTGGCTGGACGGGCGACGCCCAGGTATTCATTCGCACCGCCGCTTTCAACCTGGATGTCGCCGCCTTTTTCACCAACTGGATGCAAACCCTGGCCGACGCCCAGACGGCGCGCGGCACCATTCCCGCCGTGGCACCGGCCACTGACGATCTTCACTCCGATGGCGGCCCCGCCTGGGCCGACGCGGTGACGATCTGCCCGTGGACGGTCTTCCAATGCAGCGGCGACCACCGCATCCTTGAGCGGTATTTTCCCACCTGCGCGCGTTTCGTCGATGAGCTGCGGGCGACCAATCCCGATCTCATCCGTCGCAAGACNNACGCCCAAGGACCTGATCGGGACGGCGTTTTTCGCCCAGAGTGCGCGGTTGGTGGCCGCCATGGCCGCGGTGCTCGGCAAGAAGGCCGAAGCCCGAAAATACTCCGCGCTCGCCGATGCCGTGCGCACCGCGTTCCAGCGCCGGTTCATCACCCGCGACGGCGCGGTGTCCAGCGGCACGCAAACGGCCTGCGTGCTAGCCCTGCATTTCGACCTGGTGCC
>PMBT01000070.1:887-1860 GCA_003153035.1 Opitutia bacterium
TGGGACGGCTGGACGCCGGAGCGCGGCGCCCAGAATCCCGCCATGAATTCGTTCAACCATTACGCCTATGGCGCCATCGGCGCCTGGCTGTACGGGGTGGTGGCCGGTCTGGAGATCGATCCGGAGCGGCCCGGGTACAAGCACATCCTGCTGCAGCCCCGCCCCGGGGGCAGCCTGGCGTCGGCACGGGCCCGACTGGCCTCGCCGCACGGGGAGATTGTCAGCGCTTGGCGGTCGGGCCCCCGTCGCTTTGACTGGGAGATCATTGTGCCGGCCAACACCACCGCCACCGCCCGGCTGCCCGTGCCCGTCAAAGCGTCGATCACGGAAAGCGGGAAGCCGGTCGAACATGCGCCCGGCGTCACGGGAATCCGGCGCACCAAGGACGCAGTCACCTGCCAGCTCGTCGCCGGCCGCTACCGGTTCACCGCCGAGTGGACGGAGAAGAAGTGACCGGGTCCTTCATCCCACCAGAGGTCCCGATGGCCCGCCCCCGCCGGCGTCTTGACGAACTCCTGGTGCAGCGCGGCCTCGCCGCGTCGCGCGCGCAGGCCCGCGCGTTGATTATGGCTGGCCGGGTGCGCCGCGGCACAGAGCGGCTCGATAAACCGGGCCGGGAATGCGCGGACGACGTCGTCCTCATCTTGGATCAGCCGCCCCGTTTCGTCAGCCGGGGTGGCGAAAAGCTCGTCGTTTTCCTCGAAAAACACCGCCTCGACCTGCGCGGCGCGCACGTGCTCGACGTGGGCGCCTCTACTGGCGGCTTCACCGACTGCGCCCTGCAGGCGGGCGCCGCTGACGTGACCTGCGTTGATGTCGGCCGCGGTCAGCTTCACGCCCGGCTCCGGGCCGACCCTCGCGTGACCAACCGGGAAAAAGTCAATGCCCGCCACCTCAGGCCGGGCGCTCTGCCACGGGCCGACTATGATGTCGTGGTCATGGATCTCTCGTTTATTTCGCTCAGAGCGGTGCT